>NZ_PJBZ01000212.1 GCF_002835995.1 Psychromonas sp. Urea-02u-13 | reverse complement strand
GACACCAACCCTTGCTGTTCTAAAAACGTATTATTGATCGCAATATTGATCCCTTTAGTTTTAGAACTACGGCATGGGCCTTTGCTGGTTATGCCACAAGAAATGGCGAGACGTTCCGGTACTCCAAGCTTCATTAATGATCTCACTTTGGTGCGCGGTTTCCGCCACTGTCGCCAGTAGCACATCCGTAGTCTACGGCGGACCCAAGTATCTAGGTCAACTGTTAACTGGTAGGCATTGGCAATGAGAAAATAGTTTCCCCATCCTCGTAGATATTGATTAAGTTTATAAATTTGCTTTTTCATGGCAATTCCCCAATTTCGGTTGGTCAATGTTCTTACTTTATCTTTAAATCTTTTCAAAGATTTAGCGTGAATCAATATCCGACCTCGTTGGAAAGCAAAGCCTAAAAACTTCGAACCTGAAACAGGTCCAACGCGACTTTTAGTTTCATTCACAATCAATTTCAAACGTTGGCTGATGTATTGTGATATCCCTGTTTTGACCTTATTGCCGATATGCTGAGACTTCACTAAAATGATGATGTCGTCGGCATAACGTGCAAAATACAATCGCTCTCGTGTTAGCTTTTTATCCAATTCATCTAATAAAATATTAGACAGAAGTGGCGATAAGGGGCCTCCTTGCGGTACGCCCTTATCGGATGGAAACCAAAGACCCGTTTCTTTTTCCGCAATACCGGCTCTTAAGTAACGTCCAATTAATTGCATCAAGGCTTTGTCTTTGATTTTCCGACCGAGCCGATTCATGAGCATGTCATGATTAACTTCATCAAAGAACTTTGATAGGTCAATATCCACGGCTATTTTGTACCCTTGTTTAATACAAGTTTGTACGTAATTGACCGCTTGATTAGGACTTTTACCGGGACGGTAGCCGTAACTATGAGGCGAGAATATAGGTTCAAAATAAGGGCTGATCACTTGGCTAATGGCTTGCTGGATCATCCTATCTATA
>NZ_PJBZ01000211.1 GCF_002835995.1 Psychromonas sp. Urea-02u-13 | reverse complement strand
TTCCGTTTAAGTGCCTTATAGTAAGACCAATCCATTTATTTAATAAAGTAACTTATTATTATGTAAGTGGAACATGCTTCTGTTGGTTACGAATATTAAGTGCCAAACACAATAAATGTTTTTAACAAGACGTTCGAACCAACAGAACAACTCGCTTCAAAACGCATACTCAGGGATTGCCGACCACGACTATCTATAAGACCTGCGAGAAACGAGCTTTAAGCACATTCCATTGCTAACTTTACGCGGAGGAGCTTGAAAATGAAAGGATATAACGTTGATAATTTTGCAGTTTTAATCGGCATTGATTGGGCTGATACAAAACATGATATTTGTGAGCACCCAACTCATTCCAAAAAATACCACTATTCCATTATTAAACACAAACCCGAAGCATTACATGAGTGGGCAATGAGCCTTAAACAACGCTACCCCAATCAGAAGATTGCCATTGTTTGTGAACTTCAAAAAGGTCCATTAATTTATGCATTAGCTAAGTACAGCCATCTCACCTTATTTACAGTCAATCCTTCAACCGTGGCTAAATACCGAAAAGCATTCACCCCCAGTGGGGCCAAAGATGATCCCTCTGATGCACTAATAGAAGTTGAAATACTGACTCTACACATGGATAAATTAGCTGTCATTGAACCTGAATCAGCGGCGATACGATCACTTGCACAACTCGTCGAATATCGTCGTGGATTAGTGCAAAGTAGTGTCGATTTATCCAATAAAATCACTGCAACACTAAAGAACTATTACCCCCAAGCCCTTGAATGGTTTGGAGAAAAAGACACCATGATATTCTGCGATTTCATTGAAAGGTGGCCATCTCTCAGCAAAATAAAACGGGCTAGAAAACACACCCTATTAGATTTTTTTAACAGCCATAATTCACATTATGCTGATATAAATAACGCGCGTATAACGAGCATCAAAGAGGCGATGCCATTAACGGAAGATAAGGGGGTAATAGTGCC
>NZ_PJBZ01000210.1 GCF_002835995.1 Psychromonas sp. Urea-02u-13 | reverse complement strand
TGTATGGATAATTACCCCATCAAATGATTACCATTTAAACCTTTTAGGGTAGTGTGAGACCCAAGCTTTGGCTGCAACCAAGGCTTTCTTATACAACAGTTCGTGTAACGCCTGGCTCCTCATTTGAGAGACCGTTAGCAAGAATGAACGTTGTACAAGACTCCAAGCATTAAACTCGGATAGTCAACTGGGCCTCGAGCCCGAATAGCAAGGCGGAGTCAGCTTATTATGAATTGCACAAACAATCAAAAAGAAATCACCATCGGTGTCGACACAGGCAAGTTTCAACTCGATATTTATATCAGACCATTAGATATTTACTTCACCGTCACTAATGATGATAAAGGCATTAAAGAAGCCATTAAAAAAATAAAACCACATAAACCAATGCGTATCGTTATTGAAGCGACAGGCCGACTTGAACACGCTTTTATTATGGCATGCTCACAAGCTGATTTACCCTTTGTAGTCGCAAACCCTGCGCATGTAAGAAAGTTCGCAGGTGCTATTGGTCGTAAGGCTAAAACGGATAAGCTGGATGCACAGTTAATTGCTCATTATGGCGAAGCCATTAAGCCACCATTATCGACATTAAAGCCAGAAAACATGCAGTTAATGAGCGATTTATTATCTCGAAGGAGGCAACTCATGACCATGCAAACCATGGAAAAAAACCGATTGCAGATTATGCCAAAAGAAATCTCGGGTATTATCAAACCTATATTAACTGCCATTAAAAATCAGATAGAAAAAGTCGATAGCAAACTTAGTAAGCTCATTGAAAAATGCGATGAGTACAAGGCCAAAAACATCATCATACAAAGCATGCCAGGGGTTGGTAACGTAGTTGCTTTCAACCTACTTAGCGACATGCCAGAACTTGGATATTTAACGAATAAAGAAGCGTCTTCATTGATCGGAGTAGCCCCCTTCAATAAAGAAAGTGGGAGCTACGAAGGTCAAAGAAACATACGTGGCGGTCGCCACAAAATACG
>NZ_PJBZ01000209.1 GCF_002835995.1 Psychromonas sp. Urea-02u-13 | reverse complement strand
TAATTTTTCAAATAGGTAATGATTATCAAAGGTTAATGGACCACGGGCGCCAACACTAATGCTGGTATTGTCATCGGCAACAGGTGCGCCGTTTACGGATGTTAAACGAGTTTTATTATCTGACATGTGAACCCCTAAATATAAGACTAACAAGTACTTAGTTAGTGAATAAAAACTAACTAAGAGGATAGATCAAATATTAGAGAATCTCATGGATAAGTAAAATCGTTTAAAACACCTAAAACCATAGCTAAAAACTATCTTGTTTTAGTTTATAAAAAATGATGACCTTAGCTTATTGATTTAGCATAATAAATTGATAAAGCGACACAATAGCCGTCTCAATATGCTGTTGATGTTTAAAGCCACTTTTAACACGTGGTTTTAAATCGTGATCACCATCTTCAAGCCAACACCATTGAATCGATTCAGGTAAACCGTAACTATCAACCTCTTCGCGACTGCCCAGTTTATCTCTGTCACCTTGCACCATTAATAACGGTACCTTTATATCGGGTAAATGTTCAGTGCGTAATTTTTCAGGTTTACCCTGAGGATGAAAAGGATAACCCACACAAGCAACGCCTTTTATTAATTGATGAGCCTGTGAAAATTCAGGATCAGCCACTAACAAACTTGCCATACGTCCACCCATTGATTTCCCGCCAATGACCATAGGTTGATTAAGCTGTTTTATTAGCTCATCAAACTGCGCAAGTAATTTAGGCGCACGCTCAGGGGGGCGACGGCTACCCGTTTCCACTCGTTGTTGCATGTAATTGTAATTAAAACGTGCCACACGAATGCCTTTGTTGGCTAAACCGACCGCCACTTGCTCCATAAAGTCAGAGGTTAATGGCGCGCCCGCTCCGTGAGAGAAAACAAATAAAGGGCCATCTTCAGGGCCGTTGAATACAATTTCCATGTTATTCCAAAAGGTTGAATATTTTATGAGGAAATAATGAAGTAGCCGTGACAGGAAGTAAACTAAATAAAACAGGAAGTAAACTAAAATAGCGCTTTAT
>NZ_PJBZ01000208.1 GCF_002835995.1 Psychromonas sp. Urea-02u-13 | reverse complement strand
CATTAAGCGGAAATTAATGGTTGGCTATAATCGCGAAGCGATGGCCAACTGTTAATTTTCCGTTTAAATGACTTGTTATGTGTGTTTTACTTACACTAGCCCGTAGAAACTGTTTAAAGCAGTTGCTAGTAAACTACTTGCTACTCCTAACTCAACTTGCCAACTTGCATTTATAGCTTTTGACAACATATTTTGTAACCATACCTTCACTTGAGGACCGAACTCATTTTTTTTACGGTTTATAACACTAGAATCATCTTCTATGGCTACTTCAAGTGATTTAATATCATCTTCACTTACTCCGTTTTCTGTCAAAGTCTCTCGCAATGCAGAGAAATCGCTTTTAGTAATTTGATTCGTAACTGTTTGTGTATTTTCAGAGCCTACGACAATTGTGGTGTTATCACCAAAAATAGTATGATTGAACAAGTTTGCAGTATCAAATTGGCTTGCTTTTTGTTTTGCTTCATTAGCTGAATTTACATCAGAAAGCTCACTACTTAGCTCTAGTACAAAGTCTAAAAGACGCGAGCGAACTTGCATTAATATATTAGATGCACTTGTATTTGGGATCATACTCCAAGCCCTCTGAACAACGTAGCCATTTGCTAAACCTTGCCCCAACAGCCCATTAGCTTCCATAGGAATTGAAGATGTTAAATTCTCTTCAGACTTACTAAATGTTTCAATTACAGTTAAAGACTGAGGCATTCTGCCACGCTCAATAGTATTCCTGAATTCTTCATCTAAATGCCCGAGAGGTACAGGATGGCTTCTAACATCGTATGCACCATTTGATGCATTAACTAAAACCTCTGCCGAGACAATCCTATATTCAGGTAGTTCTTCTATATCGTCGTAACCATTAAGTTCTTTATTTACCCATGTAATTAGCTCTTTATGACCAATTTGATGGAGTAAAACTTTTGTTTTTATAAGAGCGTCACTTAAAACGCCTTCCGTGGAACTTAAAATATCAACAATATCATCAGCTAACTTCATACTTAAATCTCTCCAGATTAGGGATATTTACCAGTAACACA
>NZ_PJBZ01000207.1 GCF_002835995.1 Psychromonas sp. Urea-02u-13 | reverse complement strand
GCTAAATTACCATAGGCTTTAAAACTGGCAGCCCAGACAACCTCACCATTGGCGTTGGTGATTTCTTGTGGCGTGCCCAGATGGTCTAAATGGTAATGATATAAGACTTCACCTTGCACAAATGCTAACGGTTTAAATGTATTAGGTTCAAACAAATAGACTTTAGTTTGTAATGAGGTTTGCGCGACGCTATTTCTAGTTTGCGTCGTTTCACTGAGCAGGACATCCTCAAACCATAAAAAGTCAGTACGCTCGTGTTGATTTTGTTTGCTGATACGACGTCCTAGCGCATCGTATTGATAAACCGTGTTTGCGCCGTTGTTATTCACAGCCACTAACTGATTAAGGCTGTTATAACGGTAAGCGGTTTTTAGTTTTTGCCCTTTGCCACGCACTTGTGCAATACGGTTACCTTTAGCATCGTATTGATAATGCGTATCGCCTTGAAACTTAAGACGATTACCCTGTACTTGGTTAGCGTGTTTAGGTGTACTTGCGGTAGATGTTGGTGCTTTTTTACTGCTATCAATGGCTAAAATATTACCAGCCGGATCGTGCACAAAGCTTTCAGGGTTAGGCCCTTCAACTTGCGTTAAGCGATTAACCGCATCGTAATGATATTGCGTGGTACCACGTTGTAAATCGTCAATTTGGCTCAACTGGCCCTGTTGCGTGTAGCTATAACTACGCTGACTTATCGCCGGGCGATTGCTTTCAGTGCCCGCTTTATAGGTGGTTTGACGTTGTAAGCGACCCTGAGGATCATAATTATGTTCGGTGGTTACATTATTACTCAGTGAACGCTTAATTTCACGGCCAAGGCTATCACGCGTGATACTTGCAACCTGATTATCGCCGTAATTGAGGCCTGTAAATGCACCATTATTATCATGCTGATATTGAACCGTTTCACCATTAGGTAATTGACTTGCCGTTCGTTGGCCGATGGCATTGTATTGGTGTAATAGCTTGTGATTGTCTTGATGATCTTCTATAACACGGCCAGCTGCATCATATCGCCACTGTAGTTGGCGGTTATTGTTCTGTGCGCCAGTGATACGCCCTAATGG
>NZ_PJBZ01000206.1 GCF_002835995.1 Psychromonas sp. Urea-02u-13 | reverse complement strand
GTCGGCTGCGCGACACCTATTCTTGTTTGTTAGGTTTTTATCTACTGTAGAACCTTTAGTCTTTAAAAGTATGTAATCACGCCGATAAAAGCGCTTTTCAATTCAATATCAGTATATAAATTTTCAGATTCAATATTCACGTTTTGATACCCTAAAGTAAAGCTTAAATCTTTCACCCAATCCTCATCTAGGCTGTACTGTAAGCCAACTTGATAGTCATAAAATAAACGGGCATCTATTAATGAAAAATTACCTTGGGTAAATACACTTAGGTTCGTTAACGGCACTCGAATGTTAGTGGCAACATACAGCATAGGTTCAATTGAGTCGTATTTTTTTTGCCCGTATGCGTTTCAGAATTTTGTGCTGATGTACAATGATGATGGTTCGGCGATATTTGAATGCAATCATCATCACTTGTTTGCCCTGTAACGGAGATAGCAGCATCAAAATCTCTAACGGTTAAACCTAAATCAAATGAAAAAAATGTATTATGAAAAAATTCATAATACAACTCATAATATAAGGTGTAATCGACATAGCTGACATCAAAACTAGCATTAATATCGTCACCAATTAGAAAATCTTCATCGCCGAAGCTAAACTCTTGCGTTAAATTAGTTTTACCAGTGGTATTAAAAGTGGTACTTGAAATGAGTATATTCGGGAGCAAAGGATAAGGGTGTACAACGGCAAAAAAGTAGTTGAATTGCAGTTCTTTTTCTAAATTAAAGTCGATTATAGTGTTGCCTTCACCAAAATCACCTTTTGTTTCACTTTGTCCAATTTGACCACCCAAATATAAACCAACCATCTTATTGGCTTGTGGGGTAAAAGTAAAACGGGAAGCCGCTTGTGCTGAAAAGGCAAAAATAGTAGCAAATGCAGTGGCAAAGATTATTTTTTTCATCTATTTATTACCCTTGTTCACGAATGGTCATATTCCATATACTAGTTATTACTTCTATAAAAAACTGTTAATACAATAATCGATTATAGTTTGTATTTGATTCAAATTAAGAATACCTAACGCCCGCTTAAGCGGACTAAAATTGTTGGTTATAATGTGGAGCGAAGCGGAACCTAACCAACTGTTTTA
>NZ_PJBZ01000205.1 GCF_002835995.1 Psychromonas sp. Urea-02u-13 | reverse complement strand
TGCCGTAGTCGACAAAAGCTCCCGTTAGATTTGATAAAGAAATTAGTTCGCTACACAGGAAATGCGATCAAAGAGAAAATTGATAATCGGAATGGCATCAAAGGTAGTATTTATTTAATCGACGGAACAACATTTACACTACCTGATTCAGCTAAAAATCAAGAAAAATATCCGCAACAATCGACTCAGAAAAAAGGATTGGGGTTTCCTATTTGTCGAGCATTGGGAGTATTTTGTCTAGAGAGTGGAGCTGCCGTCAATGCTCAAATAGCGCCTTACAAAGGGAAAGGAGCAGATGAACATTCCATGCTTAGAGCAAGTTTAGATACCTTTAAGAAAGGCGATTTAATAATAGGAGACGCCATCTACAGTAGCTATTGGTTACTTTCACATCTGCAAAGCGAAGGTATCAATGGAATTTTTGGACAAAATGGCGGACGGGCTAAAAAAGCAGATTTTAGAACGGGCAAGAAAATTGGTAAATATGATCATATCGTGACTTATAAACGCCCACAAAGGCCCCAATGGATGAGTGTTGAACAATATGAATCAATCCCAAAGAACATTTCAGTAAGGGAGATAAAAGTGAGGCATAAAATCCTCGTATCAACACTGTGTAACGATGATCTACACAGCAAAGCTGAACTCGCTGAATTATATAAAAGTCGTTGGAATATTGAGGTTGATTTTAGAAATTTAAAAGTGACAATGGGTATGTCAGAGCTAAGTTGCAAATCCCCAGATATGTGTCAAAAAGAGATATGGATTTATTTGTTGGCAAACAATCTGATCCGAATTCTGATGGCACAAACGGCTAAGAAATTTAATCTTAATATAAGATCAATTAGCTTCAAAAATGCCTTACAAATATGGAATTCAGTTTCAGCTAAGTTTATAAATTTCGCTGAAAACATCAAAAAGTTTTTCTTTATAATTGCAGGTCATCAAGTAGGAAAAAGGGCTGGACGTATTGAGCCTAGAGCAAGAAAAAGAAGGGCTTCAGCTTATAGTTTATTAATGGTACCAAGGCACGAGGCTCGGGCTAATATTCTAAAAAATGGACACCCTCCGAAGCAGAGAAAAAATACAGGAGCCAAGGGC
>NZ_PJBZ01000204.1 GCF_002835995.1 Psychromonas sp. Urea-02u-13 | reverse complement strand
GATCAGGTGGCTTTATGAATCGACAATTTCGGTAACATTTAATTTTATTTTTTCAATAAGATCGGAAAGGTTAACCGTGTTACCACCGTTGGGGTTTGTATTAAGCATTGCTTTAATTACGACTTTAGATCCTTTTCTGTATGGAAAAGCTTCAACTTGTAACCAAGTATCGTTCCCATCAACATCTAAAACGTACAAGTCTTCGGAGCTTACCTTTTTGCCAGATAACTTGGCGAGCATCATTTTTTGCATGTCTTCTTTTGAATATTGTTTTTTAGGTAACACTCTGTCGAAATTTGCTTTTACAGCGTCAGATGGGTATTCCGAGTTAATTTCAAACTTCACGCTGAATTGTGAAGTCGATAAATACTGCTGCACGTTGAAGTTTGGAACATCAAATTTTCCAATAAACCCTTGCTGGTATGATTTTGTTTGAAAAGGCTGGAATTGTATTAGTGTGTCTTCGCCTTTGACGCTTGATGAATAGCTTATTTGGTATAGAACACCAGATCCAGATGTTCCATTATCTGTTCTTCTATGCACCTCAAAAGAATTGTTGCTGATTTTATTTGCAGAAAGTCTCTCTTGTTTTGTCTGAGTGCCCTTATGAAAAGTAGCAAACTCAACACCGTTAATTCCTATTTTATCATTTACATATTCACTTGGAATAATATATGTAACATCAACCCCTTGTACTTGTTGGTATTCATCTGCTATTGCGAGTGGATTGACATCTGTTGTTTTGCAACCAGATAACACTGAAGCACCTATTACAAGTGCTAACATTGTTTTTTTCATCTTTTTCTCCATTTTAATTTTAAAAATACGGCGCTAGAATTGTACGCAGATAGTATCAACTAATAAAACTCATTGTTTTATAAAGAGAATTTACCGGAAAGGTAGATTTCAGTAAATGTATTTTCAACACGATCTTTCTAATTGTGTGAAGCGAATCATAATGTAATCAAGCATACACATTGTGATTGCGCTTTTCAGATGGAAACCAACGAGGCTTAAGTAAAACCAAAATTACAACTGAAAAATCCAGAATAAAAAGCTAACGCCCAATTAAGCGGACAGAAATAGTTGGCTAAAATTGTGGAGCGAAGCGAAACATAGCCAACTGTTTCT
>NZ_PJBZ01000203.1 GCF_002835995.1 Psychromonas sp. Urea-02u-13 | reverse complement strand
GCGCTTAAATGGAAAATTAACAGTTGGCCATCGCTCCGCGATTATAGCCAACAATTAATTTCCACTTAGCTTGGCGTTAGAGCTACTTTGACATTTACCCTCCACGTACATACAATGTACATATGATAAAATTCGAATGGAATACAGCGAAAGCTGTAACAAATGTCAAAAAACACGGTGTTTCTTTTGAGGAAGCTAAATCCGTATTTTTTGATGATTTCGCATTGCAGTTCTTTGATCAAGAGAACTCCGATACTGAAGATCGTTTTTTGATGCTTGGAATGAGCAATGAAACTAATCTTTTACTTATTTGCCATTGTGAACGCGATGATGGAAATACTATTAGATTAATTTCTGCTAGAAAAGCAACTAAAAATGAAAGTAAAAACTATCAGCGAGGGCATTAATTATGAAAGCAGAATATGATTTATCTACAATGAAATCGCGTAAAAATCCATACGCTAGTAAATTAAAGAAACCGGTGACGATGCGTCTTGGAGAAGATGTTATCTCTTATTTTAAAGGTATGGCAGAAGAATCTGGCGTTCCTTACCAAAGTCTTATAAATTTATATTTACGAGACTGTGTTGCAACCCATAAGAAAATTGATATTAATTGGCACGCGTAACGTAGCTCTAACAAGTCGTTTAAACGGAATAAAAACAGTTCATCATTTTTGCAAAAAAGACCGCAAAAATACTGCCTTATTTTTATCCGCTTAACGAGGCGTTAGCTGTATCTGTAATATATTGGAGTCATGTAACTTGATCGAGTCAAAATTTGATAAGCTATTAGCATATAGTATCGCTTCCATTCACTTTTTTGCATTCTCGGGGCTGATATATAGATCTCAAATATATGGAAATATACCAGTATCTGCGGGGGATGCTTACGGACTAGGTGATGTTATAGATTTGCTATTTGTTTTTATAGTTGTAGTAATTTGGTGTTGTGCGCTCATATCTTCAGTTGCTCTAACTTTATTTAACGTTAAAGCTAATTGGTTTACTTCACTCAAAGCTCTTTTATATGCGACTGTTGGGCTTGTTGGTTATTTTTTCGTAAAAGACTCTAATCTATTATTTTAGTTAATAAAAACAGCTAATCGGGTAGCCGAAGGTGTCTAGCCTTCAG
>NZ_PJBZ01000053.1 GCF_002835995.1 Psychromonas sp. Urea-02u-13 | reverse complement strand
TAATACAGACAAAACCCCAAACTTGTAAAGGTTAAATGACAAAAAAAAACTGTTTGCTGATAAATCAGACAAACAGTTTAAATAAACATCAAAAAATTTTACTTGAATTGATTTGCGTGTGCTTCTGGGTGTTGCTCTGCATGACATTCGAACAAATATTCAGCAAGTGCAGCCAAAACAGTATCATCAGTCGACTTACCTAATGAATACGCAACAGTTTTATTATCAACACGTCTGATTTGAGATCCAGATATCGCTAAACGATCACGATTTGGTAACTGTAAGTAAATGTTGTGTAATTGTTCAGGGAAATCAGCGCCCTCTTCATCATCAATCAATAACGAGATACCAGATGCCGACAAATCTTTGATTTTATAATGTAACTCTTCACCTTGCTCATTAACTAATGAAATAGTTTTATCAGCAGGTAAACGCCACGAACGTAATTGATCACCTGTCTCAAAGATTTTAGGTGATTTAAGACTCATTCTGAAATTAGCAAAATCGCCCATTTGCATTTGTACAGGAAAAACAAGATGGTGGTTTCCATAGTTAGCGACAAGTTGTAAATCATCCGCTAAGCCAAGCTGGAACAGCAATGCATCTTTGCCATTAGACCCTGTGATATCATACTCAAGAGTCTTTTTTTCACTTTCAGGATCATCAATATCCATGATCATTTCAGAGAGAAGCTTAAATTCATCGTCATTTACAATTAGTTCTTTAACATCTTCTGCCATAGGGCCTCCATCATTCAGTATTTAAAAATATATTAATGGCTAGAGTACGCCAAATTAAGCAATAATTAAGCAATAAATTACATTTTTTGACCTTTTGTCTCCAAAAAAGGGCTTTGTTGATTGAAAAACAAACCATCCTTCGCATAATTATTGTTGCAACCATCTGACTCCTGTATCCTAACGCCTTACTTATTTCCCCTTTTTATTGCTAGGCAGACAGAATATGCAAGAGTTATATAACCCCAAAGAGATTGAAGCGAAATTCCAAAAAAATTGGGATGATAACCAATCATTTAAAGCGACTGAAGACCCGTCAAAAGAGAAATATTACTGCCTATCAATGTTTCCTTACCCAAGTGGAAAACTACACATGGGTCACGTACGTAACTACACCATTGGTGATGTAGTCTCTCGTTACCAACGTATGCAAGGTAAAAATGTAATGCAACCTATGGGTTGGGATGCATTTGGTTTGCCAGCAGAAAACGCGGCAATCAAAAACAATACTGCGCCAGCAGGTTGGACTTACGAAAATATCGCTTACATGAAAACCCAGCTTAAACAGTTAGGTTTTGGTTATGACTGGAGCCGTGAATTAGCGACTTGTCAGCCTGAATATTACCGTTGGGAACAATGGTTCTTTACTAAATTGCTTGAAAAAGATCTTGTTTACAAAAAAATGGCAACCGTTAACTGGGATCCTGTTGACCAAACAGTATTAGCGAATGAACAAGTTATTGATGGTCGCGGTTGGCGTTCAGGTGCCATTGTTGAGCAAAAACAGATTCCACAATGGTTTATTAAAATCACTGCTTACGCACAAGAATTACTTGATGATTTGGACCAGTTAGATGAATGGCCAGAGCAAGTGCGTACTATGCAACGTAACTGGATCGGTCGCTCTGAAGGCATCGAGATGGACTTTAAAGTAGTCGGCACTGGCGAAACAGTCTCTGTTTACACGACTCGTCCTGACACAGTAATGGGTGTTACTTACATCGCAGTCGCTGCGCAACATCCAATTGCACTTGAAGCGGGTAAAACGAATCCTGAATTAGCTGCTTTTAGCGATAAATGTAAAAACCAAAAATTGGTTGAAGCAGAACTCGCAACAATGGCTAAAGAAGGTGTTGATACTGGCGTTAAAGCAATTCACCCAATCACCGGTGAAGAAGTACCCGTTTGGACAGCTAACTTTGTATTAATGAGTTACGGCTCAGGCGCGGTTATGTCAGTACCTGCACATGACCAACGTGATTATGAATTTGCTAAAGAATACGGCTTAAACATTAAAGCCGTTATCAAACCAGCAGATGCTGACGTTGATGTTTCTGAAGTGGCTTACACTGAAAAAGGCGTGTGTTTTGACTCTGGCGTATTTGCACAATTAGACGGCCTAGATTTCACTGCTGCATTCGATGCAGTAGAAGAAAAACTGACCAGCGAAAATAAAGGTAAGCGCCAAGTTAACTTCCGCTTACGCGATTGGGGTGTTTCTCGTCAACGTTACTGGGGCGCACCAATCCCAACGTTAACACTTGAAGACGGCACTGTTGTTGCAGTCCCAGAAGACCAACTACCTGTTGTACTGCCTGAAGATGTTAAAATGAATGGTATTACATCACCGATCAAAGCAGATTTAGAGTGGGCTAAAACGACTTATAACGGTCAGCCTGCAACACACGAAACAGATACCTTTGATACGTTCATGGAATCAAGCTGGTACTACGCACGTTACTGTTCGCCACAAAGTGACGACAAAATGTTAGATCCTGCAAAAGCGAATTACTGGTTACCTGTAGACCAATACATCGGTGGTATTGAACACGCTATCTTGCATCTTTTATATTCTCGTTTCTTCCATAAATTATTACGTGACTTTGGTTTAGTAGATTGTGATGAACCTTATAAGAAATTGCTAACACAAGGTATGGTATTAGCAGATGCTTATTATTATGAAGATGAGAAAGGCGGTAAAGTTTGGATTTCTCCAAAAGACGCAATTACTGAAACCGATGAAAAAGGCAAAGTATTAAGCGCTAAAATGGCAGATGGCCAAGCACTTATTTTTGATGGCATGTGTAAAATGTCTAAATCAAAAAATAACGGTATCGACCCACAGGATATGATCGATAAATACGGCGCAGACAGCGTACGTTTATTTATGATGTTTGCTGCCCCTGCTGAGCAAACATTGGAATGGTCTGATTCTGCGCTTGAAGGTTCATTACGTTTCCTTAAGCGTTTATGGAAAGTAGCCGTTGATCATGTTGCTGCTGGTGAAGTTGCTGATTTAGACATTAAATCACATAATGACAAGCAAAAAACACTACGCCGTGAACTGCATAAAACCATCAAGAAAGTAACGGATGATTTAGGTCGTCGTCAAACGTTCAACACCGCTATCGCCTCGGTAATGGAGTTGATGAACAAGTTAACTAAAGCGCCAACGGCTGATTTACAAGATCGTGCCATTATCCAAGAAGCATTAGTGGCAGTGGTTAAATTACTGTCACCTATCACACCACATATCTGTGCAGAGTTATTTGAAGCATTAGGTGAACAAGGTGATATTTTAACAGCGCCTTGGCCAACGGTTGATGAAGCGGCTTTAGTAGAAGATTCAAAACTTATTATCGTACAAGTTAATGGTAAGTTAAGAAGTAAACTAACCGTTGCTGCTGACATTACTAAAGAAGCGGTTGAAGCATTAGGATTAAGCGACGAAAATGTGGCTAAATTTACCGAAGGCAAAACAGTACGTAAAGTTATCTACATTCCTGGTAAGTTACTCAACATCGTAGCTAATTAAACAGTAGTGAACTAAACAGTCGCCAACTAAGATAAAAACTATAAGGCTGGAATGCGAGGGACAGAGATGTTTCAAGCTTCTAGCCTTTCGTCCATTAAGCGCCCTTTTTAAAGGCAGAGATAAATATGAAAACTTTGTTTAACGCGTTGAAAATCTCCACGCTACTTTCTTCAGTGTTATTTTTAAGCGCATGTGGTTTCCACTTAAAACATAACGATGGATTAGTCGAAAAACATCCAAAAATATTATTACAAAGTGCCCCAAATTCTGATTTAACACGATTAGTTAAAATACGATTACGTGGTGCAGGCATTGAAATTGTCACAGAGCCATCAGAAGATATTGCAATATTAAAGATTAATGCAGAACGTCAGAGTGCACGTACTATTTCACTCTATGTCAATGCGCAAAATGCAGAACAAGAGTTAGGTTATAACCTCAGTTATTCCATTCAAAGCCCTGGTTATGAAGCACAAGACTTTACCGTCAATTTATACCGAGATTTTTTAGACAATCCAGCACAGGCATTGGCAAAATCACGAGAAGCGGAATTATTAGTCAAAGAGTTACGTGTTATCGCCGCCGATCATATTATTAATACCATGCTCAGCTTGGAAAATAAAAATAGTAAACAGCTTGATGAAGAGACTCCTTAATTCAGATGCGTATCTATCCAGAGCAACTTCAACAACATATTAAGCAACAGATCCCCAATTGCATTCTTATCTTTGGTGATGAAGCCCTGCTGACGTTAGAAGCACAAGATCTTGTCAAACAGGTCGCTAAGTCTCAAGGCTATCTCGAACATTTCAGTTTTAGCCTTGATGGTAACTTTGAAAAAGATGAAATTTATAGTCATCTACAAAGTTTATCTTTGTTTTCAGATAAAAAGATCATCGGACTAACACTAACTAAAACAAGTAAAGAAAATACTGCTTTTTTACGTGAAATTGCGCCTTTATTAAATGACGATATTTTGCTGTTATTGCAAGGCCCTAAGTTGAACAATCAGCAACTCAACGGCGCTTGGTTTAAGAAATTAGAGTCTCAGGGATTATATGTTGCTGCTAATGCCCCGAGTGCCCAACACTTCCCACAATGGGTTTTTAAGCGTTTAAAATCATTAGGTTTACAAGCGAATAAAGAGGTCATTGATTTTCTCTGTGTGCATTTTGAAGGTAACTTATTAGCGGCTAAACAAGAGTTCGAAAAACTTGCACTGTTATACCCTAAGCAAAACCTGACCTTGCATCAAGTTGAACAATCTATTACCACGCATAACCATTTCTCGGTTTTTCAATGGCTAGATAGCTTACTCGCGGGTGATAAGTTTAGAAGCCAACGGATTTTGCAGCAATTGAAAGCGGAAGGTTTAGAGTTATTAATACTCAGCGCGACGTTAAGTAGTGAAGTTCAGAAGTTACTCAAGCTAAGTTACCAGATGCAACATACACCCTTGCCGCAATTATTAAATCAGCATCAACCTAAGTTATGGACCAGTAAACAAGCGTTAATGACAGAGGCATTAAGCCATGTGACAACTCAGCAGTTAGAACAACTGTTGATGCAATGCGCACAATTAGAGATTGATGTAAAAGTAGAAAATAGTAGCGACAGCTGGTTAACACTTGAGTTAATGAGCACCACCTTTTATCGATAACAATACACTTTATTTGTTGATACAAAAAAGCCCATACGCTGTGAACAACGTATGGGCTTTTTTATTAACGGCTCAATCCAAAGTCATTAAGGACGACGGATTGAGTCATTAAATGAAGTGGAATTATTTAATTGCTAATAATTCTACTTCAAATACTAATGTTGCGTGAGGACCGATTGCAGCACCAGCGCCACGTTCGCCGTAAGCAAGATCAGCAGGGATAGTTAGTTTGTACTTTGAACCAACAGGCATGATTTGTAATGCTTCAGTCCAACCAGCGATAACACCGCCAACTGGGAATTCTGCAGGCTGACCACGTTCAACAGAACTATCAAATACAGAACCGTCAACTAACATACCGTGGTAATGAACGCTTACAGTAGAGTCAGCAGTTGGGATTTCGCCTTCGCCTTGTGTAATAACTTCAAACTGAAGACCAGATGCAGTTACTTCAACGCCATCTTTAGCAGCGTTTGCAGCTAAGAATTCAGCGCCAGCAGCACCTAATATTTTAGCTTGTTCTTCAGCAGCAACTTGCATACGTGCAGAGATTGTTTGGAATGCTTCTTGAAGATCTTGTTGAGAAACTTGGCTTTCTGCACCAACGAATGCATCAGCAATGCCAGCAGCAACAGCAGAGATTTCTAAACCGTCAAAAGGTTGTGCACGAAGTTGCTCGCCCATTTGTAGACCAATACCGTAGCTTGCTTGTAATTCTTGTGTAGTTAATTGTAGTTCAGACATGTCATTCTCTTCTATTATTAAATGTAAGTGGTTAGATATTTTTTGTTACATGATAATTAAATGGGGGGGTAAATTCATTTTTAAAGGCTTATTATGAAATAAAAGTTTAAAAAATAATTAACCTTTTATTTGTTGCGCAATACCAGCGGTCACTACAGTGACATTATCGGCTAAACGCGCGACTTCCTGATTCAGTTCTCCCAACTTATCAGCATAAACACGCATCAATTTACTTTCGCCTATCAAGCCACAACCCACCTCACCTGTGACGATAAAAACGGTCGCTTGCAATACGCTTAAACGCTGGATAAGTTGATTTTTAACCTGTTCATATTCAATCACGCATTGCTTTAATGATTTATCTTGAGAGAGATACCAACCGACCCAAGTCGATAAACATTCAATTAAAATCAGTTGATCTGGCCCATCGTGACTATCTAAAAAGTGATTTAAGGTCTGTTGTTGATAATCGAGCTCACAGGTCACCAGTTTATTATCACGGTGTAATTGATGACGGGCAATACGGCTTTTGGTTTCTTCACCAATCGCGAGACTGGTCGCAATATAAAAAGCATGTTGTTGTTTTGTCGAGACAAGGCACTGAGCAAGTTGCTTCTCTGCAAAGTCACTTTTCCCACTGCGTACACCACCAATCACTAAATGTTTCATCTGCTTATCTCTTTAGTTGAATTTCAGTTGTTCGAATATAGGCCATTTTGAAGTTAAAAAAATACCATCACAAGGATGGTATTTTTCATAAACAATAAGTTGTTATTTAGGAATCGTTACACAATAACTTGCGCTAAATTGTTTTCAAAAAACCTAAAATGACTGGTTATTTTGAAAATAAAAGTGCAAGTAATTTTGAAGCCAATCCTTACTTACTTAAATCATCAAAGAAGTTTTTAAGGTTATTCAAAAAACCATCTGATTTTGGTTTGTGTTTTTTAGGGCTTGAAGAACACGTTGTTTCAAACTCTTTAAGTAATTCACGTTGTTTAGCAGAAAGCTTAACAGGTGTTTCAACAATCACTTTACACATTAAATCGCCAACACTGTGGCTACGTACTGATTTAACACCTTTATTACGCATACGGTACATACGACCTGTTTGCGTTTCTGCAGAGATTTTTAGTTTTACACGACCATCTAAAGTCGGTACTTCAATCTCGCCACCAAGCGCCGCTTCTGCGAAGCTAATTGGCACTTCACAATAAAGATTATCACCGTCACGCACAAATACTTCGTGATCAATCACATTCATTTGTACATAGAGATCACCCGATGGTGCACCATGTTCGCCTGCTTCACCTTCGCCACTTAAACGAATACGGTCACCGGTATCAACACCCGCTGGAATTTTAACATTAAGCGTTTTGCTGTTTTCGTAACGTCCTTCACCATGACATTTATGACATGGGTCAACAATGATTTTACCTTTACCACGACAAGTCGGACAGGTTTGGTTAACTGCGAAGAAACCCTGACGCATTTGTACTTGGCCTTGACCGTGACAAGTACCACATGATCTCGCTTCAGTACCTTTTTTAGCACCTGAGCCATTACACTGTTCACAGTGAACTTGTGTTGGGATTTCAATCTCTTTTGAAGCGCCGTGTACCGCTTCTTCAAGTGATAATTCCATATTGTAACGAAGATCTGCACCCTGCTGTGGACGTTGTGCTCCACCGCGACCGCCACGACCACCGCCAAAAATATCACCAAAAATATCGCCGAACTGATCGCCAAAATCACCGCCGCCACCACCAAAACCACCTTGGCTTTGCTGATTAACACCTTCATGACCGTATTGGTCAAACGCTGCTTTTTTATTTGAATCGTTAAGAATTTCGTAAGCTTCTTTTACTTCCTTGAATTTTTCTTCAAGCGCAGTATCACCCTTTGTTCTATCTGGATGATATTTCATTGCAAGACGTTTATACGCCTTTTTAACTTCTTTTTCCGTTGCACTGCGGGTTACACCAAGCACTTCATAGCAATCACGTTTTGACATTTTTAGTTCTCAAATTTCTATTTTACAAATAATAACGCGGATTATAGAGAACTCTATAACCCGCGTCATTGTTTTATTTATAATGAACAACCCTACATAATGAAGGGAGGTTGATTATTTTTTATCATCTTTCACTTCTTCAAACTCAGCATCAACAATGTCATCGTCTTGCTTTGCTTGTGCTTCAGGTTGCGCTTCACCGGCTTCGCCAGCTTGTGCTTTCTGTTGAGCAATTTCAGCTAGTTTTGCAGATGCTTCAGCAAGTGCTGTTGTTTTAGCTTCGATAGCTTCTTTATCTTCTGCTTTCGTTGCTTCTTCAAGCTCTTTTAGAGCAGCTTCAATTTTTTCTTTCTCGTCAGCAGGTAATGCATCACCAGCTTCTTCGATTTGTTTCTTAGTTGCATGAATCATAGCGTCTGCTTGGTTACGTGCAGCAACTACTTCTTCAAATGCTTTATCCGCTTCAACATTTGCTTCAGCATCTTGAACCATTTGTTCAATCTCTTCATCGCTTAGACCAGAGCTTGATTTGATCGTAATTTTTTGCTCTTGGTTAGTATCTTTATCTTTAGCAGATACGTGTAAGATACCATCAGCATCCATATCGAATGTTACTTCGATTTGTGGCGTACCACGAGTCGCTGCACGGATACCTTCAAGGTTAAATTGACCTAGAGATTTGTTATCACTCGCACGTTTACGCTCACCTTGTAAAATGTGAATCGTTACAGCAGCTTGATTATCTTCAGCTGTTGAGAACGTTTGAGATTGTTTAGTAGGGATAGTTGTGTTTTTCTCGATAACTTTCGTCATCACACTACCCATTGTTTCAATACCCATTGATAAAGGCGTAACGTCTAATAAAAGAACGTCAGTTTTTTCACCAGAAAGTACAGCACCTTGAATCGCCGCGCCCATTGCAACTGCTTCATCAGGGTTAACGTCTTTACGTGCTTCTTTACCGAAGAACTCAGCAACAGTGCTTTGTACTAAAGGCATACGAGTTTGACCACCTACTAAGATAACATCATCAATGTCACCAACAGAAAGGTCAGCATCTTTAAGCGCGATACGTAGTGGCTCAAGCGTCGCTTTAACCATGTCTTCAACTAGAGATTCTAATTTAGCACGCGTAATTTTAACGTTTAAATGTTTAGGACCTGTTGCATCAGCAGTGATGTAAGGCAGGTTAATATCTGTTTGTTGTGTAGAAGAAAGCTCGATTTTCGCTTTTTCAGCGGCTTCTTTAACACGTTGCATAGCTAGTGGATCGTTTGTTAGATCGAAGCTTTGCTCTTTTTTGAATTCGTCAACTACAAAGTTGATTAGACGGTTATCGAAATCTTCACCACCTAAATGGGTATCACCGTTTGTCGCTAATACTTCAAATGTTTTTTCGCCATCTACTTCATCAATTTCAATGATTGAGATATCAAAAGTACCACCACCTAAGTCGTATACAGCAACAACACTGTCGCCTTTAGCATTGTTCACGCCGTAAGCGAATGCAGCAGCAGTTGGTTCGTTTATGATACGTTTAACATCAAGACCCGCGATACGACCAGCATCTTTAGTTGCTTGACGTTGTGCATCATTGAAGTAAGCAGGTACTGTAATTACAGCGCCAGAAACTTTTTCGCCTAAGTAATCTTCAGCTGTTTTTTTCATTTTTTTCAAAACTTCAGCAGAGATTTGTGGTGGAGCCATTTTCTCGCCACGTGCTTCTACCCATGCATCACCGTTGTCAGCTTTAACTATTTTGTAAGGCATGATTTTAAGATCGCGTTGAGTTTCTTCATCTTCAAAACGGCGACCGATTAAACGCTTGATAGCGAATAATGTATTTGTTGGGTTAGTAACAGATTGACGCTTAGCAGGTTGACCTACTAATGTTTCGCCGTCTGTGTAAGCAATGATTGAAGGAGTAGTACGTTCGCCTTCTGCATTTTCAATAATTTTAGCTACATCACCATCTAATACAGAAACACATGAATTAGTTGTACCTAAATCAATACCGATAATTTTACCCATTTTACTTCTCCAACTTATTGTCGTTTTATTTGTTTGGTTAGTGACGACCGGCTTTATTTAAAACCGTTGTCATTTTGATATTTACTATATGAGGGGGGAATTTTTACTTTCAAGGGGAAGTGATAAAAAACTTCAATTTATTTTAGAAATAAAAAAAGGCGCTTATTTTATTTCTAAAATAAGCGCCTTTTTAATATAAATACAGTGAGCTTCTACATCAATGAGCAATTCAGCACTAAGTCAATTAGGTATGATTCAAGGCGAAAGCGCGGAGTTGGGTTTACCCATTACTCCGCACGTCCTGTGCTACGCCCTACGGGCCATCCTTTGGATGTTCAAATTTATTCCAGAAAAATTTGTGAGCACTTTCAACGATGAAGCTTGCCTAAATGACGACGGGCTGAGTTGTGAAAGATTAAGCAGCGCCAACCATAACCATAGCCGGACGAATAACTTGACCGTTATATTCGTAACCTTTTTGCATCACAACGATCACTTCGTTAGCTGCTTTGCCTTCGATTTTTTGTTGGCTAACAATCTGGTGTCTTTCTGGATTCGCTTGCTCGCCAACCGGGTTCATTTGCACAATGCCTACTTTTGCAAAAGAATCGATCATTGATTTAAGTGTTAACTCAACACCTTCAGCCATTTTAGCTAATGCTTCATTTTCTTTATCAATATGGCTAACTGCCATCTCTAAAGAATCAGCAACTGGCAATAGTGCTTCAGTGAAACGCTTTAATGTACGTTTTACTTTACTTTCTGCGTCAAGACCCGCTTTACGGATTTCGTTTTGAGCATGTGCTTTTGCACGTACTACTAAATCTTTTTGTACAATCACGTCTTCTTCAGCAAGTGCAAGTTTTTTGCCTAGCTCTTCAATCATGTTGACTTCTTTAGTTGATTCTTCTTCAACTACTTCTGGCTCAAGTAATTCAGCTTCAACAGCTTCTGGTGCAGTTGCGTTCGCTTCTTCAGCTAAAACCGTTTCAATTGCTTCTTCAACACTTACTTTTTGTTCTTCGCTCATTTTTTATTCCTAACTAGCTAGCTATAAATTGAATACTTTATAGGGGTATTATGGGGATTCGAATAATAGTTTCAAGTCTGTTAATAAAATCATTTAAACAAGTTACATACCCGTCATCAATCAAAGTCCTTCATTCAGTCGTTAGCTCGGATGCGGAAGCAAAGCGCAACATGATGATCTTTCGAGAAATTAACTGCGTTAATTCTCTATCGGTAGAATGAAAAAGAATACTTTCATCCTTTAATGGCGGGTTATTATCGAATATTGCTACGCAGAATTAGCTTTCGAGCTAGCGACCCGAAGGGCAAGCGGAGAGGCAAACATATTCGTTGTCTTTCGAGCGATTGACTTCGTCAATCCTCTAGCGACATCAACCAAATGCAAGCATTTAATGATTTGTTAGAAAGTTTTGATTGAACCAGTTAGACCTTCAACTTCCAGCCTAGAACCTGTTCACCTCTCCACTTGCTGAATTTTGCACCTTGAGTGATAACGGGTATACTTCCATTCATCTATACACTTTTTTAGCAAGGTTATTATGAGCACTCAACAGCCTGATTTAAATGAATTTAAAACAGTTGGTTTAATTGCCAAAACACAACATGCCGGCGCTAAAGAAACGCTACAATCTCTGTATACATTTCTACAGAAAAAAGGCCTAAACGTTATTGTTGATAAACGAGTCGCCTGTGACCTTTCCTGTGATAATGTTAAAAGCAGCAACTTAGTGGGTATTGGTAAACGTTGTGATTTAGCCATTGTGATTGGTGGTGATGGTTATATGCTGGGCGCTGCACGTGTTTTATCTCGTTTTGATATTGCTGTTATTGGTGTTAACCGTGGTAATTTAGGATTTTTAACCGACCTTGATCCCGACAATTTTGAAGCGCCGTTGGGTGAAGTATTAGCAGGTAAATATCTCGTTGAAAAACGCTTTTTACTGGAAGCACAAGTACATAGTCACGGACACATGAAAAGTAGTAATACCGCCGTTAATGAAGCGGTATTACACCCAGATAAAATTGCCCACATGATAGAGTTTGAAGTCTATGTTGATGACAACTTTATGCTCAGTCAGCGTGCTGATGGTTTAATTATCTCAACCCCTACAGGGTCAACGGCCTATTCCCTTTCAGGTGGAGGTCCTATTTTAACACCCAACTTAGATGCAATAAGTTTATTACCGATGTTCCCGCACACCTTAAATAGCCGTCCTATTGTTATCGATGCTAACAGCGTTGTGCGATTAAAAATTGCAGAAAGTAATAGCTGCGAGATGCAAATAAGCTGTGATAGCCATGTCAATTTATCTGTTTTACCCGGTGATGAAGTGATCCTACGTAAAACGGAACATCAACTGAAACTGGTTCATCCAGAAGACTATAACTACTTCCATGTATTACAAAACAAGCTAGGTTGGGGTAGTAAACTTTTCTAACCGAGTGATTAATCCTATTGCTGTTTATTAAGTCGATTTATTAAGACTATTTATTAAGACTATTTAAAGGTAACAACTCAGTGAAAGTGAAAGCAATTGGATTTTTAGGCGGGAGCTTTGATCCTATCCATAACGGACACCTATTACCCGCGATTGAAGTGGCACAACGTTTACAGCTCAACACCTTATTTTTAATGCCGAACCATATTGCCCCCCATAAAGCAGGCAGTCATTGTAATGCTCAGCAACGCAGTGAAATGGTTGAGCTTGCCGTACAAGGCATTACCGCGTTACAAGTCGATAGACGTGAATTAAATCGAGATAGTGCCAGTTACACCATCGAGACATTAAAAGAGATACGCCTTGAATATCCAGATACACCTATCTGCTTTATAATGGGCATGGACTCGCTGATTAATTTTAATAGCTGGTTTCAATGGCAAGAAATCCTTAACTATTGCCATTTAGTTATCTGCGCCAGACCCGGTTGGAAAGGCGAATTTAACGATGCCGTTAACGCGTTATTAAAAACACATCAAACAATCTCAATCAGTGATTTACATGCATTACAGTCGGGGAAGATTTACTTTCAAGACACCACACAATTTGATATTTCGTCCACATTAATCCGCAATAACCTCAAGCATCACAAAAGTGTAAAAAACTTATTACCAACGCCAGTTTTCGACTATATTGAACGCCACCAACTTTATCAATAAGGCTTAATTATGCGTTTTATCAAACCTGTTTTACTGCTTTGTCTATTTTGTTCGCCTGTCTTGTCGTCACTGAGTTATGCAACCAGTCCACCAGCCCCCAAACAAACAGCTATCTATAGTAAAATGTCCATCCATCATCCGGTATGGGCAAAAGAAGCAATGGTCGCAACACAGGAAGCGATTGCTACGCAGATTGGCGTTGATGTATTAAAACAGGGCGGTAATGCCGTTGATGCGGCTGTTGCAGTAGGTTATGCACTTGCCGTCACCCTCCCCCGCGCCGGTAATTTAGGTGGTGGCGGTTTTATGTTGGTTTATTTAAATAAAGAACAAAAAGCGATTGCCATTGATTATCGTGAAAAAGCGCCCGCCGGCTCAACACGTGATATGTATTTAGACAAACAAGGTAATGCTCAAAAACAACTCTCTCGTTACCACGGCCTTGCAGTGGGTGTACCCGGCACAGTAATGGGCCTTGAATTAGCGCGTAAAAAATACGGAACCCTTAGCCGTGAGCAATTAATGGCCCCCGCGATTAAATTAGCTAAAGAAGGCATTATTGTTTCACCTGATTTAGCGACATCATTAAATCAAGCGCAACCACGTTTAAGTAAATGGGCAAGTAGCAAAACAATTTTCTACAAAAAAGACGGTAAAAGCTATCAAGTAGGCGAGTCTTTAAAACAGGCCGATTTAGCAAAAAGTTTACAGGCGATTAGTCAACAAGGAGAAAAGGCCTTTTACCAAGGTCAAATAGCGAAGAACATTAGCCAATCAGTGCAACAAGCAGGTGGCTTAATTACCCTTGAGGATATGAAAAACTATCAAGCGATTGAGCGCGAAGTGATTAAAGGGGACTACCGAGGCTACCAAGTTCTCTCTATGCCACCACCCTCTTCAGGTGGCATTCATATCGTACAGCTACTCAATATGCTAGAAAATTATCCGCTAGCTGAATATGGCCATAATAGTGCACAAACCATTCATATGATGAGTGAAAGCATGCGTCGTGCTTATGCAGATCGCGCCACCTATTTAGGGGACAGTGATTTTGTAGATGTGCCTATTGAAGCGTTAATTTCAAAAGAGTATGCGAAGAAACGCATTAAAGAGTTCGATCTTAATAAAGCAACAGACAGCAACACCATCAGCGCAGGCAAAGTCGCGCCTTATGAGAGTAATCAAACCACTCATTTTAGTATTGTCGATAAATGGGGTAATGCGGTTTCTAATACTTACACACTTAACTTTAGTTATGGCACAGGCCTTGTTGCTAAAGGCACGGGGATTTTATTAAATAACGAAATGGATGATTTTTCATCTAAACCCGGAGAGCCAAACGGTTATGGGTTAATTGGTGGCGAAGCCAATGCCATTGAAGCGAATAAACGCCCGTTAAGCTCAATGAGCCCGACAATTATCTTAAAAGATAATCAGCCTTATTTAGTAACCGGCACACCAGGTGGCTCACGTATTATCACCACGACATTACAGATCATTTTAAATGTAGTGGATCATAAAATGAATATTGCACAGGCAACGGCGGCACCACGTATTCATCATCAATGGTTACCCGATTACATTCGTTATGAGCAAGGCCTTAATATAGATACCATTCGTTTGTTAGAAGCCAAAGGTCACACCCTTAAAAAACAAGCGACTATGGGTAGTACACAAACCATTATGCGTAGCGAAAATGGCATTTATGGGGCTTCAGATCCACGTACTCCATCAGCATTAAGTTTAGGGTATTAGAAGCTGAAAGCTATAAAGCTAGAAGCTGATAACTAAAAATGATAGGTGATCGCGATGGAGCCAAAACGAGAAGCTTCGGCTTGGCCTTCGTACTCATCGGAAATGCGTAATAACGTATACAAGATAGAAAAGTCATAGATGTTGGCCATAATACCAGTAGAGAACGCCACTTGAGTATGTATAAATTCAACACTATGACTATCGTGAAAAGTATTACCGTTAATGAAGATGTCATTAGCCACGTAGCTTGCAGACACATTAGCAAAAAAGTACCAACCATAAGGGCTGTAGTTCATGCCATTAAATTTTTGCACTGGAAAAACAGTAGCTGAGCCAAAGTTTTTATCAAGTTGCTGGCCAAAACGAAAACCAACTCCCGTTGCAACATCACTACGTAAATTACCAAGTCCACCATCAACACCGGTTAAAAAGTCAAACTGGGTATTCAATAAATCACTGCTAAAATCTGCTTGATATAGTCGCCATGTGCGTCTTGCTTGGAGGCGAAAAGTAAATTCATTATTGATTTGGTTATCCCAACCTTTTGGTTGCTTTGAGCCCGTTAAATCATGCACAAAGGATTGTACAAACTCCCCGCCCGCCATCGGACCCACTGCACCTAAAATCAAGCCAACTTCATCACTGACAAAATCATCATAAGCTAATAGGTTAACTTCCCATGCCAATAACCCGACATAAGGGGCATCTTCTTTGACTAATTCTTCAACTGAGATATCAATCGCGGTCTGTAATACTTGCCCAAAACCATAACTGACTGAATATTTTTTATTTTCGCCAGAAACGAGGTGGGTTTGTTGCGCTAACGAAGCGATCCAATAGGGTAGGTTTTCAGAATTTAAGGCATCAACATGGTTATAACCCCAGGTCAAAAACAGGCCATTGCTATATAAACCATCATCTTTGAAAAAAACATCGTTTTCAAAAGAAAGACTCGCGTAAGTACGCTTATCACTCACTGAGTCAGCATGAGTAAAGAGAGAAAAAAGTAATAAGAAAATAACAGATAAATGAATAATAAGAGCACCTCGAAAAAGTGACTGATTTTAAGTTATCTTTGCCTTTTTTTCTTCTAAATTAATCTAAAGTCATAAAATTTTGCTAAAAGTGTTTGATTTTCCGCTAATTAAATAAAAAATCGATTAATAAAGGCTCAACAAACTGTTTGGAGTTTTCCGCTTCTGCTTCAATCACCACTCCATACTGTATTAAATGCCCTCTTTTGTTCGCTTTTTTAGTGTTTTTAATCACAATAGCAATCGATTTTGTATCTCCCTCAAGCATCACTTGTAAAATGTACTTTTTATCCAATGACGCCTTCTTTATTGGTTCTCCAACAAAAGCACCACCATGAATCGACAAATCGTTTAAGTAGCCACTTGAACATATTTTTTTCGTTTCAGGGTGTAAAAGTTTAGCATCAACATGTACCGGTAAACGCCTATGTTGGCGTAAAGGTAGTTGCTGTACCTCTTTAGGGTAATCAAGTAATAACCACCGACCGGCCACACTTATTAACTTTTGAATGTTAGATTGAAAAGCAACTAAATTTGCATTGGGCTGATCGGTATTCATCAGGCGCACAATGACTTTTTGCCCTTCCCTAATATACTGTTTTGCATATATCCATTCGCTACTGTTACCCATTGCCACAATCACCGACATATTGGGATCTACACCAATCAGGCGAGTTTTTAAACGCACTGCTTTTGTCAGGGTGACAATTTGTAAATGTACCTCTGTTTCACAGGCAATTTTATTTAGGTAAGCGTATTTATTTTCTTCATTATCAGGCACAAACACTCCTTTTATTAAAGTATAGCTACAAAATTATCATCATTGATAATCTCATATCACAGCGAAATTAAAATATGTGAACAACATACATGATTAATTATTAACTCACAGGCAAATACTCTATTTTGTGCCAGACTATTAAAATACAAACATAAATCGGGTTGGAAAATATGTCTCAGTTTTTATTTCAAGAAGAAGATGAAATTAACGTCGTCGAACCCGAGACCAATGATGACCTAAAATCAGATAAATTATGGCATATATTAATTGTCGATGATGAACCCGCAATTCATGATGTCACACGACTTGTTTTAAAAAACAGCGTTATTTTAGACAGAAAACTGGCCTTACATTCAGCTTATTCTGCACAGGAAGCAAAAGTATTATTACAGTCTGGCATTGAGTTCAGCATGGGATTTATTGATGTAGTGATGGAAAGCGAACATGCTGGGTTAGATCTTATTAACTGGATACGCGAAGATTTAAAAAACACCACCATCAGACTTATTCTACGCACAGGTCAAGCAGGTAATGCCCCTGAAGAAAGCGTGATTAGCCAATACGATATTCATGACTACAAAACTAAAACCGAACTCACCCAGCGAAAACTAACCACTTGTGTGTACTCTTCTATACGTAGTTACCGCGATATCACCACTATATCGAATAGCCTAGATGCCTTTAAAAAACTCATTGCTTCCTCTACTAGCATCTTAAAAGTTGATAAAATTTCTGAATTTGCATCCGCGGCCCTCACCAACTTACTGTCATTAATGGCGCTCGATAGTTCTTCCGTTTATATAGTGCGCCATGAAATCGATCTGTTTAATAATATCGAAGAGACCTATTTAGCGTGTAGTGGCAAGTTTGGAGAGACACCGGATAATATTGAAAACATGAGTGATCTCATTAAAACAAAAATTAACACCGCTTTTTCTGATCAAACCAGTGAATTTACCGATCAATATTTTATTAGTTATTACCGTACATCGCATGATGCTTGTGCGGTTTTATATATTGAGTTTGACAGCCCACCAACAGGTTTCCAAAGTGATTTAGCAGAGATTTTTTCAACCAACGTCGCATTAGTATTAGAAAGTTTAGTGCGCCATCAGCAGTCTGAAACGAATCAACGAGAGCTCATGTATATTCTCGGAGACGCCATTGAAGCGCGCAGTAAAGAAACCGGTGCGCATGTAAAACGCACCGCATTATTATGTCACCTAATCGCAATAAAACTAAATATGCCAGCGGCTTTTATTGCGGCTATAAAAGCGGCCGCCCCACTACATGATATAGGAAAGATAACCGTACCAGAGCGCATCTTGCATAAACCTGGTAAGTTAGACCCCGAAGAGTGGGAGATAATGAAACAACACGCGGAAGCAGGCGGGGCAATGCTAGCCAGATCATCATTACCTATCGCACAACTAGGGAGAACACTCGCGCATTATCACCATGAAAATTGGGATGGCAGTGGTTACCCCGAGGGGTTGAAAGGTGAAGATATTCCGATTGAAGCACGTATTATGGCATTAGTTGATGTTATTGATGCTTTGGGGTCAAAGCGCAGTTACAAAGAACCTTGGAGCCCTGAAAAAATACTTGAATTAATAAAATCGGAAAGTGGTATTAAATTCCAACCTTCACTGGTTGATCTTGCAGAAGAACATTTCGATGAAATAATGAAGGTGCGAGAACAACACCCAGACTAGATGATAAGTCATTGATTTAACAATCAGAAAAATATAATTGTATTTGCTCTCATTTTCCTTATTAAAAGGCTGACTTTAATGATAGAATATCTATAATACTTTTTTTGCTTTATTTAAGAATGTTAAATGCCTTTTCGCTTGCCCTTATTTGCACTGCTTTTCAGCCTATTACCGATAAAAAGTTATGCTGAGCTAAATACTCTGATTTCAATGAACACCGGCTCTTTCTTGTTTCATCTTGTTCCCTTCGATACTGAGTCAAATCAATACTTTGATAACCAATATTTTTCCCTCGAACGAAAATTTAGTGAGAACTCTGAATACAGTTTACTCGCAGGAACCTTTTTAAATAGCCAAGCGAATCGATGTTTTCTATTAGGGGTACGTAAAGATTGGTACCAGGTTAATAACCGCTTAGTCTTTAAAGGTGTTTACTCTTATGCCGGTGAATTTTTCTTTGATACCTTTGATGACTGTGGAGAAGGTGGGATTTATAGAACCAGCAAAGAAAATACCGGTGTTGCTTTTGCCCCTTACATTTACCATGCTGCACAATATAATTTCAATGAACATATCGGCGTTGAAGCTGGTTTTATGTTACCGCTCATTTTAGTGATGAGTGTACAGTGGTCATTTTAATTTAATCTGTAGCTACTCAGGTCGTCGCTATTTAAGCCTATTTCATCGTTAAAAAATGCTCATTTAAACGACTAAACTCCGCTTTTTCGCCTTGAACTAAGCATAAATAGCTTAGTCCTGAGCAGTTACTGTCTATTTTCGTATAAAAAGCACACGTTTTAGCAGGGTGCTGAGTAATTACTTTAATGTTATAGCTAAGCGACTAAATACTTAACCCGTCCAACTTCCCTGCCCGCCACTTTCAGCCATCAACTGACACATTCTATTTTGCACCGGCCAGCGTTTTTCACACCATAAAGGCGCTAATAACTCAGTTAACTTTGCCGTTGCGGATGTACGATGATAAACAATGTTAAGGGGTGTTTGCTGAATCAATTTAACGGCTGATTGACTATATTGCTCAAGCGACATTGTTTGTAATCTGTCTGCTCGCCACGACTTTTCCATCAGAGATCCACGCACGACATGCAGCGGATGTAGTTTTAATCCATCAACACCGACTTCCAATACTTGCTTTAATGTTTGTTGATAATCAACATCAGACTCTTTTGGTAACCCTAAAATCAAATGCGTGCAAACTTTAATACCGCGTGCACGCGCTTTACGTGTCACATTCTCATATTCAGTAAAACCATGGCCACGGTTGATACGTTTTAACGTCTTATCATTTGCGCTCTGTAGCCCTAGTTCAAGCCAAACTTCATATCCACGCATTAAGTAGCTACTAAGCAGGTTTAACACGTCATCAGATACGCAATCAGGCCGTGTCCCGACACAAATACCCACAATGCTTGATTCACTCACCGCTTGCTCATAAAGCGATGATAGTTGCGCGATTTCAGCATAGGTGCTGGTATAAGCTTGAAAGTATGCCAGGTATTTACTGGCACGATGCGCAACTTCATTTGCGCGTAAATGCAATTGCTGGGCGATCGATAGTTGAGATTGTGATTCATCACTAAAGGCCGCGACATTACAAAAAGTGCAACCACCTTTGCCTAACGTACCATCACGATTGGGGCAGCTAAAGTCACCGTGTAAGGTGAGCTTGTGTACCCGTTCTCCGTAACGACTTTTAAGGTCTTTACCAATGGTATTAACAAAATCAGTCAATTGCATTAATCACACTCTCATTATTTATATCACTTAATATGGCTGCGTATTTTGCACCAAAATAAGCCTTCGATGACGGGGTTAGATCAAACATTATTAAGTGATATATACGGTAGGTTACAAAAAAACGATTTTGCGGGCTAGGGATGCTAAAATAGTCTTTTTTCTCTATCTAACTTTTAGGCATCTACTTTGGCACAACTCTATTTTTATTATTCATCGATGAATGCAGGCAAATCGACCTCGCTTTTACAAAGCTCTTATAATTATCGTGAGCGAGGTATGAACACCTTCGTATTAACTGCGGCCATTGATAGTCGCGCAGGAGTGGGCAAAGTAGCTTCACGTATTGGCATTGAAACCGACGCTTATGCTTTTAGTGCAGAGGATAATCTCAGTGAAATAATTAATAAAGTACATCAAGAAGCGCAACAGCATTGCATATTGATAGACGAAGCACAGTTTTTAAGTAAAGAGCAGGTTAAGCAACTTACCTATGTGGTTGATTGTTTATCTATTCCAGTCTTGTGTTACGGAATAAAAACAGATTTTCAAGGAGAGCTTTTTCCAGGTAGCCATTATTTACTGGCTTGGGCAGATAAACTCGTTGAACTTAAAACTATCTGCCACTGTGGGCGTAAGGCAAATATGATATTACGCTTAGACCCACAAGGTCGCCCAGTACGTGAGGGTGAGCAAGTTGAAATTGGTGGTAATGACAGTTATGAATCCGTCTGTCGAAAACATTTCCGCCCATTTTTTTGGGATTAATATTTAAAGTATTAATGCTTAACGAACTAATACCAATCCGCTTAACTATCTGATCTACCTTGCTGGTTAAAATCGATGATAACGTTGTTGTTTCAATGCCAATAGCCAGCTAGTGACAATATCACTTAATACTAAGTGATTATTAAGTCTCATTTAAAAAAATGTGCGTTAAATTGTGAATATTAATGCATCTCATCAGAGAGATGCATAATCGCAAGTAAACGACACAGCTCCCACCTACACTCCAGCAACAACTTGAAAAGGCTTTTTCGCACAGAAATCATTCTATACCCTTGGTTTTAGTATTGATTTAATCAACCAACAAAAGATATTAAAAATAAAATCAAAACATCATTGATGTTTTATTAACTGGTTTAAAAGCTGATTTTTAGCTAGAATTCCCTTTTTTTTAGCAATCAAATAAAGCTTACAAGCACAATTTCTGCATATATATGCAATATAAAACGGTTTGTTTAGTTCTATCTTTGAATAAAGGTGAAGTTTTAATGGAAGTAAAAACTGCAGATGTATTACTCGTTGGTGGTGGCGTAATGAGCGCGACACTTGGCATGATGCTTAACCAACTTGATCCATCACTAAAGATAATCATGGTAGAACGCTTAGATCATGTTGCCCATGAAAGTACACATGGATGGAATAATGCGGGAACAGGTCATGCAGGCTATTGCGAATTAAACTACACACCTGAAAGTAATGATGGCACTGTTAGCATCAATCGTGCACAAGCAATTAATGCTTCTTTTGAAGTGACACTACAATTCTGGTCATTCTTAGTTGAAAAGAATATCCTGCCAGATCCAGATAAATTTATTAACTCTATTCCACATCAAAGCCTTGTTTGGGGCGAGAAAGACGTTAAATTTTTACGTGAGCGTTATAAGTTATTAAGTGCCCATCACCTATTCAAAGATATGCAATACAGTGAAGATCCAAAGGTCATCAGTGAGTGGATGCCACTTGCAATGAGCCAGCGCGATCCTAATGAACCCGTAGCTGCGACCCGTGTAAATTATGGGTCAGATGTCGACTTTGGTGCACTGACGCGTAACATGATCAAAAACCTACAAAAATCACCTAACTTTGAATTGGTTTTAAATTACAACGTAAACCGTATCAGACAACAAAAAAGTGGTAACTGGTCAGTTAACATTAAAGAACGTACAGGTAAGCATTCCGCTATTATTGGCGCAAAATTTGTATTTCTTGGGGCTGGCGGTGGTGCTTTGCCACTATTACAAAAATCAAAGATTCCAGAACGCAAAGGTTACGGCGGTTTCCCTGTTAGTGGTCAATGGTTAGTCTGTACAAAACCAGAAGTAGTGGCACAACATTACTCTAAAACCTATGGTAAAGCCCCAATTGGCGCTCCACCAATGTCTGTTCCACATCTTGATACACGTATCATTGATGGCAAACCAGCCTTGTTATTTGGGCCATTTGCAGGTTTTACAATGAAGTTCCTTAAAAAAGGTTCGAAGCTAGATCTTGTAAATTCAGTGAGAAAATCTAATCTAAAACCCATGGTTTCTGTTGGCTCTAAAAATATAGATCTAACCCATTACCTCATTAAAGAATCACTACAATCACATAAAGAACGTGTTAACGCATTACGCAACTTCTACCCTGAAGCACAGGAAGATGATTGGAGCTTAGCAAAAGCCGGTCAACGTGTGATGATTATTAAGAAAGATGAAAACGGTAAAGGAAAGTTGGAGTTTGGTACTGAAATGGTAGCAGCAGAAGATGGTTCACTGGCCGTATTGTTAGGCGCTTCACCTGGCGCATCAACCTCAGTTCAAGCAATGATTGATGTTATTGAACAATGTTTCAAAGAGAGATTAAGTGATTCAAGCTGGAAGGATAAAATGGTACAGATGATTCCTTCTTATGGTCAGTCTTTAATAGAAAATGAAGCACTATTGAGTGATGTAAAAGCTAAAAACTTAGCGACGTTGAAGTTATCATAATCTTGATTCTTTAATGCTTAAATAAATAGAGAGTACAAGTTCATGCTTGTGCTCTCCGTTCTCAAATCACATCAATCCAATCTTATATAACCACGATTTTCTTTAACATCCGCAATACTTAATCTTTAATCTTTAATTTTTAATAACTGTAAAAGTAAGAACGTCCATTGCTACTTTGCATTGCAACAACATCAACTTCAAGTGTATCGCCTAGTTCATAACCTCTAAGATCTTTAAAACATTCAATATTAACTTCTGGGTATAAATCCGTATCACATGGACGTAAGCTTGTTTTGCGTTTATCAAGTTCAAAACACACTTGTGCTTTTATACGTAGGGATTCTAAAGAGATAATATTTTCAGTCATCATTATTGATTTCCTCCAGTAGAGTCCGTTGGAATAATAATATTGTTACGAAGTGTGTTTAACGAGTGTTGTTTTTTCATCAGCAATGGCCTTATTTTTAAGCTAAATAATAAGTCCATTTATTACGAAGTGTCTGCTTATGTGACCATTGTAGCAAAAAAAGGGAATATTTAAACAAATAACTGAGTTTTAAGCGAATTGAATTGACTAATGAAAAACACTACATAATTAGTCATTATTTTTAGTTTTTATTCACCGTAAAGCGTCATTTCCCCTCTACTTTACGGTGAATATAAATACGATTATTGCTCTACGCAGTAACGTTTTTCCCACTGTTTAAAGGCAAAAATAACGCTGAAGGTAAGGCACATATAAAGCCCAGCGGCTGCAAGGTATGCTTCAAATGGTGCATAATAACGTGCATTAACGACACGTGCGGCACCGGTGATATCAACAATAGTCACAATACCTGCAATTGCACTACCATGAATCATAAAGATCACTTCATTACTGTAAGCAGGTAAAGCGCGACGCAGAGAGTTAGGTAATGTAATACGACGCAATGTTTGCCATTGACTCATACCGTACGCCTTAGCAGCCTCAAGCTCACCTTTAGGCATAGTAGAGATAACACCACGTACTATTTCAGCGGTATAAGCTCCTGTATTCAAAGTAAAAGCTAATAAAGCACAAAACCACGCTTCTTGAAAATATTCCCACAACCAGCTTTCACGTAACCACTCAAACTGAGCAGCACCGTAATAGATAATAAAGAGCTGTACTAACAGGGGAGAACCACGGAAAAAGTACATGAATGCCCATATTGGGAAGCGAATAAACTTATTCTCGCTACAGCGTAATATGCCCGCCGGAATGGCAATGCAAAGCCCCAATAATAACGATAAGGTCACTAGCCAGGTTGTTGTCCATAATCCATCAAGATAAAATTGGTACTCATTGATGATGATTGAAAAATCCATCTTTACCTCGCTTGTATTGAATATTTTGCTTCAAGGCGTTTTAATAGTGCGCTTGAAATAGCAGTAAAGAAAAGAAAGATAAACGCGACAGCAAGGTAAAAAGTAAAAGGTTGCTGGGTTGACCCCGAGGCATCCCCTGCTATTTTCACCATATCTTGTAAACCAATAATGGACACTAATGCCGTGGTTTTTAATAACACTAACCAGTTATTACCAATACCTGGTAATGCATGACGCATCATTTGTGGAAAAGTCACACGAATGAATATTTTTGATCGACTCATACCATAGGCAGTTGCGGCTTCAATTTGCCCTTTATCAACCGACAGAATAGCGCCACGAAATGTTTCAGCCATGTAAGCACCAAAGATAAAACCAATCGTTACAATACCTGCAAAATAAGGGCTGATATCAATGTAATCAGGTAAATAAGAATACCACTCGTGATTGATATCATAGCTTGTGAAGTATTCGTTAATGCTTTCGTTAATGCTATAACTGAGGCTATTAATGAGCATTTGCCCACCAAAAAAGATAAGTAACATTAAGATAAGATCCGGGATGCCACGGATAATAGTGGTATATAACGTCGCGATAATTTGCAATATACGAGACTGCGATGTTTTAGCGAGTGCGCCGAGCAAACCTAATGTTATCGCGAGTAATAATGAAAGCAGTGCAACTTGCACCGTTAACCATGCGCCTTGTAAAAGGACGGGCTGATAATTTAACAGTTCTTGCATAATGATTCTTTTTTAAGCGAAAATAAAGGATGGTTTCCCATCCTTTATTTCGGGTAATTAACCGCCGTAAACATCAAAACTAAAGTATTTGTCTTGGATTGTTTTATAAGTACCGTCTGCACGAATTGCTTTAATCGCAGCATTCAATTGTTTTGCAAGGTCTTTATCTTGCTTACGAATTGCAATACCCGCGCCTTCACCAAACCATTTAGGATCGTTTAATTTAGGACCAACAAATTCAAATTTATCGCCACCGTCTTTAGCAAGCAGACCATCAGAGATTGCAGCAGAATCGGCCATTACGTAATCTAAACGTGATGCTTTAAGATCAAGATATGCTTCATCAGCAGAACCGTAACGTTTAATTTTAGCGCTAGGGAAGTTATCAGAGATGTAAAGATCCATTGTTGTTGCACGTTGTACACCAATTTTTTTGCCTTTCATGAATGCTTTAGTTGCTTGGTAGTCAGTACCTTTTAATGCAACAAAACGCGCTGGGATATGCTGATATTTATCAGAAAATGCGATTTTCTTTTTACGCTCTTCCGTAATGTCCATCGTCGCAATAATCGCATCAAATTTACGCGCCATTAGAGCAGGAATAATACCATCCCAATCTTGCTTAACTAATGTACATTTTACTTCCATTTGTGCACATAATGCATTGGCGATATCAATATCAAACCCTGTCACACTACCATCAGCTTCTGTTTTACTAAAGGGAGGATAAGCGCCTTCAACACCGATGCGGATATCTTTCCACTCTTTGGCTGCGACATTAAATGATAGAACAAACACTGCTATTAATAGGCTAAACTTTTTCATTGTACTTCCTTTTTATTGTTGAAATAGATTAAAATTTACGGTTAGGAATCGTTACAAAATAATTTTCTCTAAATTGTTTTTAAAAAACCCTAAGGAATCGTTACAAAATAACTTGCTCTAAATTGTTTTAAAAAGCCTGAAATGACGGGCTATTTTAAAAACAAAAGATCAAGTAATTTTGAAGCCAATCCTAAATAACGGGTTATTTTGAAAACAAAAGTTCAAGTAATTTTGAAGCCGAACCTTAATAAACCGATGATATAAACTGTTTGAAACGTTCCGATGATGGATTTTCAAAGATAACGTCTGGTTTTCCCTGTTCCTCTACTAAACCTTGGTGTAAAAATACTACTTTATTAGACACATCACGCGCGAAAGCCATCTCGTGGGTCACAACTAGCATCGTTCTGCCCTCTTCTGCAAGACCACGCATTACATTTAATACTTCGCCAACTAACTCAGGATCTAGCGCTGACGTGGGTTCATCAAATAACATCACTTCAGGTTCAACCGCTAAAGCACGTGCTATCGCAACACGTTGTTGCTGGCCACCAGAAAGCTGTCCTGGGTAATAGTTTTTACGTTCATATAATCCGACACGCTGTAAAATCGCTTCAGCCTTAACAATGGCTTCTTTTTTAGGTACACCGAGTACATGCACAGGCGCTTCAATCACGTTTTCCAATACCGTCATATGAGACCATAAATTGAAACCTTGAAAAACCATCGCTAAACGACTGCGAATACGTTCCACTTGTTTGAAAGAAGCAGGCACGGCACCGAGTTTTTTATCCTGCTTCATCTCGATTAGCTCACCATTAACACGTATTTCACCAGAGGTGGGTGTTTCTAATAAGTTAACACAACGCAATAAGGTACTTTTACCAGAGCCCGAAGAACCTAAAATTGAGATCACATCGCCTTTTTGTGCCTCTAAATCGATGCCTTTTAAGACTTCATTATCAGCAAAGGATTTATGTAAGTTTTTAATGGATAACGTCGCTTCGCTCATGGCTTAATTTCATTTCTAAATAGGAATATTATCTACATTGTACCTAAGTTTAAGACTCTAAATACTAAAATTAATACAAAGCTTTGCTCTGCCTTACATTAATATAAAATACAAAAAACACTTTTAAAAATTCAACTTTTTAAGTCTCATTTTTGATCAAAAACAAACAAAAAAGGTGACCGGGTGCAAATATAGGAAAATATCTTTACAAAATTACAGACCATGTTATTGTGCGCGCCATCTCATTTTATCTATTAATAAAGAAGGTATTACCCGTGTCACAAAATATTAACTTAGCAAATCCAGCACCTCTTGGCCTAATGGGCTTCGGCATGACAACTGTTTTACTTAACATTCACAATGCAGGATTTTTTCCATTAGATTCGATGATTCTTGCAATGGGTCTTTGTGTTGGTGGTATGGCACAAGTTGTTGCTGGTATTTTGGAGTTTAAAAAGGGCAATACTTTTGGTCTAACTGCTTTTACTTCATACGGTTTTTTCTGGATAAGCCTTGTTGCTTTATTATTCTTCCCAAAACTAGGTCTTGCTGAACCAACTGCTCCTGCATTCATGGCATGGTATTTTGTTATGTACGGTATTTTTACTGGTTTCATGTTCATTGCTACACTACGTTCAAATAAAGTATCACAATTTATTTTTGCAAGTTTAACGCTTTTATTCTTTTTACTAGCGGCAAAAGATTTTTCAGGTTCTGAAATGACGGGTGTTATTGCTGGTTATGTTGGTATCTGTTGTGGTTTAGCTGCTATTTATGATGCAATGGCTCAAGTTATTAATGAGCAGTACGGTGAAGTAATTTTACCTCTTGGCTAAATTAGACATTCAATCTTTTTGATTGCTTTGTAACATAAAAAAACCGAGTCTATCTCGGTTTTTTTATGTCTAAAATAGCCCTTTTTATTTTATCAAAGCAAGGCAGGAATCCCAGGTAACTGTCCCACTAAGGCTAATGAACCCACACAGATAATAAAGGTGATTAATGGAATCACTAATCTATCCATCAATGATAATGTTTTAGAACGCGCTTTATCACCAATGAAGCCTAAGTTATCCAATAACATAGTGGTTGCCCAGCCAAATACCGGATTCACTAACGCGCTAGAGAAAATACAGATACCCGCACTTTGTGAGCTTTTCTCATCATTGACCATCTGCATACCCGCTTCTAATAAAGGTAAGAAAACCCCCACCAATAAAGCCACACGCAATACAGGTTCCCACATTGCGAGATCCATTGGGAAACCTAAAATGGCACATACAATACACAAAAATCCCGTTAATATTGCGCCACCAGGAATAGGTCGTTTAGCGATGGCGGCGGGGATCATATAAGTCCCCCATGAAGAGGCTAAGTTTGCCCCGCCTAGTAGCGAGCCCACTACTTGGCGAATCGACACCACTGTCATCGTATCATCAACATCCATTAATACTTTTTTGGCTGTTTTAGGATAGTTAAGCTCTTGAAATACACGGTGCCCTAGAAAATCGGGTGACCACATAGCCACGGCTAAAATAGCAAAAGGCACAACAGCAATATATTCGCTCAGCCCTGGCCAGCCTAGTTTCCAGCCAGTAGTTTCTCCCCACCAATAAAACGGACTCATATTAGGTAAACCCGGCTCAGTAACAAACTCAAAAGGTGCGCCCATGGTAAAGGCAACAATACCGGCAATGGCAGAACACAGTGGAATCGCAACCCAGCGTTTTTTAATGCGCGCAAGGTAAGCATAAATACCAATGGTAATTAAAATCACAGTAAAAGGAATGGCTGCCATTCCAATGCTATCTCCCCACTTACCAAAATTACCAATCTGTCCTACCGTGCCCATCGCACCAAGAAATATCAGTAAACCGCCTCGAACGCCCTCGCCTGTTAAGGTAACCAGTTTAGATCCGCCTTTCGAGAGGCTCAATATCAGGCCAAATACGCCCACTAAAATACCCAATGCCAATGGATGTCCACCAGCAGCCGCAATTAAAGGAATAAGCGGGATCATCGGTCCATGCGTGCCCGCAAGGTTACTACGTGGATTTAAAATAGCAGAGAAGAGAACAACAAATAACACACCAGCGATAAGCATTTCAAAGCGAACATTCTCTGCAATGAAAGCAGCATCTAATCCAAACTGCGCCGCAAATGCACCTGCCATTGCGGCCACCATAACAATCTTACCGATAGTCGCAGCAAGTGCAGGAACCCAATCTTCAATCTCAATGCCAAAGTCGCGAAAAGGCAAGTTAATGCGCCAGCGTTTAGGCTCAATGATATTCAATTCGTGATTTAAATACTCTTCACGTGTGGCAAAGTCGCTCGCCGGTTTGTGTCGATCACGATAAGTTGTGTTACCAGTATCCTGCATAAAAAATCCTTAATCAGTTTTAATGGGGGAATTTTAACGTCGTCACCATAACAATAACCACCGGATATTTTTTCTCTAAAAGCCGTTTATGAGAGATGCCCTAACTCGACACTGCAGTGAATAAACAATAATAAAAGCCAGCACACAAAAAGATTAAAAAGAGTCTTTATTTACATTTTTGATATTGCATATTACCTACAAACAAGTAACAACTAACTAAAATAGCATTCAAATTTAATCATTTAGTAACATGTTGTTTTGATAATGCTTACTCATTTAAACGTTCAATTTATGGAAAAAGGAGATAGCGGAGGTGAGATACAGGGCTGAATATAATAGTGAAAATGGAATGGAGTAGCTGATAGCCGATAGCCGATAGCTGATAGCTGATAGCCGATAGCTGATAGCCGATAGCCGATAGCTGATAGCCGATAACTGATAGCCGATAACTGATAGCCGATAGCCGATAACTGACAACTATTTTTCTTCAGGCATAAAAAAAGGAAGCCGAAGCTTCCTTTATAGTTTACCGATTAAGTTAAACCTTATTCAGCAGCAGCTGGCGCTTTTTCCGCAGCTTCTTTAATACTTAGACGTACACGGCCTTGGCGGTCTACTTCTAGTACTTTAACTTTAACAACTTGACCTTCTTTAAGATGGTCAGCAACTTTCTGTACACGCTCTTCACAGATTTGTGAGATGTGAACTAGACCGTCTTTACCAGGTAAGATGTTAACGAATGCGCCGAAATCAGCTAGACGTACAACAGTACCTTCGTAGATAGTACCTACTTCAACTTCAGCAGTCAGTGATTTAATGCGGTTGATTGCATCTTCAGCTTGCTCACCAGAAGTGGCAGCAATTTTAACTGTACCGTCATCTTCGATTTCAATTGTAGTACCCGTTTCTTCACATAAAGAACGGATAACTGCGCCGCCTTTACCAATAACGTCACGGATTTTGTCCGTTGGGATTTTGATAGTGTGAATACGTGGTGCGAATTGAGAAATCTCTTTACGACCTTCAGAAATCGCTTCATCCATAACCGTTAGGATATGTAGACGTGCAGCTTTTGCTTGGTTTAAAGCAATTTGCATGATTTCGCGTGTGATACCTTCAATTTTGATATCCATTTGAAGTGCTGTAATACCAGCATCAGTACCCGCAACTTTAAAGTCCATATCACCAAGATGATCTTCATCACCTAAGATATCAGAAAGAACAACGAACTCTTCGCCTTCTTTAACTAGGCCCATTGCAATACCAGCAACAGAAGCTTTAAGTGGAACACCAGCATCCATCAATGCTAGTGATGCGCCACATACAGAAGCCATTGAAGATGAACCGTTAGATTCAGTAATTTCCGATACAACACGAACTGTGTACGGGAATTCTTCAACTGTAGGCATTACTGCTAATACACCACGTTTAGCTAGACGACCGTGACCAATTTCACGACGTTTAGGAGAACCAACAAAACCAGTTTCGCCTACACAGTAAGGAGGGAAGTTGTAATGTAATAAGAAGTGATCTTTCTTCTCACCCATTAGGCTGTCAATGATTTGTGCATCACGTTGTGTACCAAGCGTCGCTGTAACTAATGCTTGAGTTTCACCACGTGTAAATAGTGAAGAACCGTGAGTACGTGGTAAAACACCAGTACGAACGTCAAGAGCACGAACGCTCTCTGGATCACGACCGTCGATACGTGGCTCACCTTTGATGATGCGCGTACGTACAACCGTTTTTTCTAAATCATGGATGTATTCAGAAACTTGCTTAGCAACTAATGTTTCGTCAGCAGCTAATAATTTAGCTTTAACTTCAGAAGTGATCGCTTTGATTGCATCGTAACGAACGCCTTTATCACTGATTTGGTAAGCTTCATCGAAACGTACTTGTGCTTCAGTAGCAATGGCAGCATCTAATGCTTCATTACGTACAGGTGCTTTCCAATCCCATGCAGGACGTGCAACTTCAGCAGCGAATTCTTTGATTGCTTCAATAACAACTTGTTGCTCATCGTGACCGTATACTACAGCGCCTAACATTACGTCTTCGCTTAAGATAGCAGCTTCAGATTCAACCATTAATACAGCGTTGTCTGTACCAGATACAACAAGGTTAAGATCACTTGTTTCTAATTCAGTTTTAGTTGGGTTAAGTAGGTATTGACCTTCTTTGTAACCAACACGAGCACAACCGATAGGACCGTTAAAAGGCATACCAGAGATAGAAAGTGCCGCAGATGTTGCGATCATTGCAACGATATCTGGGTTAACTTCTGGGTTGATTGAAACAACAGTTGCAATCACTTGTACTTCGTTTTTAAAGCCAGCAGGGAAAAGAGGACGAATTGGACGGTCAATAAGACGACAAATTAACGTTTCTTCTTCAGATGGACGGCCTTCACGTTTGAAGAAGCCACCTGGGATTTTACCAGCTGCGTATGTTTTTTCTTGGTAGTTAACAGTAAGAGGGAAGAAATCACGCTCTTGATCATCTGCATTTTTACCAACAACAGAAACGAATACACAAGTATCGTCCATACTACACATTACAGCGGCAGTTGCTTGACGAGCCATTACGCCCGTTTCTAGTGTTACCGTATGTTCGCCATACTGGAAACTTTTAACAATAGGAGTCATTTTTTTTCCTTGGATTATATATTTAGTTTTATGCTTTTTATCGCGACCACAGTATACGTCAAAGATTGTGCTTTAAAACGTTTTTGCCGATTTTTTTTAGAGTTTTTAGCGCGGTTGTAAAATATGTGCGTCAATTAACATTGCAATTGGATATTTTTTGATTAGTAACCTATTTATTTACACTTTTTAACGACCAACCTAGCTTGTTTTAAGGGGTGAAGGGGGTATAGTGCTCGCGTACTATTTATCCTGTGGACATGAACCTTGCTACGAATATTTCTTCTGCTTATCACTTTATTTGTCTCTTTTTCAGCATTTTCTGGAACAGAACAACCTAACTTATCGTTGCCTTTGGCAAATGCGATAACGCTGAGTGATAGCGGCCAAGTCAATATTCTCGATAACAGCGCTGCCGATGAGCAACTGTCAGAAACAGATAACTCGCCTTCACAGCCAGCATCAGAAAACCACAGTAAGTCGATTGATTTTGTGCAACCGATGCATATCAATCAGCTTAATAACAAACAGCAGCCATCCCCTGAATATGTATTGATCTATGAATTATTAATAGAAAAAACCAATGAATTTGCAAACCTAGAAAGTACATTATCAACGCCCCCTGTGGCTTGGTTTATGAGCTATGCAAACAGTGACTCTCGTCTTTCAGGTTGGAAAGACAGCAATAGCCAATACGCATCAAAAGTTACCTACCACTTTAGTTAACCTCCAGTTGGTGCGTAGCGAGTCGTTTAACCACTCTCTTTCGCCACCAGCAAACACCCAAATCATCTATTTCAAAGCACTCGTCTTCAGTCGATTTGACGATCGCGTTGTATCCCCTTTTGTTGGCTCAATGCGTTGATGAGTGCTTAATAAACTTATTTGCACCATGCGTTATCCCTAACGTGTGTTGAGGATCCTATGAAAAAAGTACATAAAGCAATCAATCGTTATTCAAAATTGCAATACTTAGTGATCATTTTCACTATTGCTATTCTTGGCTTAAATGCCCTGCCTAACTGGTTTGGTGAGAAAGCAGCATTACACGTTCAAAGCAATTCAACAGAAATGCCTAACATCGATAGCGCCACTCTTTTTAACCTATTAACTAAGCAAGGCATACAGGTTGACAGCATTAACCAACAACAGGGACAAAACATCGTTCTATTAGATAACAAAACGCAACAACAAAAAGCACGTAATCTGCTTGCCACACAATTAGGTGAACAGTATAGCGTCGCCATGGCGATGGAATCAGACAGCCCCGATTGGTTAAAAAACATAGGTGCGAAACCGATTAAATTAGGTTTGGATTTACGCGGTGGTGTGCAATTTGTGATGGACGTTGATACACAAGCGGCTATGGTTGAACGCAAGGCCCAAATTGAGCAAGACTTAAGTCAATTAATACGTCAATTTAACGCACGTGGCACACGTATTACCTCAAAACATAATGGCGAGATTGTTTTACGTTACCCAGAAAATAGCGCGCAAAAAGCAGCCTTAAGTGTGCAGGCGTTAGTTGAGTTATATCCAGAATTACTGCTACGCGTAAACACAGCGCAACAAACAACATTACGCGAAAATGAACAGTTCGCAAAAACCTTTCATCAAGCGTTAATGCAACAAAACATTAAAACCATGCGTGACAGAATTGAAGCGTTAGGTATTACCGAGGCAGTCGTGCAACGCCAAGGTGATCACTTTATTCGCATTGAATTACCTGGGGTACAAGACCCTTCACAGGCAAGACGGATTATTGGTGCAACCGCTTCTTTGGACTTTCATCAATTACAGCAGCAAGGCGGTGCGTTATATAAAAGTAATTCAGGTGAAATGGTACGTTTAAATCCATCACCGATTATGTCGGGTACTCATATTACTGATGCACAATCTCGCTTTGGAGAAACAGGACAGCCCGAAGTTGCTATCACCCTAGATAGCGCGGGCGGTAAATTAATGTCTGACTTTACTAAAAATCACATTGGTAAACCGATGGCCACGCTTTTTTCAGAGTACCAACAAAATGAACAAGGCCTGCGTGAGAAAAACAGTAAAGTGATCAGTGTTGCCACCATTCAAGCACATCTTGGTTCTCGTTTTACCATCTCTGGCATGGGCAGTGTTAAAGCCACACAAGAGTTAGCTATGTTACTCAAAGCGGGCAGTTTAACAGCGCCAGTCACTATCGTTGAAGAGCGCACATTAGGCCCTTCATTAGGCCAACAAAATATTGATAATGGCATGGCGGCCATTGCACTTGGTTTATCGATGATGCTTATTTTTATGGCGCTTTGGTATCGCAAGCTGGGTTTAATCGCGAATGTTGCACTCATTTTTAACTTGGTCTGTTTGATGGGTTTGTTATCACTGGTACCTGGCGCGGTATTAACCCTGCCGGGCATTGCCGGTTTAGTACTAACCATCGGTATGGCAGTTGATACTAACGTGCTTATTTTTGAACGTATCAAAGATGAATTAAAACGTGGAAAAAGTACCGCACTCGCGATTCATCACGGTTACCAAAATGCATTAGGCACCATTTTGGATGCCAATATAACCTCTTTGATCACAGCATTAATTTTATTCTCGGTTGGTTATGGTCCGATTAAAGGTTTTGCTATCACCCTTGGATTAGGCATTTTAACCAGCATGTTTACGGGCATTTATGTTTCCCGCGCGTTAGTGAATATTTTCATTCACAAGTTACCAGGCCAAGTCGCTACTAAAAACCCTAAAACAACTCGCCAAAATAAACGAACAGCAATAACAAGCAAGCAAACAACTCAGCAGGCACAGCTATGATAATAAATAAAACGAAAAAAACAGGTTTCACATTAGTCCGTTACATGGGTTTTTATTGCTCAATCGCGCTTGTACTCTTTTCTCTGTTGGCCATGTTAAATAAAGGTTTTAACCTAGCAGTCGACTTTACCGGAGGCGTCATAACAGAAATACAAACCACGCAACCAGTAAGCCAAGAACATTTACAGGTTGCGCTTAAGCAAGTCATTAAAGTCCCCTTCTCATTAACCAATGTGGGCAACGAATACCAGTGGTCGATTCGCCAAGCCATTAGCAATGAGCAGATGCCTGAAACCTCGTTGTTAATGCAAAACATCGATGCTGATTTTTCTATTAAAGTATTAAGCGCCAGTGTGATTGGCCCACAGGTGGGTGACGAATTAGTCGAAATGGGTGGCTTAGCGTTGTTGGCCTCTTTGGTGGCGATGTTAATTTATCTTTCTTTTCGATTTGAGTGGCGCTTAGCAACGGGATCAGTCGTGGCTTTATTCCATGACATTATTGTTGTCTTAGGGGTATTTTCTTTATTTCAAATTGAATTTGATCTCACGGTTTTAGCGGCACTGCTTGCTGTTATTGGTTATTCGTTAAATGACTCGATTGTGATTTCCGACAGAATAAGAGAAGTATTACGAAGTAAAGCCACAGGCACTATTAATGAAATTATTGATAGTGCGATTGTCTCAACCTTAACCCGCACTTTAATTACCTCCGGCACCACTTTAGGCACGGTTGCTGCGATTTGGCTACTCGCGGGAGCTCCATTACAAGGATTCTCTATTGCGCTGTTTATCGGTATTTTAGTCGGGACGTTATCGTCGATATGCTTATCTGCCACCATACCTGAATTGTTAGGCCTTAAAAGAGAGCATTACCAAATTAAAGCGCTACCAAAGGAGGGTGAAGTTTATAACTAACATTAAGCACACATAAAAAAGCCAGACTAATCATCTGGCTTTTTTATTATCTAATTAATTGTTTATTGTTTATTGTTCATCTTTAACAAGGCCTAACTTTTTAGCTAGCGGCTCTATCGCCCCACCTTGTAAAAACACCGAAAACAGCACTACAAAGAACACCATATGAATCATTTCCACGGAACCTTCAACACCTGCTGTGGCAGGAATAAGCGCAAATACAATGGGTGTTGCGCCTTTGAGTCCAATCGATGAGATAAACAAACGTTTCTTCCAACTGGCTTTTGTAAAGGGTAAATAACAGAGTTGCACCGCTAACGGTCTAGCAACCAAAATAAGCAATAATGCGGGAATAACGGAGACCCAAAAAACAGCGATTAAGTTTTGTGGGAAAATCTGCAAGCCAATAATAATAAACATCAGCGATTGCGCTAACCAAGCCAGACCATTGTAAAAGTGTTTATTCACATCTGCGCCACGCTTTAACTGATTACCGATAATCACACCGGCAATATAAACAGCCACTAACACGTTGCCAGCAATCATTTCAGTGCCATAAACCGTGATAATAAAACAAGCCAAAATAAACACCGGAATAAGTCCATACTCTTCCAGCTTTATATGGTTAAGTGCAGTAACGCATAATTTTCCTAATATAAAACCCACCAATGCGCCAAATAGGATTTGTTGCGCTAATAACATGCCGATACTGGCAACAGAAGGCGCGATCCCCGTACTGCTTACAAGAATATCCGTTAATAGAATAACCATTAATAATGCCACCGGATCGTTAGTCGCAGATTCAAACTCTAATACCGTATCGGTATTCTCTTTAAGTTTAAGTTTTTTAGATTCTAAAATAGAGAAAACGGCAGCAGCATCGGTCGATGAAACAACAGCAGCAAAAAGCAAGCAGGTTAAAAAGTTGAAATCCAATAAATAATACAAGATCACAGCAAAAAATAACGTAGTCAATAACACCCCAACACTTGACAGTGCTCCGCCCTCTTTCCAGGCCAACTTAATACTCTTGGTTGAGGTATTTAAGCCACCGACAAAAACAATAATGTTAAGCGCCATGCCACCAATAAAAGAAGTAAGCTGTAAATTGTCATAAACAAAATCAAACTCACCGTTACCAAATATCAGCCCCACCGCCATAAAAATAAGCAACGAAGGAATACCCAAGGTTTTAGAAGGATGGTGCAACAAAATAGCAATAACGATTAAGCTTGCCATGCCTAACATGATCATTTCAAAAGACATACTTTCTCCAAATTAAAACAAGATATTGGTGGTGAACAAAGGAAATATTATACCCATCCGCTTAACTATCTGATCTACCTTGCTGGTTAAAACCGATGATAACGTCGTTATTTTCATCAATTTTTCCTACGCAATTTTAGACCATTTAATTAAGCGGAATGGTATTAGATAATTGATTACAAGTGAATATAGTAATATACAGAAACAGGGCAGGAAAAATCAGACTAAAAAGAGGTAAACCTTCATCTAAATGAATGGCCACTGGCAGGAAAGGTATTTATTGATAAAAAAGTGCAGGGCTTAGAAACAAAAAAAGAGCCATAAGGCTCTTTTTATAAACAAAGTTTAAGTCGAAATTAACGACGTAGACCAAGTTCAGCAATTACGTTAGTGTAAGATGTAACATCTTTACGCTTAAGGTAATCAAGTAATTTACGACGCTGAGCAACCATGCGTAATAGACCACGACGGCTGTGGTGATCATGGATGTGCTCTTTGAAATGGCCTTGAAGGTGGTTGATTTGAGCTGTGTACAAAGCAACTTGTACTTCAGATGAACCAGTATCGCCTTCTGCGCGACCAAATTTTGCTACGATTTCAGCTTTCTGTTGTGCACTTAGTGACATAGAATGTCTCCAATATTTTTGGTTAGTGAATAACCTATTTAAATTATTATCGCCGATCACTAATTCAGCGATAAAGTGAACCGCGGATTTTACGGTGTATTGCGCTATGAAGCAAACTCTTTTAACGTTATTTTTGTACTATTAATTAAAATCTAATCAGGAAAGAAAATGGTTAATAAACAACAATTAGATCAATCTATAAAAACACTCAATCTAAATAATAAGGTTATCCTTTTACACTCTGCATACGGCAGCTTTGGTGGCGTAGAAGGAGGTCCTAACTGTGTTATCGACTGTTTTCTTAACGCAGGTTGTACACTTGTCGTGCCTACTTTTACCTATGATAACGGTGCTTACCCGCCACAAAAAGGCTTGGAGTATGCTCAAAATGGTATGGATTTAACGATTTACCAAGATGCGTTGCAAGGACTAACCCAGTGTTTTGATAAAGATAGCCAACAAATTAGTGATTCAATGGGCGTATTATCTAAGGTCATTCTCGCAAGGCCAGAAAGCATCCGAGGCCTTCACCCAGTCAACTCTTTTACTGCCATCGGGCCTCAGGCCAAAAACATTATTGAACAACAAAGCTTATTAGATGTTTATGGTCCTTATCAATACTGCTATGAATTGGAAAATGCGTCTTTATTATTAATGGGTATCGACTTTACAGGCGTAACCCCTATCCATTATGCAGAGCAAAAATCAGGAAGAACACTATTCCGTGCTTGGGCTAATGTTAAGGTTAAGGCTAAGGCTAAAAATAGTAATGATGAAAAAATGCCCGTCGAGGTCAGCATCGGTTCATGTTCAGCGGGGTTTAATGCACTGCAACCTATGGTTGAACATCTCGTTCAAAAAAAATTGGTTGGTAATAGCCAGTGGCATTGTTTTGAATTTACACCTTTTATCAATCGCATCAGCAAACAAATTATTGCAACACCCGAGATTACTCACTGTGACAATGCGCAGTGCATTCGTTGCCACGATGCGATTTTAGGCGGACCCAACTTAGAATAACGACAAAAGACAAATAAACAAACAAGAAAAGTGCATTAACGGTTTTGCCATACTGAAATGGCAAAACATCTGGGGTTAATCGTTTCCAGTGGAACATTGGTCTTACCGCCTAAAGGGGGCTAACACCTTTAAGCTCAATCACTGAGCATGGCGTGGTCGTATGATTATTCGCCTGCCGCGATTTTAGCCAGGTTAAAAGACACTAAAAGCATGCGTCAGATCACAGCAAAAAGCCCCATTGTAACAAAATGTAACAGCCCAAAAAAAGTTATATACACAGTGTACTTAATGCGTTTAAATCTGCGCGTCAATAGGACAAATGGTTTTACTCTTTAGTACGAACGGAATTGAATTAGAGGTGAATGCACACGCAATGTAACCTCTGAAAAGTAATGAATACTTTTGAACAGAGGTATGTTTAAAGGTATTTAAGATGAACAAAGAAATCGCTACCAATCCAGATTTTACAGAAGCAACAACTCCTCCCCAACACGCTGAAACACTTGACGCGAATCACTGGAACAAACAAGACACAACTTGGCTATTAAGCCTATTTGGTACCGCAGTGGGTGCCGGCATTCTATTTTTACCCATTAATGCAGGCCTAGGTGGCTTTTGGCCATTAGTTATTATGGCGCTATTAGTTGGACCAATGATCTACTGGGCGCATCGTAACCTCTCGCGTTTTGTTTTATCGTCAAACAAGGCTAATGCGGGTATCACGGATGTGGTCGAGGAACATTTTGGTGCGGGCTCAGGTAAATTAATTACCCTACTCTATTTTTTAGCTATCTACCCTATCCTGCTTATTTATGGCGTGAGCATCACTAATACCGTTGACAGCTTTATGGTGCACCAACTCGGCATGGTCTCTCCTGCTCGTTGGTTATTATCTATTACGCTAATTATCGGCATGATGTCGGTGATGCTTGCAGGTGAAAAGATAATGCTGAAGATAACCCAGTTTTTAGTTTACCCGCTGGTTATTATTCTTTTTGGTATGTCGCTATTTTTAATACCCGATTGGAATCTATCCGCAGTCAGCCAAGTACCTGACGCCATTGATTTTACAAGCACACTTTGGTTAACCATTCCGGTACTGGTCTTTGCATTTAATCACTCTCCTGCCATCAGTAGTTTTGCCGTTAAACAACGCGAGCAATATGGTGATCGCGCGGTTGAAAAGTCTGATGCCATTTTAAAACGTACCTCAGCTATGTTATTAGGTTTTGTTATGTTCTTTGTTTTTTCGGTCGTTTTAAGCCTAACACCTGAAATGCTGGCAGAAGCTAAAGAACAAAACCTCACCGTTCTTTCCTATCTAGCGAATGTGCACAGTAGCCCGCTTATTGCCTACTTTGGTCCTATTGTTGCTTTTGTTGCGATTATCTCTTCATTTTTTGGCCATTACTTAGGTGCACGTGAAGGCATGAACGGCATCATCATGAAACAAGCGCAATCGATGGGAAAAAATGTCAGCCTTAAAAAAGTGAATCAATTTACGCTTGGATTTATGGTCATAACACTGTGGTTAGTCTCGGTATTAAACCCTGGCATATTAGGCATGATTGAAAACCTTGGCGGCCCCATTATTGCCACCATTCTCTTTTTAATGCCTATGTACGCCATCAAACGTGTACCGGCAATGGCGAAGTATCAAGGCACGATTGCCAATGTATTTATCACTTGCATGGGCCTTATCGCAATCTCTGCAATTGTTTTCAAATTACTCGCATAACCAAGCAATTAGCAACAGAGCACTGCTCTGTTGCTACACTAATAAAGGTAAAAAATTATGTATAGCGTCTTCGATATTTTTAAGATTGGCATTGGCCCTTCTAGCTCACATACACTGGGCCCGATGAAAGCCGCCAAGCAATTCATTGATGCACTAAAGCAGGAAACCGATATCACCACCATTACCGATATCAGCGTGGATATCCATGGCTCACTGTCATTAACCGGAAAAGGCCACAATACCGATATCGCGATTGTTTTAGGTCTGGGTGGTTTTGAACCCGAGCATGTTGATTTAGACATGATTCCAGGTTTTATTAAGAAGGTTGAACTAACAGAAACCTTAGCGGTTGATTTAGGCGCTCATAGCGTAGGGTTTGCCCGTGGTGCCATCAATTTTATTAATGAAGCCTTACCGCTACATGAAAATGGCCTAGTACTACATGCTTTTATCGGTAGCAAACAGGTATTTTCACAAACGTATTATTCAACCGGTGGTGGTTTTATTGTTGAAGAAAGTCGCTTCTACGATAAACAAAGTGACCAAGAAAACCTTCCTTACTCGTTTAATTATGCCAGTGAATTACTCAAACATTGTGCTGATAACAACATTACTATCAGCTCGTTAATGATGAAAAATGAATTATCTCGACACAGTAAAGCGCACATTGATGAACGCTTCGCTAAAATTTGGAAAACCATGCAGGAAGGCATCGAACGAGGATGCGCAACAGATGGTCTGTTAGCTGGTCCATTACGTGTACCGCGCCGTGCACCTGCTTTAAATCGCCAGCTAGCCATCAATAATAATATGCTCGCGGACCCGATGATTTTAATTGATTGGGTTAATATGTTTGCACTGGCGATTAGTGAAGAAAATGCTGCCGGTGGGCGTGTTGTTACCGCGCCAACAAACGGCGCAGCAGGCATCATTCCCGCAGTACTTTCCTATTATGATAAGTTTGTAGCGAAAGTAGAATCTGACCAATACAGTCGATTTTTCTTAACCGCGTCAGCGGTGGGAGGATTATTTAAAGCAAACGCCTCTATCTCTGGTGCTGAAGTCGGTTGTCAGGGTGAGATTGGTGTTTCTTGCTCAATGGCAGCGGCTGGTTTAACTGAAATTATGGGCGGTACACCAGTTCAAGTGGCAGAAGCAGCTGAAATTGCGATGGAGCATCACCTCGGTTTAACCTGCGATCCGGTTGCAGGCCAAGTACAAGTGCCTTGCATAGAACGTAATGCTATCTCTGCAATGAAAGCGATTAACGCCTCACGTATGGCAATGCGTCGCCAATCAATGTCCTGTGTATCACTCGATAAAGTTATCGAAACCATGTATGAAACCGGTAAAGATATGAACGCTAAATACCGCGAAACATCACAGGGCGGCTTAGCAATAAAGATTGCTTATACCTGCACCTAACAAACAAAAAGAAGCTGTCAGTGGTTAGCTGTCAGCTTTCTGTTTATAAAAAGCGATCAGTTTAAGACAATTCGGCTGTTTTCTGACAAATTAATGGGACAGCTCCAAGTACTATGTAACCAATAAAGATAGGAGTGTAAAAATAAACTGAGAGGTTTGGGTTCTTACTGACAGCTGATAGCTAATGACTGACAGCTATTTCTGAGCTTCCACTTCCAAACCGATCTTCGTACAACCTTTAGCGCATTGCACACCATTCTCACCTTCACTCGAAACACACAACTGTAACGGTTGTTTGCAAGTTGCACAGAAAACAGTTTGCCCTTTGCCTATCTTTTTAATTATATTTTTCTGTTCATTAAAAGATTTAGCAGAAGATTTATTGATAGCAGAGAAATCGAGTTTAGTCATAATAATGTCTTTAATCAGAAATATAATTTATATATTTAATGATTCAGGGCTAAGCCATTTGGGTTAAAGATCAAGGCGAAAGCGCGGAGCTTGGTTTACCCAATACTACGCACGTCCTGTGCTCCGCCCTACGGGCCATCCTACGGATGTTCAAATTTATTCCAGATAAATTTGTGAGCACTTTCAACGAAGATATTTACCCAAAGGGCAACGACCTGAATTATTAAAGGTTGACGAGGCGCTTCGGTGCGATTAAACCATCATCATTCATCTCACCCATACCAATAAAGGTATGTTCTTCACCTACCGTAATACGCACTAACGTATCATCGGGAGCACCAAATACCTGTACAGGCTGGCCATGTAAGATGTAATCACCCATTTCATCACTGATATTGACTTCCGGGTAATCTTTTACCGCTGTGTCCATTTTAAGTAACAAGGCATCAAGTAATTCATAAGGGCTAATATCTTGCTCTTTTGCTTGTTCAATTAATTCATCTAATTGATCAATCGTTACCATTTTATCATATGGGTAATCAGCAACTTGTGTACGACGTAACATAGAAACGTGTGCGCCACAGCCAAGTAACTCACCTAAGTCATCCGTAATTGTACGAATGTAGGTACCTTTACTCACGTGAATATCAAGATCGATTTCATCACCTTCAAAGCGTAATTGGTTGATCTCATAAACAGTAATTGGGCGAGCAGGACGGTCAATGGTAATGCCTTCACGGGCATATTTATACAAAGGTTTACCTTCAAATTTCAATGCAGAATACATTGAAGGGACCTGCATAATATCACCACGGAACGTATCCAATGCGACATCAAGTTGTTCTTGTGTTACTGATACAGGCTTCTCACAAACAACTGCGCCTTGTGAATCGCTGGTATCTGTTCGTACACCTAACTTTGCAGTTACGATGTAACGTTTATCTGAATCGAGTAAAAACTGAGAGAATTTAGTCGCTTCACCTAAACAGATAGGTAACATGCCAGTTGCAAGTGGATCAAGCGCGCCTGTATGGCCCGCTTTATTTGCGAAAAAGATGCGTTTCACACGTTGCAATGCATGGTTAGAGCTAATATCGGTCGGTTTATCTAGTAACACTACACCGTTTATACTGCGGCCTTTACCACGTCTTGCCATTATGCTTTTTCCTCTTCACTCGCTTCTACATTTACTTCTGCATCATCTTCTTCGTTTTGATCATCTTCATCAATACGACCAGACTCTACAATTTTAACTTTATCATTTTTTACTGCGCCACTAACAAGTTCAGAGATACGTAAACCTTCAGTCAGTGTTTCGTCAAAGCAAAAACGTACTTCAGGTACGATACGTAAACGCATTGCTTTACCTAATAAACGTCGAACATAACCGGCTGCAGAGTTTAATCCTGCAAGTGATTCATCGTTGCTTTGATCGCCAATAGTTAAAAAAGTTACAAATACTTTTGCGTAAGCTAAATCACGTGTGATATCAACACCAGAGATAGTGACCATAGCAATACGAGGATCTTTAACCTCTTGCTGTAAAATACGCGCAAGCTCTTTTTGAACCTGTTGCGAAACACGTGAAGTACGGCTGTAATCATTCGCCATAATAAATTTTCCTATTTATAAGTAGGTTGAACTTTCGTTCATCATTGTTTAACGGCATAAATACCGACCTACGAAACAAGAAAGGAGGCGTTAGCCTCCAATCTTAATTTTATTTTTGTTTCAAATTAAAGAGTACGTTTAACTTCAATAATTTCAAACACTTCAATTTGGTCACCAACGCGAACGTCGTTGTAGTTCTTAACGCCGATACCACATTCAACACCGTTACGTACTTCTTCTGCGTCATCTTTAAAGCGACGTAGAGACTCAAGTACACCTTCGTAAACTACGATGTTTTCACGTAATACACGAATAGGGTTGTTACGCTTGATTCTACCTTCAGTTACCATACAACCGGCGATTAAACCAATTTTAGGTGATTTGAAGACTTCACGAACGTCAGCAATACCAGTGATTTCTTGTCTGAATTCAGGTGCTAATAAACCACCCATTGCAGCGCGAACTTCATCGATTAGATCGTAGATGATGCTGTAGTAATGTAAATCAACCGCTTCGTTGTCAATTAGTTTACGCGCAGATGCATCAGCACGTACGTTGAAACCAATCACGATAGCGCCAGAAGCCGATGCTAATGAAGCGTCAGTTTCTGTAATACCACCAACACCACGACCGATAATGTTAACTTTAACTTCATCAGTAGATAGTTTGTTTAATGATTCAGTAATCGCTTCTAATGAACCTTGTACATCAGACTTAAGTACGATGTTAAGCTCAGAAACTTCGCCTGCTTCCATGTTAGAGAACATGTTATCAAGTTTTGCTTTCTGTTGACGAGCCAGTTTAATATCGCGGAATTTACCTTGACGGTAAAGCGCAACTTCACGTGCTTTTTTCTCATCTTTAACAACAGTTGCTTCATCACCCGCAGCAGGAACACCAGAAAGACCTAGTACTTCAACAGGGATAGATGGACCAGCAGATTCGATTGGGTTACCGTTTTCGTCACGCATTGCACGAACACGACCATACTCAAGACCACAAAGAACGATATCGCCTTGCTTCAATTCACCTTGTTGAACAAGGATAGAAGCAACTGGGCCACGTCCTTTATCAAGACGAGATTCGATAACAACACCAGAAGCAGGACCTGTCGCAACAGCTTCTAAATCAAGCATTTCTGCTTGTAGAAGAATGCTATCAAGCAATGCATCAACACCCGTACCTACTTTAGCTGAAACGTGTGCGAAGATATTTTCACCGCCCCACTCTTCAGAGATAACGTCATGCTGAGAAAGCTCAGTTTTAACGCGATCAAGGTCGATGCCTTCTTTATCAATTTTGTTTACAGCAACAATTAATGGTACGCCAGCAGCTTTCGCATGCTGAATCGCTTCAATTGTTTGTGGCATTACGCCATCGTCTGCTGCAACTACTAGTACAACGATATCTGTCGCTTTAGCACCACGAGAACGCATTGACGTAAACGCCGCATGTCCAGGTGTATCAAGGAATGAAATCATGCCTTTATCTGTGTCTACATGGTAAGCACCGATATGCTGTGTAATACCACCGGCTTCACCGTCAGCAACTTTTGCACGACGAATGTAATCTAGTAGTGAAGTTTTACCGTGGTCAACGTGACCCATGATAGTAACAACAGGTGCGCGAGATGTTTTATCTCCGCCTTGTTGTGCTTCGGCCATTACCGCTTCTTCTAACTCATTTTCTTTAGTTAGAATAACTTTGTGGCCCATTTCTTCAGCAACTAATGTTGCAGTTTCTTGGTCGATAACTTGGTTGATAGTCGCCATAGCGCCCATCTTCATCATCTCTTTGATAACTTCAACAGCTTTAACGGCCATTTTATTAGCAAGTTCAGCAACCGTAATTGTTTCACCAATTTTAATATCTCGTTCAACAGGAGCAGCTGGTTTTTCAAATGCTTGTTGTAGAGCAGAAGGTGTTGCTACGCGTGATTTTTTACCACGGCGACCGCGACGACCTTGAGGTGCAGGTGCTGGAGCTGGTGCTTTTTTCTTTTTCTTACGGTGGCTTGGGCCTTCCGCTTTAGAATCAGAAGCATCTTCAGCTGCTTGTGCAGCGGCCGATGAAGTCACATGGAAATCTTGAGCTGCTTCTAAACGTTTACGCTCAGCGGCTTCTTTGGCCCAACGTTCAGCATTTTCTTCAGCTAATTTCTTAGCAACTTCAGTTTGCTCAACAGCTTCTTTTTCTGCTTTTACAAGTGCGTCTTTATCCGCTTTTTCTAGCAATTGTGTAGCTTCTTTTTCAGCTTCCACTTGCTCAGGTGTTTTTTCTACTTTCACAGACGATTGTTTCTCTTTGTTAGCTGCAGCTGCTTTTTTTGCTTTTTCATCAGCAACTTTTTTAGCTGCTAATTTTTCCGCTTGTAACTTTTCAGCTACGGCTTTCTTAGCATCAACATCAGCTTGCAATTTAGCTTGGATAGCTGCTTCTTCTGCCGCTTTCGCTTCATTTTCTGCTGCTACTTCAGTATCTGTACGTTTAACGTAAGTACGTTTTTTACGTACTTCAACATTTACAGACTGACCTTTAACATTCAATGTAGATTTAGTTTTACGTTGAAGTGTCATTTTTTTCTGTTGCTCACCACCGTGCTGCTTTTGCAGGTAAGTCGTAAGCGTTTCTTTTTCAGCTAGACTTACTTTGTCTGATTCAGCTTTTGTAATACCTGCATCAGCAAACTGTTTTACCAGTGTTTCAGTCGTTTTGTTTAGCTCTTTTGCAAGCTCATTTAATAAAATATCTGACATTATGTTTCTCCTATCTGTGCTTATTCAGCATCTTCGCTAAACCAACAGATGTTACGTGCAGCCATAATAAGCTCGCCCGCTTTTGCTTCGTTTAGTTCTTCAAACTCAAGAAGGTCATCTACAGCTTGTTCAGCAAGATCTTCTAGCGTGATAATGCCTTTACTTGCGAATACAAATGCAAGATGAGCTTCTAAACCTTCAAGCGCTAGTAGATCGTCCGCAGGTTTAGCACCTTCTAGATTCTCTTCTGCCGCTAATGCTTTAGTTGCTAAAACGTTTTTAGCACGAGCACGCAATTCTTCAACCATCTCTTCATCAAGACCATCAACATCAAGCAACTCATTTACTGGTACGTAAGCAATCTCTTCTAAAGAAGTGAAACCTTCGTCAACTAATACACCCGCGAAATCTTCATCGATTTCAAGTGCTTCAGTAAATACAGTAATAACTGAATCAGCTTCAGCTTGGTGCTTCGCTTTAAGCTCAGCTACTGTCATTACGTTCAATGTCCAGCCAGTTAGCTCAGAAGCTAAACGGATGTTTTGACCGTTACGACCAATCGCTTGTGCAAGGTTATCTTCTTCAACTGCGATATCCATGCTGTGCGTATCTTCGTCAACAACAATAGAAGCTACTTCAGCAGGTGACATTGCATTGATTGCAAATTGTGCTGCGTTTTCATCCCATAGGATAATATCAACACGCTCACCAGCAAGTTCACTTGAGATAGCTTGTACACGTGCGCCACGCATACCAACACAAGCACCAACAGGGTCAATACGTTGATCATTTGATTTCACAGCAACTTTTGCACGTGAACCAGGATCACGAGCAGCGCCCATTAGATCAATCATTTCTTCTGCGATTTCTGGCACTTCCAAACGGAATAGCTCAATCAGCATTTCAGGTTGAGTACGTGTCATAAATAACTGTGCGCCACGTGCTTCTGGACGTACGTCAAATAACAAACCACGTAAACGGTCGCCTGGACGGAAATTTTCGCGTGGTAACATTTCGTCACGGAAAATAACGGCTTCAGCGTTGCCACCAAGATCAAGCAAGATGTTTTCACGGTTCATGCGTTTTACCACACCCGTAATTAACTCACCTTTTTGTTCAGCATATTGCTCAACAACTTGAGCACGTTCAGCTTCACGTACTTTCTGTACGATAACTTGTTTTGCAGTTTGTGTTGCAATACGGTCAAACTTAACTGATTCAATTTCATCTTCGATGAATTCGCCGATTTGAATTTCTGCGTTGTCATATTCAGCAGCTTCAAAAGTCATTTCTGAACATGGGTTTTCCATTTCAGCATCAGGCGCAAGTACTAACCAACGACGGAACGTTTCAAAATCACCCGTTTCACGGTCAATCGATACACGTACTTCAATTTCTTGCTCATATTTCTTTTTTGTTGCAATTGCTAATGCACTTTCTAGTGCTTCAAAAATTGCTTCACGTGGAAGGCCTTTCTCATTAGAGACCGCTTCTACGACTAATAAAATCTCTTTATTATTCATTTTCCAATCGCCTTAATTAATCAAATTGTGGAACAATGTTCGCTTTCTGGATATTACTGAGCGCAAATCGCTCTAGCGTACCATCAACATTTATACAAATTATTTCACCTTCAACACTGTCGATAATGCCTTTCCATTTACGACGATTTTGAATTGGCATGCGTAACTGTACTTTTACTACTTCGCCTGCAAATGATGCATAATGCGCAGCATTAAAAAGAGGACGCTCTAAGCCTGGTGATGAAACTTCTAATGTGTACTCATTAGTGATTGGATCTTCAACATCCATTAACGCACTGATTTGACGACTAACAGCAGCACAATCATCCACTAAGATACCTGCTTCTTGGTCGATATATACGCGTAATGTTGAATGACTACCTGCACGAACATATTCTATGCCGACTAATTCATAACCTAAATCTTCTACGCTTGGCGCAAACATTTCAGTTAATCGTTGCTCTAAACTTGCCAAATCTATCTCCTTTTAACACCTAATCATTTAGGTTCAGAAACAAAAAAAGGGCATATAGCCCTAATTCTTTTCACCCGTTTGCTATTTTCAAACCGGTAAATAACAAAAAAGCCCCAATAAATTGGAGCTTCATTCAGTTGCTTGCTTACAACAAGCTAGACCAACGTTTTACAAAACTGGTCTGAATGGCCAAACTGTTAACAAATATCAATTGCAGCAAGTAGCCTATCAATTGGTATATAGCGTTATTATACAGTTCGCTTAATGGCGCGAATTATAAACAAGTTTTGGCCTGTAAGCAATGACTATTCAGATTTTTAAAAAGATAGTAATGCCTTTCAAGGCGCTTTATTCGGCGCGATAAGGTATGTGGGGGGAAATTTTTTTGAATGAATAGAAGTAGTTTTTTATATCTGTGGCGGTTAGTTAATTTAATCAGCCACATACCGCATTACTTTTTATTTTAGATATAAAAAAACCCAAAGTAACAATCGTTACTTTGGGTTTATAATTGGTGCGGATGGAGAGACTTGAACTCTCACGGCCTAAGCCACAGCCCCCTCAAGGCTGCGTGTCTACCAATTCCACCACATCCGCATTTTTTAAAACTTTATTACTCAGGAATCTGAGTTGAGGTATCTACTTCTACAGGTGTTACAACAGTTTCTTCAACTGTTAAATCAGAGAACACTTCGTCTTCTGAAACTTTATTAGTAGATAAGTTACCAAGTACTAGGCTTAATACAAAGAAAGCAATTGCAAGAAGTGCAGTTGTCTTTGTCATAAAGTTACTCGCACCGCCTGCACCAAATACTGTATTTGACGCACCTGAGCCAAATGAAGCACCCATACCTGCACCCTTACCCTGTTGAATTAAAACAAAACCAACGAGAATAATTGAAACAATTAAATAAACAACTAACAGTATTTCATACATAAAATATACCTAATATTCCTTAGAAACTTACCCACTCTATTAGTAGAGCGGGCGAATAATACTGAAAACAGGGCTAAACCACAAGACAATAAGACGACAATTTTAATGTTTTACGACTTTAACGGTTCGATTGTCTAATTTTTATGCGATATATACCCGTTATCAATCAATCTGCCTTATTCAGTCGTTAGCTCGGACACCAAGGCAAGGCGCAACATGATGACAATGGCTAGCCCTTATCAAAGGTTGCAACGCTGAATTGGTTTTCGAGCTAACGACCCGCAGGGCAAGTTGTGAGGCAAACATCTTCGTTGTTAGAAAGCCTCGATTGAACCAGTTAGACCTTCAACTTTCTGCCTAGAATCTGGTTACCCCACAGCTTGCTGAATTAGGCATCTTGAATGATGACGGGTATAAGTTATGCTTTCACTTTATCGGCAATACGCTGTGCATATTCACGCACAAGCTCTTCTTTTTCATCTGCTTCAACCATCACACGGAAAACAGGCTCAGTACCCGATTTACGTAATAATACACGCCCTTTGTCTTCCAGTAATGCTTCTATTACTTTCAACTCAGCTAAAACATCTTCATCTTGTAGTGGATCTATTTCATTGTTGAAACGTACATTCAGTAGTATTTGAGGGTATTTCTTCATGCCTTGGCGCAGTTCAAACAGTGACATGCGGCTACCTTGCATTGCACTAATGACTTGTAAGCCAGAAACAATACCATCACCGGTTGGTAGATAATCTGAGCATATTACATGCCCTGAGTTTTCAGCACCAAGACACCAATTGTTTTTGACCATCAATTCCATTACATGCTTATCGCCGACATTACTGCGATCAAAAGGAATACCGAGTGTTTTTAATGCTTGCTCAAGACCTAGATTAGACATGACAGTGCCCACTACGCCACCTCTAAGGTTACCTGTACGTAACTTATCACGTGCGATAATGTACAACAGTTCATCACCATCAAGTACATGGCCAGTATGATCCACCATCATGACGCGATCGCCATCACCATCAAAGGCAATACCAAAGTCTGCTTGCTCAGCAACAACACGCTCTGATAATGCTTGCATGCTCGTTGCACCACAGTTTAAATTGATGTTAATACCGTTTGGCTCTACGCCCATCGGAATAACATGTGCGCCTAGCTCGCTGATAACTAATGGGGCAATATGGTAAGTCGCACCATTAGCACAATCAACCACGATTTTAAGACCACTTAAGTTATATTTATTTGGGAAGGTACTTTTACAAAATTCTATATAACGCCCTGCCGCATCATTGATACGGTACGCTTTACCCAGTTCGCTAGAATCAACACACTTTAGTGGTTTATCAATCTCAGCTTCGATTTCTAATTCAATTTTTTCTGATAATTTAATGCCTTCATCAGAGAAAAATTTAATGCCGTTATCATAATAAGGATTATGAGACGCACTAATCACAATACCAGCAGTAGCACGAAATGTGCGCGTTAAATAAGCAACAGCAGGTGTTGGCATTGGGCCCATTAAAACAGGACGTAAACCGGCAGCGGTTAAACCCGCCTGAAGTGCAGCCTCTAACATATAACCTGATATACGTGGGTCTTTACCAATTAAGACTTTTTTAGAGCCTGTCTTAGCTAGCACTCGCCCAGCAGCCCAACCTAACTTAAGCGCAAACTCAGGGGTAATTAAAGATTCGCCAACTTTGCCGCGAATACCATCAGTACCAAAATATCTTTTAATCATGTTTATCTTCTTATTGTTGTTAGTGTAACTACTCAGCTCGTCATCATTTGAGTCTGTTTTGCAACTCTCTTTCATTTAAAATGAGTCTGAATAGTGACTTGTTAGTTAAAAGAATTAACTTCTTGTAGCACTTTAATGATGTCGATTGTTTCTGCAACATCATGCACTCGAATTATTTGCGATCCCTGCTGTATTGCGATTAACGCCCCCGCTAAGCTCCCTGCGAGTCGACCATTTATATCACGATTTAGTAACTGACCAAACATTGATTTTCGTGAAACGCCTGTTAATACCGGATAACCTAATGTAACAAATTGTTTCGTTGCCGAAAGTAGTTCAAAATTATGCTTAAGCTGTTTGCCAAAGCCAAAGCCAAGATCCAATATTATATTGTCTTTTTTAATGCCCGCTTTAATACAAACCTGTGCACGCTGTAATAAAAAAGACTGCACTTCCTTTAATAAATCGGTGTATTCGGGTGCAGTTTGCATTGAACGAGGCGCACCTTGCATATGCATCAAACAAACCGGGACGCCGGCAGCAACGGCAGCCTGTAACGCCCCTTCTTCCTGTAGAGCGCGCACATCGTTAATAATATGTGCACCGGCGTTAACCGCTTCAGTCATTACAATCGCTTTACTGGTATCAATAGAGATCCAACAGTCTAAATGTTGTGACATTTTCTCAATCACCGGAATAACTCTGTCTAACTCTTCTTGCGTAGCAACATCAGCAGCGCCTGGGCGAGTAGACTCTCCTCCGATATCAATAATAGTCGCGCCTTGCTCAACCATCTTTGAGGCTTGTTTGAATGCCTTATCAACATTAGCAAAGTGCCCACCATCGGAAAAAGAATCAGGCGTTACGTTTAAGATACCCATCACTTGGGGTGTGGTTAAATCTAATGTTTTATCACGGCTTCGTAAGTACATATTTATCTCACATATAAAAAAACCTAAGCAAGCTTAGGTTTTTGGATAATCATTGTTATAAAAAAGAGAGGGTTACTCTTTGTCTTCTTTATCTTCTTCTTTCTTTTCTTCTTTCTTTTCTTCTGTCTCAACGTTTTTATCGGTATCTTTTTCTACGTTGACAGATGATTTCTTGTCCATATTAAAAGGCGTTTTATTAACCGTTGTCGCCTCTTCTGCTGTCTCTTTTTTCTCAGGTTCAGCTTTATCATCCCAGTTAGAAGGTGCACGTACTTCAACACGCGCCATTAAATCATCAACCATTAATGCATCAATTGTTTCAAACTTCATTAACGCGTCTTTCATTGCATGTAATATATCAATGTTATCGGTTAATAACTGAAAAGCACGTTGGTAATTTTTTTCAATAAAGTTACGTACTTCATCATCAATCAATTTACCTGTTTCGTGTGAAACCGTATTAGATCGTAATGAGTTTGCTTCCGCAGTTAAAAGAATCGGACCCAATTTTTCAGAGAAACCCCATTCAGTTACCATTGCACGTGCAATCGCTGATGCTTGTTTAATATCTTGCGACGCACCGGTTGATACTTTGTCTTTTCCGTAAATAAGTTCTTCTGCAATACGACCACCGTATGCAACAGAAATACTACTTTCAAGCTCTTGACGGTTTTGACTAATTTGATCACCTTCTGGTAAAAATTGTGTCACACCAAGTGCACGTCCACGTGGAATAATCGTTACTTTATGGATAGGATGATGCTGAGGCACTAATTTAGCCACAATTGCATGACCCGCTTCATGGTAAGCCGTTGACTCTTTATCTTCTTCGCGCATCACTAAGCTGCGACGTTCAGAACCCATTAGGATTTTATCGCGTGCTTGTTCGAAATCTTCTTTAGTGATCGTACGTTTATTTGAACGAGCAGCAAATAAAGCGGCTTCATTAACCAGATTGGCTAAATCAGCACCTGAGAAACCAGGTGTACCACGTGCGATTATTTTCGCTTCTACATCATCAGCCAGCGGCACTTTACGCATATGAACATTTAAAATCTGTTCACGACCACGTACATCCGGCAAACCAACAACAACTTGACGGTCAAAACGGCCAGGTCGTAATAAAGCAGCATCTAATACATCAGGTCTGTTTGTTGCAGCAACAACGATAATACCTTCATTACCTTCAAAACCATCCATCTCAACGAGTAATTGGTTTAATGTTTGCTCACGCTCATCATTACCACCACCTACACCGCTACCACGTTGGCGACCAACCGCATCGATTTCATCGATAAAGATAATACATGGCGCTGATTTTTTAGCTTGTTCAAACATATCACGTACACGTGATGCACCAACACCAACAAACATTTCAACGAAATCAGACCCTGAAATAGCAAAGAACGGTACTTTTGCTTCACCAGCAATCGCTTTAGCAAGCAATGTTTTACCCGTACCAGGAGGTCCAACTAATAAAACACCCGTTGGAATTCGGCCACCTAGTTTTTGGAATTTAGTTGAGTCTTTTAAGTAATCAACTAACTCTTTAACATCTTCTTTTGCTTCATCACAACCAGCAACATCAGCAAACATCGTTTTGATTTGGTCTTCGCCCATCAATTTGGCTTTACTCTTACCAAATGACATTGCACCACCTTTACCGCCACCTTGCATATTCTTCATGAAGAATATCCATACACCAATGAGCAATAACATCGGGAACCAAGATACAAAAATAGAGGCTAAGAAGCTTGTTTCTTCAGGTGCAGTACCTTCTACTTTCACATTGTGCTTGATTAGGTAGTTCATTAAATCAAGATCAGGTGCTGGAATATAAGTAACAAAAGGACTCTGATTTGTTTTAAGACCGCTGATCACTTGACCATCGATCTGAACCTGTTGAATTTGTCCTTGGCTTACTTCTTTGTTAAAAGTGGTGTAATCCATTGCAGCTTGTTTGCCACTATCTGTACCAAACCCTTGAAATAGGGACATTAGTACCACTGCGATAACCAACCACAATATTAGGTTTTTTGCCATGTCGTTCAAGATGTAAACCTCATGTTAATAAATAAAAATTCAATTGTTAGACTACTACAGTTTAAAAATAGTCGCCACTAGATAGTTGCCATAAAATGACAGCCTTAGCCAATTATTAAAAGTTTCTAATAAATACGAAGGGGCCAAGCCACTAAATTGTTAACCTTTAAAACCTGTCGCTACTATATACACTTCTCGAGAGCGTGCTCGTGACGATTCTGGTTTACGTGTTTTGACTACTTTAAACACTTTTTTCACTTCAAGCATAAAGTTATCAAAATCGCCTCCCATGAACACTTTAACAATAAAAGCGCCCTCTTTAATCAGTACATCGGTACACATAGCTAATGCCAGTTCAACCAAATAAATTGACTTAGGTTGGTCCATGGCAGCATTACCACTCATGTTTGGTGCCATATCCGATAACACCACATCAACTTTATTATCGCCAATACGTTTTAACAGAGTATTTAACACCGCTTCATCACGGAAGTCACCTTGTAAGAAATCAACGCCGGCAATCGAGTCCATTGCTAAAATATCACAAGCAATCACCTTACCTCTTGAACCAACGTTATCTACACACCACTGTGACCAACTACCTGGCGCCGCACCTAAATCGACAACTGTCATGCCTGATTTAATGATTTTATCTTTTTTATTGATCTCTTCGAGTTTAAATACGGCACGAGAGCGCAAGCCTAAACGGTTTGCCTCTTTTACGTAAAAATCATTAACGTGCTCTTGCATCCAACGTTTCGAGCTGCCCGAGGAACTTTTCTTTAATACACCCGGTTTTGATACGCCATCGTTGACTTTTTTGCCCATGAAATCTTCTCGTATAGTTGTATACCCATGTTAATTCAAAATGTTTTGTCAGGCACGAACTCGGACGCGAGTTCAAGGCGCAACATGAGGTAATGGTTATTCCCTTTGCGATTATTGCAACGCTGAAATAGTGTTCGAGCTCGTGCCCCTTTGGGCAAGATACGTTTCACCAATCTGCGTTGTTATAAAACCTCGCTGTAGAATAATTATACTTCCATTTTATGCCTAGCATCTTGGAAAAACGTCCCTTGCTGACTTTGCATTTTGAAATATCATGGGTATGAATAGTAAAAGGTATTATTTAAGGGTAGAATGACACGTTTTCAACCCTAAAATGAAAGAATTTGTATGAATTTATCAAATAAACAAAAGAAACACCTAAAAGGCTTGGCTCACTCGCTAAAACCTGTAGTGCTACTTGGCCAAAATGGTCTAACTGAAGGTGTACTTGCAGAAATTGAGAACGCTCTTAGTTTCCATGAGTTAATCAAAGTTAAAATTGCAACTGATGATCGTGAAATGAAACAATTAATTATTGATGCAATTGTGCGCGAAACTGAAGCTATTAACGTAGCTAAAATTGGCCACACTGTCGTTTTATATCGTCAAAGCGAAGAGAAAAAAGTCGACTTACCTCGTAAGTAATTTTTTATCTTCCTTTATTAAAAAGCCCAGATTATCTGGGCTTTTTTGTATCTGCTAAGAAGTTATTTTATTAAACTATTTTTTATTAAACAACGTACTGCACTTTGATTATTTCATAATCAATTGAGCCACCTGGTGTTTTGATAGTGATCTCATCATCTAACATTTTACCAATTAAGCCACGTGCAATAGGTGAGCTTACTGAAATTAAGTTTAATTTAATGTCTGCTTCATCATCGCCTACAATTTTGTAAGTCACTTCTGCATCAGTATCAACATTAACAATCGTTACCGTTGTTCCAAAAATAACTTTACCGTTATTAGCTAATTTACTTACGTCAATAACTTGAACATTTGAAAGCTTTGCTTCGATATCTTGAATACGCCCTTCACAAAAACCCTGTTGCTCACGTGCAGCATGGTATTCTGCATTTTCTTTAAGATCACCATGTTCACGCGCTTCTGCGATTGAAGCAACAATCTCTGGACGGAGTACATTCTTTAATTGATCAAGTTCACTACGTAAAGAAGCGACGCCTGTTGCGGTCATTGGGTATTGAACCATGGAGTTTCACCTTAAATTTAAACGATTTGAAAAAAGCAGTTATTTTACGCTGAAATCCAACATTAGTCATTGGATAAAGAAAAAATATTATGCATATTGTTATAAAGTTGTGTGGCAAGTTGTGCTTTTGGCTCACTACGTAATGACGCTAAACATTCAAAAATAGGGATAATATTGAGCGGTGAGTTGTTTTTTGTTTGTTGCTGATAAAGTGGCATATCCGGGGCATCTGTTTCTAACAACAGTGCGTCCAGTGGTAAGGTAGCAAAAGTTTGGCGCGTTTTAGTTGAATTAGGATAAGTAATCACCGCGCCTACACCGAGTTTAAAACCCAGCTTAATAAATTCATGCGCCACTTCTAAACTGCCAGAGAAAGCATGGTAAACGCCCCCTTGTTGGAAATTCAACGCTTTCAAAATAGCTAACACACGACCTTGTTTTTTAACACAATGTAAAATAATAGGTAGTTCAAGTTGCAACGCAATTTCAACTTGTTTAACAAACACCCATTCTTGCTGTGTTTGAGAGGCTTGTGCAAACTTGTCTAACCCGATCTCTCCCAGTGCAATACATTTATCATCACGACTTAACAGCATGTCATGCAAATGCGCTAAATGGACCTCTTCAAATGAGTCTAAAAAATGCGGGTGTATTCCCAGTGAATAATAAAGTGGGGAGTGGGCACTAGCCATTTCTTTTATCATAGGCCAAGCACTTGCTTGCGTTGCAGGGATAACTAACTTAGTGATGCCCTTTTGCTTTAACGCCGCTAATAAAGGGTCTAATTCATCCTTAAAGCAAGGAAAATCAAGATGGCAGTGGCTATCGGTAAACATTTATTACCTCAACTATTTTAATGGGATTAAGGTAATTTAAGACTCAAAAACATAGCACCTAATATAATACACGCACCGATTATTGCCCATAAACCAAAGGCTTCTTGATACAGGAAAAAACCAACCACAGCAATTAAAGGTAAGCGCATAAAATCAAGTGTCACCACGGTTGTCACTGTGCTTGTTAACATGGCTTTAGTCATGCAGAAATGAGCGGTTAATGCAGTCAGTGCAATAATGAGAATCCAACCCCACTGAAGCAGCGTTGGATTTGTCCAATGAGGAATCATCATCACCCCACCTATCGGCAATTGAATCAAACACATATAAAATAAAATAGTTAAAGGATGATTATTTTTAGCGAGTACTTTAGTGCCAGTATGCGCGCAGGCATAACAAATGGCAGCCCCGAGTACGATCAAGGAGGCATTATCAAAGTGCTCTAATGAGGGTTGCACAATCAATAACACACCAACAAATGCAATAACAATCGCGCTCACTTTAGTCAGTGTTAATCGATCTTTTAAAAATACTGATGCGATAATTGCAGTCCAAAATGGCACCGTAAATTCAATCGCAAAGACTTGAGCAAGTGGCAAGATGCCTAATCCAATAAACCAGCCGTATTGGCCGAGAAAATGGAAACTGTTACGTATAAGATGACCTTTGATTTGTGCACTTTGGAAGTATTGTATTTTTCGAGTGCAAGCGATAACCGTACTTATCACGATTAGCCCAAGTAGGCTTCTGAAAAAGAGCATTTCAAAAGTATTGATTTGACCGCTTAATTCACGTCCAGCCAACGCCATCAGAGAGAATGAACATATTGCACCTGTCATCCATAATACAGTCTGTTTCATGGCAACCTTGGTCAAAAATGATAAAACCTAACCACAAAAAGGCTAGGTTTTATCGCATGCGATTAATGTTCGCGTGTTTTACGGAAGTTAACGGCAGGGTAACGTTCAATCGCAAGATTTAAGTTAACCATAGTTGGTGCAACATACGTTAAGTTGTTACTACCGTCTAATGCGAGGTTATCGTAAGCTTTCTTTTCGAACTCAGCCATTTTTTGCTCGTCTTCACTATCAACCCATAGGGCAGTCGCAACACTAATGCCTTCGTAGATAGCCTCTACTTTGTATTCTGATTTAAGACGTTGTACAACCACTTCAAACTGCAGTACACCGACCGCGCCTACGATTAAATCATTACTACGTAGCGGACGGAATACTTGTACAGCCCCCTCTTCAGAAAGTTGCATCAGCCCTTTTAACAGCTGTTTCTGTTTAAGCGGATCTTGTAAACGAATACGACGGAACATTTCTGGCGCAAAGTTAGGAATACCGGTAAATTTAAGCTGCTCATTCAAAGTAAATGCATCACCGATCTGGATTGTACCGTGGTTATGTAAACCAATAATATCACCCGGATAAGCTTCTTCAGCTGCCGTTCGGTCGCCAGCCATAAAGGTAACAGCATCAGAGATACTTACCTTTTTACCGGTGCGTACGTGTAACATTTTCATGCCTTTTTCATATTTACCAGAGCAAACACGCATGAAGGCGATACGGTCACGATGTTTTGGATCCATATTCGCTTGAATTTTAAAGATAAAGCCAGAAAAGTCTTCTTCCGTTGGTTCAACGATTCGCTCTTTAGCAATACGCGCTAATGGTTTTGGTGCCCATTCTGTTAAACCGTCTAATACATGATCAACACCAAAGTTACCCAGTGCAGTACCAAAATAAACAGGCGTTAGCTCACCACTTAAAAACAGCTCTAAATCAAACTCGTTAGATGCGCCAACTACCAATTCCATTTCTTCGCGTAAATCAGCAGCGTGGAGTGGTAGTACCTCATCAAGCTCAGGATTATCTAAGCCTTTAATCGTACGCACTTCTTGAATGGTATGGCCTTGACCTGTTGAGTATAAAATCACTTCATCACGTAAAATATGATAAATGCCTTTAAACTCTTTACCCATGCCGATTGGCCAAGTAATTGGGGCACAAGCGATGTTTAAAACATCTTCAACTTCATCCATTAAATCGATAGGATCACGTGTATCACGGTCACATTTATTCATAAACGTGATGATAGGTGTATCACGAAGACGTGTGACTTCCATTAATTTAATCGTACGTTGCTCTACACCTTTAGCGGCATCGATAACCATTAAACATGAATCAACAGCCGTTAATGTACGGTAAGTATCTTCAGAGAAATCTTCATGTCCTGGTGTATCAAGTAGATTAACAATGGAATTATTGTAAGGGAATTGCATTACCGAGGTCGTGATTGAGATACCACGTTCCTTCTCCATCTCCATCCAATCTGACTTGGCATGTTGACCCGATTTTTTACCTTTAACTGTACCTGCTTTTTGCAACGCGTTCCCGAAAAGTAATACTTTTTCAGTGATCGTTGTTTTACCCGCATCGGGGTGAGAGATAATTGCGAAGGTGCGTCGACTGTTGACGGCTTCTAGAAACTTAGCATCTGCCATTTTATAATTCTCTTTGTTTGTATGCTTAAACTGAACAGGTCATCGCCTGATCATTTATATGAATAATGTAAATATTATTCTTTAATAGGTTCTCTATAAAATAAGCTACATCAACTCAGACCTCGTTAGTTAACTTTTACGCCCGCTCTGCTGCAAATAATCGCAGTAAAATGCAGGCATATTTTTATATCATTTTAAGTGCGCGCAACTATAACAAATTAAGATCAGCAATTCATTTAATATCAATACACCAACACAGAGATAATAAGGATATTTAACAAAATTTATTATTATCTGCAAAAATACTTCATGCGCAATTAAGAACAAGCACAATATATGCAAATAAAGTGGTTAATTGGCTTTTTGATGACGATGCGGCAAAGGAATGTAAACAAGAGTAGCGAGAGGAGGGAAAACACTGAAATAATTTAACAAAACAGTTATCAATATCTTTAACCAGCGAACAGGCACATTTTATTAAAAAATGTGCCTTGTTCGCTAGTTTAATTAACTTTACAACCCTTGCTCGTCAGCCATCTTGCGCGCGATTTGTGGTGCATTCCACAATGAGGGCAACAAGACCAGTGAAACTGGCACGGCTGTGACCACAATAAAAGACTGCAGTGCAGATATTCCTCCAGAGCCAATAGAGATAAGCAAAGCAGCCATCACGCCCATAATTACGCCCCAAAAAACACGTAATGAACTCTGTGGAGAATCTGTTCCAGTCATTACCATTGACACAGAAAAGGTCATTGAATCACCCGTTGTAGCAACAAAAATGGTGGTTAATATCAAGAACAATACCGATATTAGCCAGCCCATTGGTAGTTGCTCTGTAATCGCAAGCAATGCAGCCGGTAAATTTAAACCGGTGAAAGGTTCAGAAATAACACCAGGTGTGGCTAACTCATAAGCTAAACCACTACCACCTACGATAGTGAACCAAAAACAAGTGATAATAGGTGCAACCACTGAAATGAGTAATATCATTTCACGAATAGTACGGCCACGTGAAATACGAGCAACAAACATCGCCATTAAAGGACCATAACCTAAAAACCATCCCCAAAAGAATACTGTCCACCAATCAAGCCAAGCAGGATCAGCGCGAAAAGTCGCCATTGGAATAAAGTTATCTATATAAAGGCCAAAGGAGTGGATGTAACTATCAAAGATAAAAGCGGTAGGACCAAAAATCAAAATAAAAGCCATTAAAAAAACCGCTAAAATGATATTAAGACGGCTTAATATTTGAATACCTTTAGTGACTCCACTCACGGCAGATAAAGTATAAAGACAAATAAGTGCCAATAATATAATGACTTGAGTGAGGTAAGTATCCGGAATACCAAACAACTTTTCTAAACCAAAGCTAACTTGTAACCCTAAAAAACCAATTGGCCCAACGGTTCCAGCAACGACCGCAATCACACAACAAGAGTCAACAATCGTACCAAAGGCCCCTTTCATCACTTTGTCACCAAAAACAGGATAGAGCAAAGTACGTGGTTTTAGTGGTAAGCCTTTTTCATAATGTAAATGCATAAACACGATGCCGGTCAAACTGCCCAGAATAGCCCAAGCTAAAAAACCCCAATGCATAAAGCTTTGTGCTAATGCGTTAAAAGCAGCTTCTTTTGTTCCTGTTTCACCACCAAAATAAGGAGGCGGAGAAGTAAAATGTGCCATCGGCTCAGCAGCGGCCCAAAACACGCCACCACCGGCAAGCAAGGTACACATGATGATAGAAATCCATTTAAAGGTCGATATTTCCGGCGATGTTAATCCGCCTAATACCACTTTTCCCGTTCGACTTAACGCTAAGAAAATACCAATTAAAAAAGTAAGTAGTAGTAGCACTTGCCAATAAGCGCCAAATATTTTGGTTGATGCAGCAAAACTTGTATTCACCCAACTAGACATCATTTGAATGTCATAGAGTGCCAACAGGGCAAATAGCACAAGCGCGCCACCACTGATCAAAAATACGGGAATATCGACTCCATCCAACAATTTTATTTTTTGCATCGGTGCCTCTCTGTCTTTTGTAAACGCTTGCGAAGTGTTCATTTAAATCCTTTCATATATTTATTGTAGATTAATTAAATTCTATTTTTGCTTTGAGTATCGATTCTTAGCATTTCGATCCTCTGCCTATGCAACACTCACATAACGTCAAACTCACACAACCCTCACTCTTATTGCTCTGATCTTTCTTTTAATCATACCCACGCAACAACACGCTTTATATTATATAAAGATGTAGTAATGACAGAAGGGGGGGGATTTTAAGGAGTAATATGTTCAACAATGCTAAAGAGTGAATGTTCGTTTAAATTCAATGCGCGATGAAATCATTTAGCCATTCCATCCATTTACGTAATTTAAAAATCGAGTTACATCTCAATTTTGCTACAAACTCATTGAATATATTATATTCAATATAAGGCAACATTAATAATTAATAAATAATGAATAAAATGTGATGCCTCTTTATGTTACCTATTGATAGGTAGGAATTAATAATAAAAATTAACAGGATAGCCTGAATTTAATATAACTCAGTCGTCTATGTTAAATTCATAATGGAGGTCTTTCAAAAATAAACTAAAGGCTATTTACTGGTTAAGTTGTCACTGTTGGATTGTTCATTTAATGGCGTTTCTTTGCTTTTATAACGTATGATAAACCACGTTTTAAAAAGTAAAATAATAGCTAAAAACCATTGAATATAGGCATTTTCAATAAAGAAGAAAAGTGCAAAGCAAATTGAAAACCAGGTTAATAACAAAATATTAGTTTTATCTTTACGCGTTAACCCCTGACCACAACGAAACTTTTCAATGAGCGGCCCCATGACTTTGTTATTCAATAATCTATCATGGAATTTTTTTGAGCTACGACTAAAGAAAAACAACGCTAATAAAGCAAATGAAGTGGTGGGCAAACCCGGCACGACTATGCCAACAAAACCGGTTGCTAATGAGATAAATCCAAGTGTTATATATAAGTATTTTTTAACCATCATCGACCTTTTCATTATTTCAATGTAAATACACTATGTGCACTTACAAATACAAACAAAGCAATTATCCTATGATTCATAAAAGCTATTTAGCAAACAAATAGAAATGACTTATTAAGCTTAGCTGCTTTTCTATTTAAGCGAATATCATTAATGGTAATAGTCATGTTTTTCATCATACTGCGGAGATTTCGCTTACTAGCAGAGTCATTATTTGCTAACCCTCAATAAACATTTAACAAATCTCAGCTTCAAGCGAAGCTTTGCGAAACTTACAGTTACCTGTAAGCTAATAAATTATTAAGCGAAACAATTACCGGACACATGATGGACACTAATTTATTATTACTTTTTATTCCTACTTTTTTTGCCGTTTCAATAACGCCTGGGCTATGTATGACGCTAGCCTTAACGTTAGGCATGACCATTGGTGTACGCCGTAGCTTATGGATGATGCTAGGAGAATTGGCCGGTGTTGCGTTAGTAGCAACCTCTTCTCTAGTGGGTATTTCAGCACTGTTATTAGCCTACCCAAGCTTATTTTTAGCTCTGAAATATCTCGGTGGTGCTTACCTTATCTACTTAGCTATTCAACTTTGGTTATCTCGTGGCAAAATGGCGATGAATAATGATTTAAAGAAAATGGATATTGCGCCATCGGCTTTAATTTCACAGGGTTTTGTAACCGCAATAGTGAACCCTAAAGGTTGGGCCTTTTTTATTGCGTTATTACCGCCTTTTATTAACGAGTCACAAGCTTTCATTCCACAAGCTACTATTTTGATTAGTATTATTCTTTGTTTTGAATTTATCTGTATGTTGCTTTATGCAAGTGGCGGCAAAGTATTACGTAACTTATTGCAAGAACAAGGCAATGTAAAAATAATGAACCGCATCGCTGCAACAATGATGTTTACTGTTGCTCTGTGGTTAATACTTAGTTAATGGCGCTGATAGCTGTTAATATACAGAATAATATTTATTGAATACTGGAATGACCATGAAACTATTAGTACGCAACTTAGCATTATCAACAACCGAAGAAAAATTAGTTAGTTTATTTAGCGAGCATGGCAAAGTTCAATCTTGCAGCTTGGTATTAGACAGCAAAACAGGTAAATCTAAAGGATTTGGATTTGTAGAGATGCCAAAAATCGGTGATGCAAAAGCAGCAATGAAAACGTTGAATGGATTCAAACTGGCTGGTAATTTTATCCGCGTTAAAAAAGCAGAGCAAAAGACATCTGAAGTAGAAGTGGTAGTTGCAGAAAAAGAAGCTGAACCAGTACAATTTAAGCAAGCAGCTAAAAAATATGTTGCCAAATCTCCTGTTGTTAAAAAGACATTTTCAGAAAAAACGACTGCTGAAAAAACAACAGAAAAAAACAACAATGACGCTGAAGTAATTAATAACAATGATAACGCAGCTAACCTATACGGAAAGATAAAAGAATCTGACGATTATTAATCGCCCTTCTTAAATCATTCTTTAACGTAGCCACGAGTAGCCATGCTATTTAGTGGCTACTTTATTAAACATCTTACGCGACAATTCATCAAAACGACTCAAGCAAATCTTCTGTAAACTTTGTTCCCCTATATTAACCAATACCGCTTCACTTTTAGTCCAAGTTACATAAACCTGCTTAGACTTTTCACTGGTTAGCGCTAGTAAAGCGAAACGCGTATCGTTAAGCATATTCTGATAATAGTTAAACATCTGATCATCATTCATCATTACAGATACTTCACTGCAAGCTTGATAATTAGCCAGTGATCGGCCTAGCTCATGTGTATCTATATTATTTGCCCATGTTAATGAATGACTAAAAAGCAGCAATAAAACAGTGGTTACTTTCATAGGTTCCTTAAACAAAAAAAGAGACATAATGTCTCTTTTTTTATAAGCTTAGAATTTTTTAAGCAAGTGCTTGTTCGAAGTCTGCGATTAAGTCAGCGGTGTTTTCGATACCAATTGAACAGCGAATCATATTTTCACTAATGCCCATTTCTTGGCGTAATTGCAAACCCATCTCAAAATAGATAGTTGGCGCAACGGGTAAAGCTAATGTTCGGTTATCACCAAGATGAGTCGCACTGATCACTAGGTTCATTTTATTCAACAACTCACAACAATCTAGTCCATCAACTAAATCAAAACTTAATAGACCACCAAAACCACTGAATAGCGCTTTAGCACGATCGTGTTGTGGATGATCAACAAGCCCCGGGTAATATACATTTTCTACTTTCGGGTGAGCCTGTAAAAACTCAGCGATCGCCATTGCATTTTGACCTTGACGATCCATGCGTAGCTCCATCGTTTCACTGCCCACAGAAATAAGGTGTGCGCCTTGAGAACTTAAACAAGCGCCCATGTCACGTAAGCCTTTTTTCTTGATTTGGCTAATTCCCCACATTTTACTATCACCTTTACGGTAACCTTCATAAATGTTTGGATACTTTTCCCAGTTAAACAAACCAGTATCTGTAACAGAACCACCCATTGCATTACCGTGGCCAGCAACATATTTAGACAGAGATGTCGCTATCAAGCTTGCCTTCACAGAGCTTGCATCAAAAAGGTAGCTTGATGTAATGGTATTATCGATAACATAAACAAGCTCTTCAATCTCACAAAAGTCACCAATCTCAGCTAATGCGCTCACCTGTGTAACAGGGTTAGCAATGGTCTCAACAAAAACCATTTTTGTATTTTCTTGTTTAGCTTTAATAACGTCATTAATGTCAGTTGCATCAACCAGTGTTATTTCGATGCCATAACCTTTTAACGTGCTTAACAAGCTCGTTGTATTACCAAATAGGAAGCGACTACAAATAACGTGGTCGCCTTCTTTTAATAGGGTTAAAAAGGTAGCAACAATAGCAGACATGCCCGATGAGAAAACAGCGGTAGCAACACCCCGATCCATCATCTGAATTTTTTTGCACAGCGCATCAAGTGTTGGCGTTGAAGAACGAGCATAAGCATGACCAGGTTGGCCTTGAAATACGTCAATTAAACCTTGTACATCGCTAAAGCCATAAGGAACAGAGTTATGAATTGGTGCGTGAACGGCGCCCGCTTCTAAGTTTAGTGAATGGTCTGCGTGTACTATTTTTGTAGTAAAACCTTGCTCTGACATCTAAATTCCTTTGCTGTTTTTTTAAAAGCGTTAGCTCGAATTGAATCTTTTTATTCTTTTAAGCTATGATGACCTCAATTATTAGACATATTATACAGAGATAAGGAACTAAGTTGAAATTGAATCTATATAGTATTCTCCTTTTTATTATTGGCTTATTCGCAACATATATAGTAACCAAAAATTTTCAGCAAGTTGAATTAAACGATCAAAAGCAAGAACTAATAACCCAGAGCCAGTCAATTACTCATACCGTACAGCAACAAATACTGTTACACGCAAAGCAATTATCTATTACAGCGCAACGCTTGAAATCAATTCAGGCGATAAACGAAAATTGGCAACAATACAGCACGTCATTAGTTACGCTACTTCCTAACATGAGCAATATCAGCATTTATCTGTTGGCACCTCAACCCACGCTAACCATTGAAAATAAATCACAGCATTATTTTGCTAGCGATACCGAGCTATTACAGCAGGCTAAGTATTTGTTCCCCCTTAATAAACAACTTAGTGAGACAGAAAAAGCAACAACATTTCAGAGCAAACATGTAATACAGGAAGACAATCAGGTGATTGTTTACCAACACGCACCTCTATTTATCAATAAAAAGTTAATTGGCTATTTACAGTCAACGCTGAACATTACTCAGTTACTTGATCAGCAAGTCGCTATGTTTCAAATAACCTATCCGTTTTCATTATCGGAGACCGGGCGTACTATTTATACTGTGTTGCCTGAAGGTGTCTTAATTCATGATGTGAAACAGCAGTTCACTATTCCTCTACTCGGTCATCATTGGAAATTAATAGTATGGCCAATCCATCAACACCATTTTTACCAATACTCTGCGGTTATTGGTTTGATTCTCTCTATTTTATTAGCACAACTTTTTTACTTAATACGCATGAATAAAAATATGCGCCTTCAACTTAGTGTGCAAAAAACAAATCTAAAAACAATTAACAAAGACTTTAAGGCAAGTAAGTCAAAATTAATACAATCGAATAAGCTTTCCTCCCTAGGTGAAATTGCCACCGGCATCGCCCACGAAATTAACCAACCCTTACAGGTTATTTGTATTCATGCAGATATGTGCCAAGAGAGCTTACAAAAACAAGATTATCGTTTAGTAGACAAAAGTTTTCGTGCCATTTTATCGCAGGTAGAGCGCATTGAGAAAATAGTAAAACAGGTAGGCAGCTTTGGCCGTGATAGTGAACTTGATAATTATAACCAAGAGACACCAGCCAATATTTTTGAAAATGTTATCAACATTGTGATTAACCAATATAACCAAGAAGACGTTGAGCTGAGGCAAGTACTACCGCCTTCATTGCCCTCTATTTTATGTAATAAAACTCAAATAGAACAAGTATTAGTAAACCTGTTGATCAACGCTAAGGATGCTGTTGAAGAGTGTGATGAGAAAGTCGTATTTATTAAAGCGCACGATAAACAGGGCAAACTCTATATTGAAGTATCTGACAGTGGTAGCGGCATTGAACCCAGTAAACTGGACGATATTTTCACCCCTTTTTATACCACCAAAGCACTAGGCCGAGGTACGGGTCTTGGGTTATCAATTAGTTACTCAATTATCCATCAACATAAAGGTGAGTTCCAAGTTTCCAGTGAAATAGGAAAAGGCAGTACCTTTACGGTTATTTTACCGCTGAATTAATGTTAGCTGTTAGCTGTTAGCTGTTAGCTGTTAGCTGTTAGCTGTTAGCTGTTAGCTGTTAGCTGTTAGCTGTTAGCTGTTAGCTCAATAATTTTCTTACAGACATAAAAAAAGGCAACCCCTTAGGATTACCTTCTATTCAATCAGAATGGACTAATTAAAGTCCATCGAAGCAATATTAAAGAGCTACGATGTTTTCTGCTTGAGGGCCTTTTTGACCTTGAGTAACAGTAAACTGTACTTTTTGGCCTTCAGCAAGAGTTTTAAAACCAGTGCTTGCGATTGCAGAGAAATGTGCGAAAACGTCAGGACCGTTTTCTTGCTCGATGAAACCAAAACCTTTAGATTCGTTGAACCATTTTACTGTACCAGTAGTAGTTGTAGACATAATAGTCATCCTATTTAATTTGAGTAATTTAACCTTGTAAATCAAGGCATTTGGCTAGAAGTGTTGCTATTACTTATGATGTATAGGATTCGGTACATAATACGGAACAAATTGAACATAAATATAAAACGAACTTTCAAGCTAACAAGATTATAGCTTGCTTCTGAAAGCTGTCAACATCTATTTGATTGATACATAAACTTTTTGAGAGGTAAAAAAGCTAATTATTTATTCTCATATCTAACATTTTCTATTTAAAATACTTTCTTAAAAAACGTCTGCCATGGGCACTATTAAAGCGAGTAATAATAAGGCACAGAAGCAGTTCACAGCGCCACTCGATAACTTTAAGCCGTTAATAAGAATGACTTTCTATATCTCTCATTAAAGTAATTGTGCATCCAATAAATCGTAACCATAATCACTATTGTGCTTATCTAATTTAACGGCAAACAATTGCTCAGATAGCGCTGAATTTAATGTTGTTTTTGTTACTCCCTGTGCAATGCATTTACCTTGCTTAAGAGCGATTAATTGTGGGAAAAATCGACTCACTAAATTTAAGTCATGAATCGCAATAATACAGATCATTTTATTAACGCGCACATACTTACTGAGCAAGCTTAGAATACGTAATTGATGCTCCAAATCTAATGCACTGGTTGGTTCATCTAATAATAAGACCTTCGGATCGCGTATCAAACCTTGGCCTAATGCAACAAGTTGCTTTTGCCCTCCACTCAAATGGCATAATAATTGGTTCGCTAATGAGCTGATATTGAGTAAACATAAAACCTCTTCGACTTTATGTTCTTTTATCTGTTGCGATAACCCCGACTTATTTAAACTCAGTGCAAGCATTAAAGCTTCAAATACCGATAAGCGAATTTGGCTTTCGCTTAGCTGAGGTACGTAACAGACTGATGCTACGCGTTGTCCTAATGTTAATAGGCTAAGGTCCTGACCATTTAAATGAATATAACCTTTTTTCACTTTGCTAATACCAGCAATCACCCGAAACAAACTCGATTTACCCGTGCCATTTGCACCAATCAATGCAGTTAACAGACCGCCCTTAATAGCTTCGCAATCAAAACCATCAAGGACCTTATTATCACCGTAATAAAAGTGAAGTTCACTTAACCTTAAGCTCATTTTATTTTTGCCTAATACTGAAAATTAAAATAAAGAAGCAAGGTATGCCAGTTAGTGACGTAGTAATACCCACAGGCAGTAATACGCCAGTGATCACTAACTTACTAAAAACACTCGCCAGTGATAATAAAATGGCGCCTGTTAACATGCTACCGATCAAAAAGAAGCGCTGATCTTCTCCTAATAATAATCGCGCTATATGCGGGGCAACTAAACCAATAAAACCAATGGTGCCAACAAACGCTACGGCAACCGATGCTAATAATGCACACAGTAATAAGGTCATTAAACGTAATCGATTAACATTAACGCCCATGCTGATGGCTTGTTGGTCACCAAAGCGTAACGCGGTTAATTGATCACGATAACGCCACAATATTGCGACGGTCACACTTAATACCACAGCACAAATTAAGACCTTCTCATAACTTGCACGACCTAATGAACCCAGCGTCCAAAATATCAATTGTTGCAGTGCATCTTCACTGGCGATGTATTGCAAAAATGCCAGTAATGCATTGAAAGTAAACATGAGCGCAATACCAGCAAGCACTAATGTCTGATAACCCATTCCGCGCATTCGACTGATCGCAAATAAAATCAAAGCGCTAAGCATGGCAAAGAAAAAAGCATTCACAGAGACTAAATACAGGCCTGCAACAGGTAACAACCCCCAATCTAAAACAAAGGCTAATGCTGCACCAAAGGCAGCCGCCGCTGAGATTCCAAGCGTGAAGGGATCGGCTAGTGGGTTATTTAAAATAGTTTGCATTTGCGAACCCGCACAAGCGAGCATAGCGCCAATTAAGACCGCCATTAATGCCACTGGCATGCGAATCTGCCAAAGAATTAGGTCTAACTTTTTATCCTGACAATCCACGATACAAGATACAACCTCTGTTAATCCGTAACGGCTTGGACCCGAGGCAAGATCCCACAAGAAACTAACCAACAAAAGCAACGCTAAGGTGATTAAGATAAGGACCTTAACCAATCGCTGGCGACGGTAAACTTGATTAACGAGCATCATAATTTGCTCCAAAAAATGCCTTGTAGCGGAAAAGGCATAAATTGTTGATGATAGTCAGCCCAAGTTTGTGCCGGGTTTAAATCAGAAAATAAATCCGGGTGTAGCCACTTCGCCATTTGTTGCACCGCGACAAAATACCCAGGGTGATTATAAAACTGGTGCCATATAACATAAAAATCCTTCTCTTGAATCGCTTTCATGCTTTGCCAGCCCTTACGATTTACTAATGCATTGACTCCCATTTTTACTTGAGTTGGCTGTGCTAAATAACCAAGAGCAGGTGCAATGCTTTGCTTTTTATGTGTCCAGTTACCACTGGTTGCAATCACTACATCAAACTCTTCAACTAATAGCGCTTCAGGATTCAAGTCGACCGATACACCAGAGGTTTTTAAACTTCCCCAATTATTTGCACCTGCCGATTGTGCAAACTCACCAAAACTAGCTTGTCCAAATACACGACAACACGTCTCTCCGTTAATTCCAGCGGCGCGCTCTATTAATAACAAAGGCTTTTTAATAGATATTTTGTTTAATACTTGCGCCACTGTTGCTTGCTGTTTCTCAACAAACAATTGGAATTTTATCGCTTGCTCAGTTTGTTCAAAAACTTGCCCTAATATCAACATGCTCGGGATTAAATACTCAGCAATATTGAGTCGATAATCAATGAATAAATAATCAATACCCAGTGCATCCAGCTGTTTTAGGCTTTGTGATTGTTTAAGGTTATTGAGTTGCGATAGGCTAAATAAAACCAGATCTGTATTTAATATAAAAGCTTGTTCGACATTAAATTGCCCAGTAGCGGGACTCGCAATAACAGGTTTATTTAATAATTGAGGGAAAAGTTGGGTGACTTTAGACCAAGTATCAATATCTGCTTTTTGCAGGTCATCGGCCATCGCAACGATATTGTGATCAACTTTATTGGGTTGTAACGCCATCACCAAATACAACATGCGCCCTTCCGAGAGCATGATGTTTTTAGGTGCTTGTTTAAAGGTAACTTGCCTGCCAGACAAGTCAGTTACAACAAAAGCTTTACCCACTACAGGTAAAGCTAAACAGAACAGCAGTAAAAAGAATTTCATCAATAATTACATGAATGCATAACTATAAGTTAAATTCGCGTTAGCAGGAGCTCCTTGGTTAATTTGTGTTGATCCACTGCCACCACCGGTTGCACCGATGTAATAGTCTTGATTGGTTGCATTATTCACGTTCAATTGAATTAGATGCGACTTCCACTGATAACTCGCCATTAGGTCAATGGTATTATAAGCCTGCAATTTAACCGCTTCTTTCCCGCCAACATAACGATCGCCAATATAAGTAATTCCTCCCCCTATTTTAAAATCGGCTGTTAATTGGTAAGTATTCCAAAGTGATGCTGTGTGCATAGGCACATCATTAGGCTGATAACCTGTATCTTGGTTTTCGGCATCTAAATATGTGTAACCAGAACTGATTTGCCAATCTTTTAAAAGCTCGCCCTTTAGTTCAAATTCAATACCTTGATGACGATCGTTATTCACCTCAACAACCACGCCTTGCTCATCTGTTTGTGCATTCTCGCGTTCAATATTAAAAATAGCAGTATTGAAGGTTAGACTTTCATCAAATAAGTCCACTTTAAAACCTAATTCACTCAGGTCTGTTTTAAGTAATGCAGCTTTTGTTGGCGCAGCATAAATCCCACCCCAAGGTAATGCGTATGAACGCCCAATCGTTGTATAGATCGCCATATTTTCTAAAGGTAGAAAAACAAGCCCCGCTCGCGGGCTTAAGTTATCATCTTTAATCTCAAACTGTTCGCCTGAATGTTTATCTTGTGTGCTCGTGATCCAGTCATAACGGGCGCTTAATGACAATTTCCAAGCATCATTAAAGCTGATCATGTCTTGTAAATACAGAGCCGTTGAGTCAACTTGATTAGTACGATTAGGTGATAATTCTGGTCGCGAGTAAGTAAAATCACTGGGATTATAAAGAGGGGAATCAGGTGCAGTCGTACCGCCTGAAGTACTAACACGTTTCATACGGTTTGCATCACCTCCAATTAATAGCTGATGCATACCAAAGTGTAAGTTTAATTCGCTTTGCATGCCCATATCTTGCTGTGGGTCAAAAGCAAAAGCAACGACTTTACGCTGCAGTGTCTCGTCGGTGACTTTTACATTACGCGTACCCGCTTGCTCCATTTCAACACGAGAATAATAAGCTTTAGTGGTCAAATGCGTTTGTTCATTAAAATGATGCTGTAGATTGATAGCGGCATTGATTGAACTGTTTTCTTGAAAATCACTGCTGCTTGCATAGGAAGTACTACTATCAACATCAATAGGTTCGCCATCCACAGAAGGTATGCCACGAATAGGGGTTACCTGTTGATCCATATATTCGATATCGATATCAACGAGCGTATCTTGGCCTAGTGTTAGGCGAAAAGTTGGCGCAATAAATAAAGTACTGTGATCAGCCCTATCAACATGACTATCGCCTTGATTATACTCGATATTCAATCGACTACTGAGTGTTTCCGTTAACGCCCCACCTAAGTCGGCACTCACCCCTAAGCGATTAAAACTACCTGCTTGTAACTTAATTTCAGCCACATCACGGTCTGCTTTTTTTGTCACTAAGTTAATCAAACCACCCGCACTGCCTCGCCCATAAAGCGCACCCGCAGATCCTTTGATCACTTCAATGCGTTCGATATTACTCATGCTACGGTAAGCTTGATTATTACTACCATCGCGTAACCCATTACGATAAACATCGTATAAAGCATCGTAACCACGGATGGTGAAATGATCACGTGCTCCTTCGCCGGAAGGTGCATTAATTCCAGGAACACCTTTTAATGCATCACCTAATACCAACGCCCCTTTATCTGCAATCTCTTGCTCACCAACAACTGAAACCGCTTGTGGAATTTGTAGTAACGCGACATCGGTTTTTAACGCACTATTGTTATTCTCCGCGCGGTAGCTTTGATTTTTCTCACCCACCACTTGCATCGTTTCAGTCACTTTTTTTTGTTCTGCGACTGCATTATAACTACTTAATGCTAGGGTAATTGCGACGCTTAATTTCGATATACTTATATGCTTTTTAATCATCCAGATTATTCCTTTAAAAGATCAAGGCGTGCAATTTAATAGATTAATACCAACAAGTAAATAGAAACGATAATTATTATCAATGTAATTGCAATTATTTATAGGTATTTAAGTTATCTATAAATGATTTAAAATCAGAGGGATATTCAGATAAAAGTACTGGTCAAAAGACTGACGCTGGATTTATCCGTTGTAGTCAAATTTAATATAAATTAAGGAAGGGCCTGCACAATGATGCGCAGTAAAAAATAACCTTTGAGAAGAGATCATAGGCTCGACTCAATTGATATAACTGAATTTGCAGCTCACGCGATCATCGGTGTAAAATACACTTTTTTAAACAGGTAGATAAAAATGACAATTTGGATAGATGCTGATGCTTGCCCCGTTCCCGTCCGAGAAATGGTAATTCGTGCCAGTGAGCGTACAGGTGTCGCGCTTGTTTTTGTCGCAAACAGTCCACTCCCAGTGCCACGTAGAGAGCTCATTAAAACGGTTCAAGTTGCCCAAGGGTTTGATGTGGCGGACAATTACATTTCAATGCATGTTCAAGCTGAAGATTTAGTGATAACCCAAGATATTCCATTGGCGGCAGAGATTGTTGAAAAGGGTGTGACGGCGCTAAATCCTCGTGGAGAGCTTTATACCCCTGAAAATGTTCGCCAGAGATTAGCGATGCGAAATTTGGCAGAGGAATTACGTAACACAGGACAAATAAGCGGTGGACCGAATAAGTTTGGTGATAAAGAAAAACAAAGCTTTGCTAATGCATTAGATAAGTGGCTACAAAAAAGCAAACGCCTTAACAAATAGCGCGACCATTAAGCTAACGCGATTTATTGAGTCTATTTAGCAACCTCGTAACAGCCACGGCCATCCACCTTGGCTTTATAAAGCGCGACATCAGCTTGCTTTAATAGATCCTGAACAGAACGATTATCACCAGTCTCAGCGATCACGACACCCATACTGAAACTTAGCACGAGTTCTTCAGGCAGTGTTGTTGGTCTATTCTCCTGATAAGCCTTTAGTAACTGTTTAAATTTGTTATCAAGCTCAGCAGGTTTTGCATTAGGTAAAACAACTAACCACTCCTCACCACCAAAGCGTCCAATTCTTTGGTCACTGCGTAAGCCCTTACTGGCAATCATTGCAAAATATTTTAATACTTGGTCGCCCACGTCATGGCCATAGCTATCATTCACTTTTTTAAAGTGGTCTATA
>NZ_PJBZ01000202.1 GCF_002835995.1 Psychromonas sp. Urea-02u-13 | reverse complement strand
CACGGCTAGCGCATTTTAATCCCTGATTCTAGAAGGGTTGAACGATAATCATCGTCCAGTCCTGCCATCTTCTTTTTACGCGCCATACTAGCTGTTTTGGTCTCATCTTGTTTAAATAGCGCCATTGCTATTTTTCGCATTATATTAAAAGCGAGTGGTCCTTGTTTTTTTCGTATACGAGATTCATCTTCTCTAAATGTCATATCAAGTACCCAGTGCATGCTTTCTACTTGCCAGTGACTACGAACTGCATGAAGTGATTGCTCTGCATTCAAATTCAACGAAGAGATATACCAACGTGTTTCTGTTGTATCTTTGCCAGTGGATTTTTCATGTATTTCTGAGCTGACTTTGATGATGCTTTTGAAGCCAGACCATCGATACTCTTTGCTCAGCCAGCCTTTATCAATCAGTACCTGTTTGCATGTTCTTGTCTCAATTCGACCATGCCCGCTGTCTATATCGGTATGTTCGTCATAATTATTTCCTGAAAAACCTTCTCGCTGAGTTTTATGCCACCAAGCCTCTAGCTCTGCTTGCATCCCTGAATGATTCCCTTTGAGGGCAAGAATATAATCCGCCTTTTGTTTAATTATTTGTTCGGCTATTTTTTTCTGGCATCCCATAGCATCGAGCGTAATGATGCTGTCTTCGATATCTAACATCGTTAAAAGTTCTGGAATTGCTGTAATTTCATTTGTCTTTGCATCGACGGCTGTTTGCCCTAAAACTAATTGGTGTTGGCAACTCCAAGCGCTGACGGTATGAAGCGCATTTTTACGCTCTTTAGTTGAAAATGAACGACGTGCTGTCTTTCCATCGATAGCAATAACATCACATCCAGTTATTTCAACGAGAGATGATATCCATGATTGAAAAGCAGCTTCTATTTCTTCCGCTTTTAAACGACAAATAACACGGGCAATTGTATCGTGCTTCGGGATTCCTGCTTCAAAAGGTCGATATTGACGAAGCCAATCTAACTTTAAATGCCCGAAATCTTCAATATCTTCCCAGCCTTCAGCCCCCGAGAGTACTGCGCTTATCGCGAGAAGGAGAATATCTAAGAGGTTATGCTTTTTACAGCGTTCAATCCTAGGATCAGTAATAGAATCAAAGTGCTTTAAGAACGTAGTGCTCATGCCAAGTA
>NZ_PJBZ01000201.1 GCF_002835995.1 Psychromonas sp. Urea-02u-13 | reverse complement strand
CACTGTTACGCACTTTCTTTTCTATCGGTTTTGCATCAAGAATTCGGTGTGTGGTGTCATCTAAGTAGTAGTGATTTGCATCAGCGGCTAGTTCAAATAAGTATTGGTAGACGGGGTAAATTGCATCACAGACTAGCTCAACTTGATCAAACACGCTTGAGGCAGTGATGTTAACACCCAATAGCTTTTGAATACTGCCTTGACGATAAAAAGGAAGCCCTGCAAAATATTTGTAAATGGCCATTAAACTGCGGGCGGAGTAACCATATTTTGTATTGCTATCCCCGTCATTTAATACTTCATCGGGAAGATTAGCGGTGAAGTAAACACCACAAGTATTACAGCGCAGGCGCTCCAGAACGTGTTGCTCTGGCGTAAAAGGACTTTGTCCTGTAATACGCAATAAGCTGCCAGGCTCTACTTTGTAGACTTTACCTTTAAGGCATTCAGGGCAGTTATCACCTTTATTAAGGTCGCTTAATTCATGCTTTGTTACGACTGGTTTTACGGGGGTGAACGCTTCATTGTTGTTCTTTATCGATTTTGTGTTTTTTTTCTTACTGCTTTTTTTCGGTGTGTTATTAAGATCACTCTGCTTTTCTGATGATTTTTCAATACCCAGTAACTTACGTAATTTGTGAACGGTCACACCATGATCTGCCAAGCGATTTTGGGTCGTTGTCAGTGTCAGTAATGCATCCAATAATAGCTGGTAATCATCAGGGCTGAGCGCAAGGTTATTTTCTTTGGCTTCAACCACTCGCTTGATTAAATCATCAAGGGATTGGGTATCAAGGTCGTTAAATGGTTTGTTCACAATGTTCCTTTAATAACGGCGAAATAAATCATGACGAAAGTATGATCTCATGAATTAAAAAAGCCAGCAGTTATTTTAGTGGTGTGTAATGACCACTTAATAATTTTCTTAAATGCGCCGCATCTATTGATGTAATGGGGGTATTTACCGTTGGCCAGCCTAAAAACTTCCCCTTAGATAACCGCTTTGTCATTAACCAAAAGCCATTATTTTCATAAACCAATGCGCGTACCATCGTTTTGTTTCGATTAATAAAAACAAACAAAGTGCCTGAGCGAGGTTCGCAATTAAGGCGTTGTTTACATAACGCGGCTAATCCATCAATACCTTGACGAAAATCAGCAGG
>NZ_PJBZ01000200.1 GCF_002835995.1 Psychromonas sp. Urea-02u-13 | reverse complement strand
TTCCCGGGCTTTTTGTAGTTGCTGCACCAATGCAGTACTACTGGTGAACTTCACTCGTTTTGACTGTGCAACTAAAGCATGACCTATCGCTGCGCCAAGGTGAGTCTTACCCAATCCACTGGCACCAAATAGCAAGATGTTATGACCTTGTTTAAGCCACTCTAGCTGGGTGGTTTTTTGCTGTAGTTGCAGTGCGGTTACCCCCTTAACTTCACTAAAGTCATATTGATTAAGTTGTTTACCTGTTGGTAACTGGCTTTCTTTTAATAGCCGTTTGAGTCTATTTTCATAACGGTGATTTGTTTCCAATTCGCATAATTCAGCCAAGAATTGTGCAGGTTCCCATGCTTCTCTTATCGCTTTATCAGATAAATATTGCCATGTTTTTCCCATCTCTGTCAGTCGCAACTCTTTAAGTAGTAAAGGCAAGCTTTGAATGTTAGCCATTTAAACCACCTATTAAACTGTCATAGCTATTCAGATTATGTTGCTGAGTAAAGATGATGGGCACTTCAACTTTATCAGGGCCAAATAACGCTCGACACTGCTTTATTGATGGCATTGAGTTTGCTTCACATTCACTTAAAACATAGCGTCCAAGTGACGCTTCACAGTCGTAATTATCGGCAAGTAATAGTAAGTCCACCATATATTTACAATCCGCATCAGTGAGGCCATCTTGGATGAGGTTTTTCCATAATAGGGTGAAATCACCTGCGGGGATAAGGTCATCACGAAGCTGTGATGATCTAAAGGCATTGGGCTTTTTAGCAAGCGAGTGGATCACATGACGATAATTAACACTGCGTGCTCTGAGCGTGCCTGAAGCATAAATTCGATTTAAAGATAAGGTCTCTTCATGACCATAAAACAACACTAACCGATCATCGTAAATATGCACTAAAAGTGCGCAACCGATAAGGCGAGATGGAACGGTGTAAATGACTCGTTTAACGCTAATGGTACTGCTTGAAGACACTTTTACATATTGCTCACTGAAATCATTAGTGCGACGACAAGGTAGCATTTGTAAGTGTTCTTTTTCTTCTTCAAAGCGTGTTTTACATTGACGGTTAATTTTGGCAATAATGATATTAATGAATTTTTCATACTCACTAAGGCTACTAAAATCACGGCTACCACGTAACATCAGCTGCTGATCGACCTTTCTTTTTAAATGGCCATTTGCAGATTCTATGGCGCCATTTTCATGGGCAATACCTTTATTGTTACGTGTTGCTTTTACCGAATAATGCTTGCACAACTTGGTGTAGCGCTCGGTTAATAATGTTTCTTGGCTATGATTTTTATAAGCAGCACTTAAGCTGTCAGT
>NZ_PJBZ01000199.1 GCF_002835995.1 Psychromonas sp. Urea-02u-13 | reverse complement strand
AGGCTATTTTGTGCATAAAGTTCACGCTGAATTTAGGCTCTCATTTAAATGAAATTAAGGAGATTAAAACGTTAAAGAGAGAAGATTAGATCCAGGAAATTAATATTTGAGGGGTATAAAATAGAGAGATAACTAGATAGTTTGAGTGAATAGATGGGAAATCATCCACCACTTTTTGATACTTCACCTCTATTATATTTTTAACTAAAAAAACAAAAAAAAGCACAAGTGTCAGGAGTACAGAGGGTCAGACATTTCATTTTTCACTCATGCACAATGAAAGACCTGACCCGAATGGCACTGCATTAAGCCTAAAAGCTATAGATAATAGGCTTTACAGGGAGAGATCGAATTCAAGTTAACCCATTAAGTTCATGTTTTTAGGTTGATTTACCAAAGGCATTAAATTTACTCTGATCTTTAATGTCCTGAAAATATTGCGTTTATAGCTTAATGCAGTGCCATTCAGACCTGACCCCATTTATTAAACGAATGGTATTCATCAATAAATGGATTGATGTAGTATATATATTTGTTGGGATCATCACCCTGATTGCCAATCTCAAGCAATACATCACTTATAGTGTCAAAAGGGCATTCTGGTGGAGATAAATATTTTCCTGACATTGATTTCATCTCAAAAATGGCAATAATTGAGATAAGATCAACCAAATTAGTGTAATTTAGCTAGATATTTTTGTTACACCGACCTAATCCCCACGGCAAGCGCATTATAATTGAAAATGCTTTTAGCACTCCAAAATACGTATTGCTATAGCGTTGCTCCCTATTATTTTAATAAAAAACTACCACGAAGCCACTTCGTTACACAGAGAACACGAAGAAACCAAGAGCAAAAATTCAATTTGATCTTTAACCTTCTTTTTCTTCGAGCCTTCGTGGTTAATTTCTTTTGAATTTATTTAAATTGTTTAATCGCATTTATAATGCGCTTGCCCTGACCTAACCCCCATGACGAACGCATTTTAATCTAGACTCCAACAGGTAATCACCAACTGTTATAACTGAACAATATTTTGTATTTTCACAGCCAGAAAACCTAAAGCTTCCTCCCACTCTTCCAAATAATCATATCGGTTATAAACCCCTTCAACTTATGATTTAAACAACACCCGGCTGCATGGCCACGCGTTCCTTGGAGAAAGAGTGCAGAGGATCAGGTTTTTCTTTTTGCAAGCTAACAGTGAAGAGTCTCGCTTAAAGTACATACAACAAACACAAAAAAGCCCTGTAAAACAGGGCTTAGCAAGTCGTTCTAATAGTATTAAACATTATTCGATATTTTGAACCTGAAAACCAACTAAAGAAAAGAGGTTAACTATAAAACAAGGGGTTATGTCTATTTTAT
>NZ_PJBZ01000198.1 GCF_002835995.1 Psychromonas sp. Urea-02u-13 | reverse complement strand
AGGCAAAAAGACGAGTTAACATCAGATATTCAAAAAGAAGCCGCGCTTGAAATTATTGCAAAGTGGCGTAAACGTTTGTCGAGTATCTCTTGGTTCATGCGTTGTCTAAATGAATTTATCGCTGTTAAAGCGAATAAAGAAGATAAGTGCAAGGGACGTTTCTGGGAAGGCAGATTCAAATCTCAAGCCTTGCTAGATGAGAAAGCATTATTAACCTGCATGGCGTATGTCGACTTGAATCCTATCCGCGCTAAGATGGCATCAAGTGTTGATAAATCGGAATATACCTCTGTTTTTGAACGTATTCATAACAAATCAAATGAGACAGAAAAGAACAATGAAGTTGAACATACGCGATTGGTAAAATTCATCGGTGCAGAGCATCAACATCAAGATAAAACAAAGGGCATTCATTTTACCTTGATTGATTATCTCGAACTTGTTGACTGGACGGGCCGCATTATTCGTGAAGGTAAGCGAGGTGCAATATCATCACAAGCTCCTGCTTTATTAACCTCACTTGGGTTAGATAACGACACCTGGCTAAGTTTAGCCAATGATTTCGGTAAAGACTATCATGGTGCAGTCGGGTCATTGGAAGAACTCGCGTTGTTTGCCTCGCATACGGGTAAAAAGTGGATATCGGGTCAGAACAAGTTACGACAAATTTACCACTGATTTTTCAAGCCTAAGATTTAACAATTCACATTATGAGTGCCTAACTTAGGTTGATTGTGCCTATAAATCAGCAATATCGCGTATTTTCCTCATAGTATGTTCTCCCTCACCATTTTTAGAAATTAAACATGCATTTCGTTTGTTGTTATCTATTTCACAAACCTATTTTTTATTTTTAAGATTGTTTGAAACTTTGGGATGTCCGGTTTTAATTTCTCTTTTAATTTTTAATTCTTAAGATTTGTATGTATTTCTATTTTGATGATTGGGTACATGGTACTATTAGATTGATAGGAATTTTTATAGTATGGTTATTAATTGGTTTTCTTTATTTTTAAATTGTAAATACAGAAATTTTTCACTTAATAATGCCTCTAAAATAATCAAAAAATCCAGGTGTCGAGTAAAAAAATTTAATTTTAAAAGCCTATTAAAGGCAGTAGATAACCCAATTCTGAAATGTGTTTTAGTAGCATGAGGAACAGCGGCTTTAATTTCTACTACTGCATTTTCACCGATAGGTATTGTTGGAGTCATGGATTGGACACAAAACCAATCGGGGACACCCGACTCTTTTTGACTGAGTTTCAAGAAACCAATAGGGGACACCCGTACCTTTTTGACTGAACTTCAAGAGTAACCTGCGTTTAAATAAACAGCATAGGTTTTCCTTGGAGGTTGTGAGCTTACGGCAACATAGCGTGACATTGT
>NZ_PJBZ01000197.1 GCF_002835995.1 Psychromonas sp. Urea-02u-13 | reverse complement strand
TATTTTACTGGGAGTGTCGAGTTAATGATTATCAAAGATGCCTTTATCGAAATGCAATCCAGATACCTTAAAATTCTTAATAATTACTATCCTGCTCATGAGTCGACAGGGTTTACAGAAAGAAATTTAACTAATAATTTTGTCGCTTCTATGGAAAAAATTATTGGGAATAATTGTATATCATGGTTTGAAGCACCTATCACGGATAAAGAAAGCTTACATGTAGATGCAATTATTTTTGATCTATCCAGTAAAACATTATTTATTATCGAAGCTAAAAGATTGAAATCAGTATCTAACTTAGGAAGTGTTCGTGACGACATTGTTCGAATGCATACTAAAAACTATATTTCCAAGTTAGAAGATGAATTAATCGACATTCAAATTAATAAACGGTTTGCAATTGTTCTTGCCGATGTTTGGACCGAAAACGATGCAACAAAAAACATATATAAAAATTGGCCAAAATGTATTGCTGGTGAAGACTTTTATTACTCTGATAAGTTGGGTTTCGAATCAGTTAATAGAGAAAATGAATGGAAAAGAAAGTACAATATTTTAATTGCAGTCGATGAAATAAAAATATAACAAGAGCTTTAAACGGAATAAAAACAGTTGGCTACGTTCCGCTTCGCTCCACAGTATAGCCAACTATTTTTATCCGCTTAAGCAGGCGTTATACAAATACACAAGGGTACTCAGTGAAATCGCTACGGTTAATAATATTCGCTTCTATCGCTATTTCACCAAGCGTAGTTATTGCAAAAATGTCTGTATCTGAAGAGTATAATTTTTATAGTATTTACCCTTATTCTAAAGCAGAGATACTTAGCTCTTTAAATGAGAATACTCCTATATCAACAAATGGAGAAAAATTCCATGGACATGCATATTCTTATGTTAAGTGGAATTTTAGATGGAAATATACTAAAAATAGTTGCTGGATTACTTCCGCAAATACGACGGTAGAAACTAAGTATACACTTCCGAAATTGGGTACCGATGTGGGTGATGTGAATGAAATCTGGAATCAGTGGTATCCCAACTTAGTTCTTCATGAAAAAGGGCATCATAAGTTTGCTATTCAAATTGCTCAAAAAATTGAGAATTCGATTTTAAAAATGGAACCTGAATCTAAATGTAATGTTTTGGAGAAAAAGGCTAATGCTATTGGGGATAAGCTTATATCGGAATTAGATACCTTAAATTCAGGATATGATCAACGTACGAATCATGGGGAAACAGAAGGTGCAAGCCTATTTAGTTATCTGTAAAATTTGTATAACAAGCACTTTAAACGGAACAAAAACAGTTGGCTATTGTTCGTTCCTCACAAAATTATAGCCAACCTTTTTTGTCCGCTTAAGTGGGCGCTATGGTGTCAATTCTTAATTCTGATTCATTTCAGGATCCCACATGACACCATCTCT
>NZ_PJBZ01000196.1 GCF_002835995.1 Psychromonas sp. Urea-02u-13 | reverse complement strand
TCCTTCAATAGAAAGTGCGATGAAAGATCAAGATTAGTTTTTAATAAAAAATTGTATAACAAGTCGTTTAAACGGAATAAAAACAGTTGGCCATCGCTACGCGATTATAGCCAACCATTTTTATCCGCTTAACGAGGCGTTATACCTAAGGTAAATATGGGCACTATCTACGAAATCATTCAACAAAACCCTGAATACTTTGCTTGGATATTTGGCATTGTAAATGTGCTATGGATTGGCTTTACATATTTTAACAAACAAAGCCATGAGCGCTCGCTAAAAGTTATTGAGCAAGACCTGCGATATAGTGCAGACAGGCGACTAAAAATATTTGAATTAAAGGCAACCGAATATGGTGCATATGCCGCTAAATTGGATGAATTTGGTAAAAAGAGCCAGAATGCTTTCAAAGACAAAATGCAGCCAATTTTTGATCAATATTTAAATGACATGATGGTTGCAGGTGAACAGCAAAATAAAGAAATGGAAAGGGATACCGTTGTTTGGTTTAGCAACCAAATATCGGGATTGATGCAAGAAGGGCTTGAAGATGTCATAAAGCTGAAATCAGAAACGAATCGAATCAAAATGATTGCAACTGATGAAATGATTAAAACTTTCGAAGAACTTGAAGTCCTAACTCAAGAATCAATGGATACTGCTAATGAATTTGTTGGGAAATTCTTAGAAATAATAATAAACAAGCAAGAAGAACAGTCCCAAATGTATCAAGATAAATTAGTAGAAATAGGTGTTTCGATTCAAAGTAAATCTAAAAAACTATTACAACAAATGCGTAGTGAGATCGGCGCAGTATAGGTATAACAAGGCATTTAAACAGAACAAAAACAGTGGGTTACGTTTCGCTTCGCTACACATTTTAACCCACTATTTTTGTCCGCTTAATGCGGCGTTAGGCATACACAGAGGTTTCTATGCAAGTATGGATTAATATCGACAGACCAATCACTGTTGAGGCTGAGATTCCCCTTAAAAGTGAAGCACCTGAATCAGTAGTAGGTCTCTACAATAAAAATGAAAGAAATAATCTAATTGGATGGAAAACCGAAGATGGAAAATACTTAGGCTGTATAAAAAACAACCGTAGCATTTCCGTTTTGTCTGATGAATCCAGCGTTCTATCACTATATGAAGAGCGCCCTGCAAGAGGGGCTGGCTGGGTAGGAATGACAATAAAATCAAGTACGGGCGAAATTCTAGCTACATTATTCCAATCTAGACACAGTGTAAACTCTTTAAATTGGCTTAAAAGCACTCAACATTTACTAGCGAAAGCTTTTAATTTAAAAGAAGAATATGAAGATCTCGGTTACAATGCTTAATTGATGAATTCGGCATGCCTAACAAGTTGCTTAAACGGAACTAAAACAGTGGGTTACGTTTCGCTTCGCTACACATTATAACCCACAAT
>NZ_PJBZ01000195.1 GCF_002835995.1 Psychromonas sp. Urea-02u-13 | reverse complement strand
GATTTTTGTTTTTCTGCCGCACAGCGGCTTCGTTCAACAAGCACTTTAAACGGAACAAAAACAGTTTGCCATGTTTCGTTCCTCAACAAGTTTGGCAAAAAAATTTTGTCCGCTTAAGTGGGCGTTATATGCCCGTGAGAATTTATGGTTCATAGGCGATTAATTGTAATTAGTTATCTAATACCCGCTCTATCAAAAAGAGACTTTGTGAAAGGTAAAAAGTAGTGAAATCTAAATATCAAAACAAATTGATTGTCATAGGTTTTTTCGGTCCATCAATTTTAGCCTTTGTGTTATTACACTTATTTAATTATGTAGATATTAGAATATTTGAGTACTTAACAGTGAATATTTTAAATCAATATACTATAGGGATGAATATAGCCAATTACTCCGCATATCCTGAGTATTTTTCAGCTGCATTATTAGTCAATATAGCTTCAATTCCCATATTAATATTTCACTGGTGGTTTGTAGTTGATGCTAAAAATCCGAAAGGAATGTTTCATGTTTTATCCCCTATTAAAGGTGTTTTGTTTTTATTAATCGTTCCATTATTACCTATAGCACTGTGGTCGTTCCCCATCGAACCTGATGATTTGGAATATGTAGGAAGGAATTCATTAGTAAATATTTACACTAGTAGTTTTTTCTTTTATTTGATGGTTTTGTTGCCAATTTGTTTCTGGTCAGCGTCGATCGCTGGATTTGTTAAAACGCAAATCAAATTAAAAAAATAAATATGTTAATGGGCATATAACAAATAAGGATAGGTGTCGCGCAGCCGACACCTTATCTGGGTGTTGGACATGCCCGGGCGAGTATCTGCTTATTTATAGTAAATAGTGTGATCTGGTTTAGTGGTTTGCTCGTTATCCTGCTTAATTTTAGGCGAACGAGATTGCGATAACAGTGAGAGCTCAGTGTTATCAATAGGTTGTCTCTGTCAGGTTCATTTCATTAGCGACGCCTTCTATTTATATTTCACCCCTTATCCTTTTTATCTCGTTTATCTTATTAGGCCTTTCGGCTCACTCAGTCGTGAAACCCCTGAGCATGTCATTTCGTGCTGACAACAAGGACAAGTGCGAATCGCTTTACTTACCTTAGGCGAGGCAGGCTGAGTCCAGTGCTTGGTGTTGAGCAGTAATAACTGTATTTGCAGTCTTAGCTTTTTTGCATTACCACGTAGAAAACCAACATCACGTACGCGCTGTAATCCTTTTGGGAGTACATGCTGTAAGATAAGCCATAAAAATTCGAGTATGGGCAGTTTTCGTGTTTTGGTTTGCTTCGTTTCACTGTCTACGTATTTAAAAGTGACATTTTTATCGGTAATACGGATGATATCTTTATCGGGCAATACACCTCGGTATAAGTAACGAGACAGGTATTCAAAGGCATGCTCGCCGTAACCCACTTTTATGCAGTTTGCTATCCACTTTGTTGGATAACGTTTAGGTAATGTCAGGGTG
>NZ_PJBZ01000194.1 GCF_002835995.1 Psychromonas sp. Urea-02u-13 | reverse complement strand
CTAACAATGCCTCTTCATTGACATATAAAACAAGGTGATAGTGATTGGACATGATGGCATAAGCACACACTTCAATTGAAAAAACATGCGTTAAGAATCGGATTCGATCTATCATCCACTGTCGACGGTGCTCAAAGCTTTGTCCTGAATATTTATCATCACCACACAAAAAGGCACGACGTACACAACGGGATATACAATGGTAGTAAGGGGTATCAGCAAGTGAAATTAGCGTGTCGCGGGATTGTGTCATAAAACCTCCAAGGAAAACCTATGCTGTTTATTTAACCATAGGTTACTCTTGAAGCTCAGTCAAAAAGATGCGGGTGTCCTCTATTGTTCAAAAAAGGGAAGCAATTGCTTCCCTTTTTTGGATATTATAATTTATTTATAATATGCAGGCTTGTTGCATAATTTTAGCTTGGCTAGCACTAGATTGTTTAATAGCGGCTTTGAACACACGTTTCTTTTCGCCAGAAGAAGATTGATTTACAAAATCAGAAAATGCAGTTGAAGAAACTTTAGTACTTTTTTTCTGTAAAATAGAAAACATGGTTAACACTCCGATTTATTATTCACGATTGAATTTAATGAGGCGGTATTATACTTATTTTCTAAGTATTGGTCAACGGTGCTCACATTGCAATGATAAGCTTTCTGCTCCGTTAAATCTTTAACTAAAACTTCGACTCTAATCTGCTTTTGAAACTCTGCTTTTAGTTTATTCACTACTAATTGAGAATCAATGAACTGCTTTACAAAAACATCAGGTGGGACTCTACGCCCTTCAACTTTTTCCCTTGCCTGTACAAATGCCCACGCATTCTGAGGAGATTGATAAACAAAGATAATCATTACTGCGCGATCTTTATTTAAAGAACGTTCGATATTTTTTTTAGCAACTTCATAGCATGAAAGGGTTGTATCGAGAATAAAACTTACTTTTTTCTTTAATGCTCTGTCATGTACAGCTTCAACAAGTCTAGTCGCGGCACTCTGAAATAGATGAGAGTTTCCGCCAGTATAACCTTCAAATTCATTACGTAATTCATCATTATCGATGCGAAGCGTATTCCCTCCAAAGCTCTCAACGAGGCTTTTGGCTACCTCTGTTTTCCCTGCTCCTGGAGAACCGGCCATAAAAACTGATACAGGGCTTTCTTCTTCAGGAAGGCTATCAACTAATTTTTTGGCGATCTTCTTCTTGTTTTTTTTAATCCGAACAAAGCTCATTGCTTCATCAAACAATGACTGATCTTCTTTGTTGTAATCATGCATCAGCTATTCCCCGTTTTGATTTCTTATATCCTGTCAGATTCTCAATATAAATGAAACGATTTTTGAAATTCTCTATATAAAGGAAGAACCTTTAACTAAATTGCTTTTCTAGCAGTTGCCAATACAACTCATAACCAACTAACTGCTCATCTAGCCAATCGTGTTTATTATAAATCGCCATTATTCCTCCGAGTTCGTGACCGAGCATTTTCTCAGTTACATGAGGCATGATTTGGTTTTCACTTAAAAACAAAGTAGGACATCCAAACATTTATAGAATTATTTTAATAAAAAATGCGCTTGAAACAGATATCAACAAGTCAAACTCAGTTCAATCAC
>NZ_PJBZ01000193.1 GCF_002835995.1 Psychromonas sp. Urea-02u-13 | reverse complement strand
GTTGGTTTTTAAAATCGCGGTTGGTAATACTTTCTGCGAGGTATTTCTGGCTAAGGTTTGAATTCGGTAACCTTCAAAGTCGTTGCTTTGTAGTTTTAGTTTGTAACTAGCTCATTCCGCCAAAATATGCTGTCGTTAATAGTCGTCTGGTGCAATGTTTAATCTCTAAGCGCATTTATATCTTCGGCTCCATTAACTCCGTTTATTTCATAATGGCGTCATTCTGGTTTCTAGTTTTAAATTGTAATCACGAGTGTGTTGTTTAGTTGAATTATGTCTTAGTTTTTCAAGAGGTTACTAGATAGTTTTTCTAATATTAGTTATCGTTTTTCATTAGGTAAATATTACCGCCAAACACAACTAACAAGCACTTTAAACGGAACAAAAACAGTTGGCTATTGTTCGTTCCTCACAAAATTATAGCCAACAATTTTTGTCCGCTTAAGTGGGCGTTAGCTTTAGGTGTTATATCATGGAATTACCATCGAAATACGTGTTGGATAGAGAAGCCATTAAACTTAATGCTTATAGATTGTTGAGTCATTTTTATGCGAATAAAGAAATCGCGAGACAAGCCGATCCTGATACTAGAGATGATTCAATTGCAATATTAGAAGATAATTACTTTCAACGAGAAATGAGTCGGCTATTACTCGAAATTGCAATATCTCTTCGAGTCCTAGATGATCAAATGAAGAAACAAGATAAGTTATCTGAAATTCGTATCGCATATGACGCTGCAAGCGAAAGAGCAAACCATCTACATAATTGCATGATGTTTGACAAAATGAGCTTAAGAGAAGCATGTAATAAAATTATCCATGCAGATGTTGTAGAACCTCATATTCGAGAGTCCGAAGATGGAAGCCACAAATACGATGATTTTAATTGGTTAGGTTGGTCTGAAGCAATTGAGCAATCTGGTGATAGCAATATCCCTAAACCAGAGCCTATAAAATGGAAACACCTAACAAACAATATCCGCCTTGGTGGTAAAAAAGGTAAGAAACAGTGGTGGCATTTACTTGAAGTTCCTATTTTCGTTAGATCCATCAGCGAACTTTTGAAATAAAAAGCTAACAAGGCGTTTAAACGGAACAAAAACAGTGGGTTACGTTTCGCTTCGCTACACATTATAACCCACAATTTTTGTCCGCTTAACGCGGCGTTAGTTGGTTTTTGAAATCGTAGTTGGTAATTCTTTCTGCGGAGCATTTCAGGCTAAGGTTTGGGTTTGCTAATCTTCAAAATCGTTGCCTTGTAGTTTTCGTTTGTTACTCGCTCATTCCGCCATAATATGCTGTCGCTAACAGTCGTCTGGTTCAACGTTTAACTCGTTAGTTAACCAGAACTCTCGGCTCCATTAGCTCCGCTTATTTTATAATGGCGTCATTCTGGTTTCTAGTTTTAAAGTGTAACCACGAGTGTGTTGTTTAGTTGAATTATGTCTTATTTTTTCAATAGGTTACTAGATAGTTTTTCTCAAATTAGTTATCGTGTTTCATTAGGCATTTATTACCGCTAAACACAACTAACAAGCACTTTAAACGGAACAAAAACAGTTGGCTATTGTTCGTTCCTCACAAAATTATAGCCAACAATTTTTGTCCGCTTAAGTG
>NZ_PJBZ01000052.1 GCF_002835995.1 Psychromonas sp. Urea-02u-13 | reverse complement strand
GCCTAAAGGCCAATTTCGAGTAAGTAAAAACACATTGTTCTATAAATACTGGCGTTCAACAGGTCTAAAATTTCCACCTAGATTGTCATCGTTTCATAGCTATATGGGTAACCTTAAAGCGTTATTTTTTGTCGCTTCACCCGATGAAAAAGGCAAGGTAACAGATAAGATAATACCAACGCTTAATGTCACGTATGAAAATATAAATGAGCTTCTACGTGCTGTTAACACAGACAAGCGACATACAGTAAACAGACAAGCGACAGACAACACGCAGACAACAACAACAGACAAGAAAGTTGCTATAGGCCATGAAGCTAAGGGCTTGCAGAACAATTTAAGTACGGGCTTGAATAAGTGCGGTATAAGGTTAAACGGTAACATGGATATAAGTAATCCCTTGCCTACTACTAATAAGGCAGTAAGACCACAAGAGCAAACTAATGAAGAGTGGCTAAACGATTGGGGTAATGCCTAAATAATATGATTGAGCCGATTAAGGGTAGTTAAGACTTGATTGCGGCCTGTTTTTCGCACAATACAGAATGAAAGGAAAGGTTATGCCAAGAGGTTCACATTACGGCAGAATAAGAAAACGGCCCTATACGGTTGAGTATCACCGACTATCGGCCATCGTATTCAAACCATTGTTACAGGCGAAACTAGGTCGCTACACAATCACCCTTGATCACCTAAGCGAACAGCACAAAAACTTTGAGTTAATTGAAACCGCCAAAAAAATAAAAGTCGCTAAATTCCATATCAAGAGCCAAACGCTACATATTGCTTTAATACAAGATGATTGCAGTGCTAGCAATAAGCTATATATCACTTGCCCATGTTGCCAAAGCAAACGCCAGCACCTTTACGCAGTCAAAAATGCCTATGCTTGTCGTGAATGTTTAGGGCTTCACTATGCCACACAAGCCGAACGACCTCGTGACAGGTTAATGAGAAAGATTAGAAACAAGCGCAAGAAGCTATGGGGCAATGATTGGCCAGAGGTACTTAACATGTTTGCTCTGTCGCACTATTGGGCAAAACCAAAGGGCATACACTGGAAAACATTTTATAAAGCTAAGGAAGAAATTTATCATCTAGAGCGGAAGTATTGGCCGATGGTGGAAATACACTTAAATAAACAATTTGGGCATTTAAAAATTTAATTTCAAGTGCTTTTATGGGGCTTAGATTCAAATAGTAAGTGATGGAGTGTTTTTAGTTGTGAGAAAGCATTATAAGGCGTTATCTATTCGTTTACTTTCTGAATGTTAATTGGTGTCGAGCCTATGGTATAAAAAGCACAACCCGATTTGTGAAATTATGCCGTAGATATTTAATTAAGTGACTTTCATAAAATCACCTTTCGCGAGGTTTAGATATTATTAACACATGAGATGTAGCGTTCAACTTGTCTGATTATTGTATAGTTATGATAATCAGATTTCACTTCCATTATGGCTAAGCTTATACTTAATTTATTATTGCTAATCTTGCCATACGCTTCTTTTGCCTTATCTTTGTACTTTAACTTTTCTAATATATCACTACGATTACCAAATTTATCATAAGCGGCAACACACTCACCAAAGGCAAAGTCACTTCCTGGTATTTTATATGCTGAGTTTATAGCGAAAAGGGCTGTAATCGTCACAATTACAACGGTTAAGTTAAACAAAGTTTTCATGTTATTCCTATTTTTTCTTTTATATACAATGTTTTAAAAGCTATTTGAAAAATAATAGAGTCCTTTTCTGAATTTATATTCAATAGGGAAGGGGTTTTCTGATTTATAGAACTGAATCATAAAGTTTGTTTTTATAAAAACCCTACTACAGGCATAACTACAGGCAAAATTAAGATATAAAAAAAGACGTAGTGGTTATTAACCTGCTACGCCTTTTAGAATGTGGTGGCCCCTCCCTGACTTGAACAGGGGACCTGCCGATTATGAGTCGGATGCTCTAACCAACTGAGCTAAGGGGCCAATATTGTTACTTAATTTGCAAGCAGATTATATAAGCTCCTGTTTTCTGTGTCTAGCTTATGTTATTTGTTTGCTTATTTATTCAGCATAGTTCGCAAAATAAGTCGTGAAAAACACAAAAATGTTACTCGAGCTGTTTTTATGATGGCATTCAGACTCGGACCTTATCCTCTTCATCAATGTTTATGCGCATATCCTAAATAAGCACTGAACTTAGTAATCTACTCAGTTGGCATGATTGCACATCAATATTTATATGTTTATGACTTTCATAAAGGGCCACTTAAACTGCTTTTACAAAATTAAGACAAAAAAAATCCTGCCGTAGCAGGATTTTCTATTAATACGCCAGCGTAGACTATTCGTCTAAGAAGCTACGTAGTTGTTCACTACGGCTTGGGTGACGTAATTTACGTAATGCTTTAGCTTCGATTTGACGGATACGTTCACGTGTCACATCAAACTGTTTACCAACCTCTTCTAAAGTGTGGTCAGTATTCATATCGATACCAAAACGCATACGTAATACTTTCGCTTCACGAGCTGTTAAACCTTCTAACACATCATTGGTTGCATTCTTGAGGCTTTCGCTTGTTGCGCAATCAACGGGTAGTGCAATCGTTGTATCTTCGATGAAATCACCTAAGTGAGAATCTTCATCATCACCGATTGGCGTTTCCATTGAGATTGGCTCTTTAGCAATTTTTAATACCTTACGAATTTTATCTTCAGGCATCATCATGCGTTCAGCAAGTTCTTCTGGCTGTGGCTCACGACCCATTTCTTGTAACATTTGACGAGAGATACGGTTAAGTTTATTAATCGTTTCAATCATGTGTACAGGAATACGGATTGTACGCGCTTGGTCAGCGATAGAACGTGTGATTGCTTGACGGATCCACCACGTTGCGTAAGTAGAGAATTTGTAACCACGACGGTATTCAAATTTATCTACTGCTTTCATTAGACCAATATTGCCCTCTTGGATAAGGTCTAAGAACTGCAAGCCACGGTTAGTGTATTTTTTAGCAATCGAGATAACTAGACGTAAGTTAGCTTCAACCATCTCTTTTTTAGCACGGCGTGCTTTTGCTTCGCCGATACTCATATTGCGAGATATTTCTTTTAAGTTTGCAATCGTTAGTGCTGTTTCTTTCTCAACATTAACCATTTTACGAACACAGCGACGTAAGTCTTCATCAAATTCTTTAATACGCGTAGCGTATTCAGATTCTGTTGCGTAAATCGCCTCTAACCAAGCACTGTTAGTTTCATTGCCTTTAAACAAACTAATAAATGCTTTTTTCGGCATTTTATTTTGTTCAACACAGATTTTTAATACTAAGCGTTCTTGTGTACGTACTGTATTCATTGAGTGACGAATTGCTTTTACCATACGGTCAAACTGTTTTGGTATCAGTTTAAACTGTTGGAAGAACTCCGCTTGCTCGTTGATTGCTTTACGCGTATCAGCATGAGCACGACCATTTTTAGTGATCGAGTCTTCTACTATTTTATTAAGTCTGCGTAATTCGGTAAATTTTTCAGCTGATTCTTCAGGACAAGGACCTTTTGGACCTTCCTCTTCTTCTTCGTCATCATCAGTACTATCAGCTTGATCTGCTTCTTTAAGCTGTGTATCTGTAAGTTCAGAACCGATGTGTGTTGCACTAACTGCTTGCGTCATATCATCGTTAGGATCAACAAAACCACTGATCATATCAGTCAGCTTCATCTCTTCAGCTTCGTAACTATCCCAGTTATCTAATAGACCTGTAATGGTTGCTGGGTATTCAGATACTGAAGTTTGTACCTCTTTGATACCTTCTTCAATACGCTTAGCGATAACAATCTCGCCTTCACGTGTCAGTAGCTCAACCGTACCCATTTCACGCATATACATACGTACTGGATCGGTTGTACGACCAATTTCAGACTCTACCGTAGCAAGTACTTGTGCAGCAGCTTCTACAGCATCTTCATCAGCTGTATCATTACTTTCTTCGCCTAAACTGATTTCATCAGCATCAGGTGCATTTTCATAAACTTTAATGCCCATATCACCGATCATCTGGATGATATCTTCAATTTGTTCAGGCTCAAAAATGTCTTGTGGTAAGTGATCGTTTACTTCTGCGTAAGTTAAGAAGCCTTTTTCTTTACCTTTGATAATAAGTTCTTTGAGCTGTGACTGAGGTGTTTGAGCCATAGATACCGTCCAAAATAGAAAGATGTTATTGAAAAAATGCAAGCGCCAGATTATACGCCTAAAATGTATGTTTTTCCAGTTTGATTAATTTTGTTTTTGTTCGCTGAGCAGTCTTGCAAGTTGTTGTGTTTCTTCACTTGTTAATGCGTCGCCTGAACGTGCTTTTTGTTTTAAATATTCAATTTTATTATTGAGGTGAAGATTAAGGAATTTTTCTAATGTATCTAGAAATTGATCCTCATATTTATCTTCTTTTATATTATTTTCCCAAACCGCTAATTGATTTAGTTGCTTGCTTTGTGGCGTTTCTCGCCAATGTTCAAGTAGCTGACCTGTAGTTATATTGGGACTCTCTCTGCAAATTTCAAGGAGTGAATTCAATAAAGTTAAGCCGGGTAGCTGTAATTCTTTAAATTCAGGGAAATCAGGTAAGCCGTAGGCGATATTTGGGTGTTGTAATAATAATGAGATCGCTAAACGCATGGGTGTTGTTTTATTCTTGACGACTTTTTTTGTACTGTCTTTTTTAGGCAGAAGCTTTTCCAGTCCATCGTGTTCAATACCGAGTAGCTTAGTTAAACGCTCTTCCATCATTTGTCTGAAAATTGATTCGTTTAATTGACTGATAAGCGGAATCGCCAGCTGCGCTAGTTTTGATTTGCTGTCGCTACTACTCATATCCACTTGTGCTAACAGCTGTTGGAATAAAAAATCAGAGAGCGGCATTGATTGGCCAATTAAATGCTCAAAGTTCTCTTTTCCTTCTTTTTGCACAAAACTATCTGGGTCTTCACCGTCGGCCAGGAACATAAAGCGTAGGGTACGTCCATCTTGGATATAAGGAAGGGCATTTTCTAATGCGCGCCAAGCGGCTGTACGTCCTGCTTTGTCACCATCAAAACAACACACTATCTCACTGGTATTGCGAAAAAGGGTGTGGATGTGATCTGGCGTTGTTGCGGTACCAAGAGACGCGACTGCGTAATCGATGCCATATTGGCCAAGCGCCACTACGTCCATATAACCTTCAACGACTAATACGCGTTCAATGGTTTTATGGGCTTGTTTTACTTGATATAAACCGTAAAGTTCTTTGCCTTTATGGAAAATAGGCGTTTCGGGAGAGTTAAGGTATTTCGGTTCTTCATTGCCCAATACGCGCCCACCAAAGCCAATAACACGGCCTCGTTTATCATGGATGGGGAACATTAGGCGATCACGGAAGCGGTCATAGCTACCTGAACTTTCTTTGGCTATTAACATGCCTGCTTCGATCAGCTGTTTTTCTAATTCTGTTGAAATGGCAAAGCGTTTACGTACTTCGTCCCATCCATCGGGAGAATAACCGATTTTAAATTGTTTAACTGTTTCACCAGATAAACCACGGCCTTTAAGGTATTCAATGACCTTCTTACTGTTTTTATGCGTGCGTAACTGTTGTTGATAAAAAGTCGTAATATCTGCCATTAATAGGTACAGGTCTTTTCTATCAATATAGGTCGTTTGTTGAGAGTTACCTGAGCCTGTTTCTTCGCGTGGTACTTCAATAGAAAGTTGTTCTGCGAGGGTTTCAATGGCATCAACAAACTCAATACCGTCATATTCCATTAAAAAGGTGAGTACGTTACCACTCGCGCCACAGTTAAAGCAGTGATAGAACTGTTTGTCGCTACTGACAGAAAATGACGAGTTATTGTTACCGTTATGAAAAGGACAGCAAGCACGGTAGTCTTTGCCTTTTTTTCTTAATTTCACGCGAGTATCAATAACATCTACGATATCTGTGCGTGCAATTAAGTCATCAATAAAATGTCGAGGAATACGTCCGGCCATGTCACTACCACTTACAAATAATTAAAAATTACAAACAAAAAAGCCCCAAACTTATTGCTAAGATTGAGGCTTTTTTAATTCAAAAGAAACGTTGGTCTATACTAAGCCCGCTCTTACGAGTGCACTTACTTCGGCCATATCCGCTTTTCCTGAAATATCCTTTTTGAGCACGCCCATCACTTTACCCATGTCTTGCATGCCACTTGCTCCTGTTGACGCGATAGCTTGCTCGATTAAAGCTTTCACTTCATCAGAGGTGAGTGGTTGGGGGAGAAACTCTTGCAAGATCGCAAGTTCTGCCTCTTCTATATCAACAAGATCTGCTCGACCTGCTTTGGCAAATTGAGAAATTGAATCTTTACGTTGCTTCACCGATTTAATCACGACAGCCGTCACTGCGTCATTGTCTAGTTCAATACGTTCATCAATTTCAATTTGTTTGATCGCAGCAAGTAACATACGAATAGTGCCCAAACGGACCTTATCCTTCGCTCGCATAGCGAGTATTTGTTGCTCTTTTAATCTTACTTTCAAAGACATAATTTTACCTTTTCTAAGTCAGTTGATTTAGTAAAGGCGAACGCGGCGTGCGTTTTCACGAGAAAGTTTTTTCAAGTGACGTTTAACAGCTGCTGCTTTAGCACGTTTACGTACTGTAGTAGGTTTCTCAAAGTACTCACGCTTACGCGTTTCTGCTAAGATACCTGCTTTTTCACAAGAACGTTTAAAACGACGAAGTGCTACGTCAAATGGTTCGTTTTCACGAAGTTTAATTACTGGCATGTGCCTATTACCTTTATGGTTACGGTCGTAAAGCGACCAATGCATTTAAAATGGTGCGAGATTTTAATCTTATTTGAGGGCAAAAGTAAAGAATTAACGTATAAATTTTGTGTTAATTCAATAAAAGTTCTTTTTTCCCTTAAATTTAAATTTAACTATTTAAATTTAAGGGGCGAAAAAACAGATCTATCTCTGTAAACTAGCGCCTTTTATTATTGTACTAAGGAACTGCTCGCTATGCGAATTTTAGGCATTGAAACTTCTTGTGATGAAACGGGTATTGCGATCTATGACGACCAATTAGGGCTGCTTTCACATCAACTTTATAGCCAAGTCGCATTGCATGCTGATTACGGCGGTGTGGTGCCTGAACTTGCTTCTCGTGACCATGTTCGCAAGACGATTCCTTTAATTAAAGAAGCGCTGGCGATAGCCAATTGTACTAAAGAAGATATCGATGCAATCGCATTTACAGCGGGCCCCGGCCTAGTAGGCGCATTACTTGTTGGCTCATGTATTGGACGTAGTTTAGCGTTTGCATGGGGGAAACCTGCGATTGCAGTTCACCACATGGAAGGGCATTTATTAGCGCCTATGTTGGAAGAAAATAAACCTGAATTTCCTTTTTTAGCGTTATTAGTTTCTGGCGGCCACACTTTAATGGTGCAGGTTGATAATATTGGTGAATATAAAATATTAGGCGAAAGTATTGATGATGCGGCCGGTGAAGCATTTGATAAAACAGCAAAATTATTAGGGCTTGATTATCCTGGTGGGCCTCGTTTAGCAAAAATGGCTGAAAAAGGTGTTGCAGATCGATTTATTTTCCCTCGTCCGATGACTAACAAGCCCGGGCTCGATTTTAGTTTCAGTGGTTTAAAAACGGCCGCCGCTATTACCATCGCGCGAGAAGGCGATGATGAACAAACACAAGCAGATATAGCACGCGCGTTTCAGGAAGCGGTAATTGATACCATTGCAATAAAATGTAAACGCGCGCTTAAACAGACTGGATTGAAGCGTCTTGTTGTAGCGGGAGGCGTAAGTGCGAATATTTCTTTACGTGAACAACTAGCGACCTTAATGAAAAACAACGGAGGGGAGGCATTCTACCCACGTAACGAGTTTTGTACCGATAATGGTGCGATGATAGCTTACGCAGGAATGCAACGCTTAAAAGCGGGGCAATTTGAGCCTCTGGCGATAAAAGCAAAACCACGTTGGCCTTTAGATAGTTTAGAGAGTGTTGCTGGATAAAAACGAAACCCGCTTATTAAGCGGGTTTTTTATACATGATTATTTTTGATCTTCTTTTAACCAAATAGCCACTTGTTTTGCAAAATAGGTTAATACCCCATTTGCGCCTGCGCGTTTAAAGCAAAGTAATGATTCCATTACACACTCTTTTTCTTTTAACCAACCGTTATCAATGGCCGCTTTATGCATCGCATATTCGCCACTCACTTGATAAGCAAATGTTGGCACTTGCAGTTCTGTTTTTACGCGGCGTACGATATCTAAATAAGGCATACCGGGTTTAACCATCACCATATCAGCACCTTCTTCAATATCCAGTGCCACTTCATGAATCGCTTCATCACTGTTAGCAGGATCCATTTGATAAGTGGATTTATTACCCCCTTTCAAATTACTTGCGCTGCCGACCGCATCACGGAAAGGGCCGTAGTAATTAGATGCATATTTAGCGCTGTATGCCATGATCTGAGTATTAATATAACCGGCATTCTCTAACGCTTCACGTATCGCACCGATGCGACCATCCATCATATCTGATGGTGCTACTATGTCTGCGCCTGCTTGTGCATGCGAGAGAGCTTGTTTGACCAGTATTTCAGTGGTTATATCATTCAATACATAACCATCAGCATCAATAATGCCATCTTGACCATGTGTGGTGAAAGGGTCTAAAGCGACATCTGTTATCACGCCTAAATCAGGACAAACCTCTTTAATACGCATCACTGCACGCTGTGCAAGACCCTCTGCGTTGTAAGCTTCTTCTGCCATTTCTGTTTTTATTTCATCGGGAGTGACCGGAAATAGAGCAACCGCAGGAATACCTAACGCTTCAAGTTCACGGCATTCTTCTACTAATAAATCTAATGAAAGACGCTCAATACCTGGCATAGAGGCAATGGCTTCACGACGATTTGTGCCCTCTAAAACAAACATTGGGTAGATTAAATCATTCACTGACAATTGATTTTCTGCCACAAGTCGGCGTGAAAAATCATGCTTACGTAAGCGACGTAAACGACGTGCGGGGAAGCTTTGAGAAATGGTCATTAGCGATCCTTTTATTTAAAAATTTACTTGAAAAGAGTGTATTTAAAAACAAGACATTAAAGTTTGAAAAATAGTTTACTGTTTTGCTCTGTTTGTTGCACTAATTGTTTCAGCGTCTCACCGCGAGCATTTGCAATTGCTTGCGCGATGTACGGTAAGTACTTGGGTTCGTTACGACTTGATTTTGGCTTTGGGCGCATAGAGCGTGGTAAAAGATAGGGGCCATCGGTTTCAATCATCAGGCGATCATTGGGAATAAGCTTAACTAAATTAATCAGCTCTGTGCCACGTCGTTCATCACAAATCCAGCCTGTGATACCAATGTGTAAGTCTAATGCCAAGGCGCTTTCTAAATCGCTCTGAGAGCCGGTAAAACAATGCAAAACGGCATTAGGCAATTGAGTTATATAAGGTTTAAGTAGTTCAATAAATCGAGTGTTTGCATCACGTTCATGCATAAAAACAGGGAGTTGTAATTCAACAGCGAGTTCTAACTGTTGCACAAAGGCGAGTTCTTGTTCAGCAGGAGTAGAAAAGTTGCGGTTAAAGTCTAAGCCGCATTCACCAATCGCTTTGACTTGTTCATTCTTAGCTAATGTACGCAATGACTCAAGGCTCTGGTTGCTGAACGTTTTTGCATCATGGGGATGAATGCCTGCAGTACAATAAAGAAAATCAGGGTACTGTAAGCACAGCGCTAGGGCTTGCTCGCTCTCTTCAATGGAAGTGCCGGTGACAATTAAATTATTTACACCCGCTTGTTGTGCATTTTCGATGACTAATGGCAGATCTTTATCGAAGCGTTTGTTGGTCAGGTTAATACCAATATCTATCATAATATTTACTCATACATGATTTTTAAATACAGAAAACAAAAAAGGGTAAATAGTTAAACTATTTACCCTTTTTTAATTACGCGCCAATCCTTAGGAACCATTACAAAATTACGTGTTCTAAAGTATTTTCAAAAAAACTAAACCGACTAGTTATTTTGAAAACAAAAGATCAAGTGATTTTGAAGCCAATTCTTAGGAATCGTTGCAAAATGATTTGTTCTAAAGTATTTAAAAGAACCTCAACAGACAGGTTCTTTTAAAAAAGAACAACTAATTTTGAAGCCCATTCTTAGGAATCGTTGCAAAGTAATTTGTTCTAAAGTATTTAAAAGAACCTCAACAGACAGGTTCCTTTAAAAAAGAACAACTAATTTTGAAGCCGATCCTTAATTCAATAGACGTGCTCGGATTGTGCCTTCGATTGCTTTTAATTTAATCAATGCTTCATCAGCATCTTCACCGTTTACATCGATAACAACATAACCAATATTTTCGTTAGTTTGCAGATACTGCGCTGCAATGTTGATATTCGCTTCAGCAAACGCCAAGTTAATCTTAGTTAAGATACCTGGTTGATTTTGGTGAATATGTAATAAACGACTTGCATCAGCATGGCCTGGTAATGATACTTCTGGGAAGTTCTTAGATGACAGCGTAGAGCCGTTATCAGAATATTTAACCAGTTTACCAGCAACTTCATAACCAATGTTTTCTTGTGCTTCTTGCGTGCTACCACCTACGTGTGGTGTTAGAATCACGTTATCAAATTTACGTAGTGGAGATTCAAATTCTTCGTTATTTGATTTTGGCTCTGTTGGGAATACATCAATGGCTGCGCCAGAAAGCTTTTTACTTTCAAGTGCGGCGCAAAGCGCTGGAATATCAACAACTGTACCACGTGCTGCATTCATGAAGATGGCACCATCTTTCATTTGAGCAAACTCTTTTGCACCCATCATGTTTTTAGTTGAAGGAATTTCTGGCACGTGCAAACTGATAACATCAGACTGTGCAAGTAACTCTTCCATTGATGCAATTTGTGTTGCATTACCTAATGTTAATTTACTTTCAATATCGTAAAAAGAAACACGGAAACCTAAGTTTTCAGCCAAAATTCCGAACTGCGTACCGATATGACCGTAACCAATAATACCTAGATTTTTTCCACGAGCTTCATATGAACCTGTTGCTGATTTATCCCATTCACCACGGTGAGCTTTAGCATTACGCTCTGGCACGCCACGTAATAATAATAATGCTTGGCCTAATACTAGCTCTGCAACACTACGTGTATTTGAGAAAGGCGCGTTAAATACAGCAACACCTTTTGCTTGTGCCGCGTTTAAGTCAACTTGGTTTGTACCGATACAGAAACAACCAATACCGACTAATTTATCAGCGGCTGCTAATACTTTTTCATTTAGGTTTGAACGACTACGGATACCCACAAAATGGACATCTTTAATTTTCTCAATCAGATCTTCTTCGCTTAGGGATGTTTTGATGCTTTCGATGTTGGTGTAACCGGCTTGTGTGAAAGTATCAACTGAGCTGTGGTGTAAACCTTCTAAAAGAAGGATTTTTATTTTATCTTTGTTGAGTGAAAATTGAGTCATTTCTAGTTCCTTGAGCTCTGCATGTGCAGATAAATAGACAAACAATAATATTAAAAAGAGGGTGAAAAAATTTTAGTGAGGCTAAAATAGCAAAAATAGTGTCAATTGGAAACTTATGTGAGCTAATTCACATATGAAAAATTAGCACTATTAATATTTTTTTGATCTAAATCGTTAGCTTGCAGATTAACCAATGCCTTAATAGAAGATATTAAGGCATTAATGCTTTTATTATTTAAACGTTTTAACGCCTTCTGGCGTACCAACCAATACAACGTCAGCGGCACGGTTTGCAAATAACCCGTTTGTTACAACGCCAACAATTGCATTGATCTCTGCTTCTAATTTCAGTGGTTCAGCGATTTTCATATTGTGAACATCTAAAATGATATTACCGTTATCGGTTAAAACACCTTGGCGGTAAACCGGGTCTCCACCTAATTTAACAAGTTCACGTGCTACGTAGCTGCGCGCCATTGGAATCACTTCAACGGGTAATGGAAACTCACCTAATACATCAACGTTTTTAGTATCATCAACAATACAGATAAATTTATCGGCAACAGCTGATACAATTTTCTCACGAGTTAATGCCGCACCACCGCCTTTAATCATATGGTTATATGAGTTGATTTCATCTGCGCCATCTACATAAACGCTTAGGTCAGCGACAGAGTTAAGATCAAAGACTTCAATACCATATTCTTTTAGTTTTGCTGTTGATGCTTCTGAGCTAGACACTGCACCTTCAATATCGTCTTTCATCGTTGCTAATGCATCAATGAAGTGATTAACCGTAGAGCCTGTACCAACACCAACAATACTGCCTTTTTCAACGTATTCTAATGCGGCATAAGCAGCTGCTTTTTTCTTATCATCTTGAGTCATGGTTTTGTATCCTGAAGTGAGCGCTAAAAGTGGCGAGATTATACCCATGATAGGTCATGATGCAAAGTCACTAAGGCAAATTATGCGCAGATTAAATACGGCTCGTTTCTAGAAAAATGTTTGCTGTGGTAATGGATTCACATATTAACGGGGATTATTTTTTTGTACTGAAATGGTATGACATTGATGGTGTGATTATTTGCGGAAGTGGCACATCCCATGATTCAGTTGGTAGAGCAATGACCTGTTGGCAATCGTGTGCGAGGCCGATTGGGTAAGGGCCTGTTTGCTGTGAAAACCAAGGTGCGAAGGTGCGATCATAATAACCGCCTCCCATGCCAATGCGGTTTCCTTGTTTATCAAAGGCAACTAATGGCGTGAAAATAAGATCTAATTCTTTCACTGGGCAAATCAACTGCACATTCAATTTCGGTTCCGCGATACCGTATTGATTGATGAACATGGTTGTTGTCGCTGTGTAATGTAAAAACAGCAAGTGGCCTTTATTAAAGGGATGTATGACAGGTAAATAAACTTGTTTATTATTTTCCCAACACCACTCGATAAACGGCAATGTTTGAATTTCACCATCAAAGGCAAGCGAGATAGCAATTTTTTCAGCGTATTGGACTTTATTTAATTGAATCAGGTGAGTTAATAATTTTTCAGCGTCTGTGCTTTGTTGCTCATTTGATAACGCACGTCGTGCAGAGCGAATTTCTTTACGAATGTGGTGACGAGAAAGAGAATCATTCATAGAACAGCATTATTAAATTCAGGAGAGGGAAATTTTTTAGCTAGTGACTGAGAGCTAAAAGCTGTCAGCTAGAATTAGTAACCCAAGGGTATCGTTATTGACTTGGACCTTAAACCCGAAGGTCAAAGTTGGTGTCTCAGTGTTTGCCGCAGGCTTCTCGATACGAGCCGAGCTTGCACAATAGCATTCAAGCCAAGTCACCGGAGTATTACTTATCGGCTCAGGGACTTAGTCAAGATTAGCGGATACCCGAGGGTTAAAATAACTGTACGCTTGTTTTTCGATTTTTAACAGTTTTTTTTACAATTTTAGCTGTGCTTGATTAGCGATTGAACAGATTTACAATAACCAAGTAAATCGATTCAATATTTTATTTTGTAGGGGTTAATGCTTGTTCAATGGAGTCTTGTAAAAACTGTATGCGCTTATTTAATTCTTGAGCATACTTCTCATTTTTTATTCTTTCGATATTTAATGAGTGGCAATAATTGAGTGCTGCCGTGACAATATGTTGCTCGTTACGTCGACCAGGTGCTGTCTCTTTCATGTTTTTTAGCTTGTCATTAAACTGAATAACTGACTGTTTTAAGCTCTCCTCTTCACCATCAGGACAGCCCATTTTGTATTGTTGCCCTAAAATAGTGATATCAAGATGTGCCATAACCAACCTATATAAGAAAGAAGCCTTTTAAAAGAAGCCTTAATATAGCTAGCTAGTTAGCAACTTTCAAGTAATTACTGGTGACAATACCAAGGTAAGGGTAGTATTCTGTCACTATTAATAATTATAGAGTGACGCTGATGAGTATTGAACCCTTGCCAAATTTTACCCAAATAACAGAAGTTTTAGATGAAGCCGAGCTGTTTACCAGTGCCTCTGAAGTGCACGGTATATTATCTGGGTTTATCTGTGGAGGCATTGAGCTCGGCTCAAAAGGTTGGTTAACCCATTTTAATGATGTCGTCAATGAAGGCATGGGGCTTCCCAAAAAAGCCAAGGCACTAGTGACTTCTCTGCATGCTCAAGTGGTCAGCCAATTTACTGATGATGGCTTAGGGTTTAATCTGTTATTACCCGATGATGATAAACCGCTTGATGATCGTTGTGAGTCAATGTCTCAGTGGGCACAAGGTTTTTTAGTTGGTTTTGGCATGGTGCAATCGGCACTTAACGAAGCAAGCGAAGAAGTTCAGGAATTAATCAAAGACATTCGCGATATTTCATTAGTGAGTTTTGATTTTGAGCAAGAAGACGAAGACTCTGAAATTGCTTATGCTGAAATTGTTGAATATTTGCGTGTTGGGGCAATGCTTTGCTTTAATCATTTTTCGCGTAAGCCTAGTACACCCGCCTCTAAAACAATTCACTAACCTAGAGTAACATCATCATGAGCCTATTCCAGCAACGCAGAATTCAATTTATTAAAAAAATGCAAGTTAATAGCATGGCGCTATTTCCTGCCTCGGCAGAAACTATTCGCAATAATGACTGTGAATATCCGTTTCGACAAAATAGTGATTTTCATTATCTCAGCGGGTTTGATGAGCCTGATGCAATATTGATGCTGATTAAAAATGCAGATTCTCATCAAGTGATTTTATTTAATCGTAAAAAAGATAAAAGTGCAGAAATTTGGCATGGTTATCGTTTAGGGCAAGCGGCTGCAATTACTCAGTTAAGTGTTGATGAAGCTTACCCGGTTGATGAATTTGAAACGCAGCTTGAGTCGATGTTAAATGGTGTTGACGCGTTATATTATCCAATGTTTCAGTCTGATTCACTGGATGCCAGTATCAAAACGATCGTCAATAAATTACGAGTATCAAAACGCAGAGGGGCAATTGCACCACGTTGTTATTTTGACTGTTTACCTTTATTACATGAAATGCGTGTTATTAAATCAGAAGCTGAAGCAAAGCTATTAGCAGAAGCCGCTGAAATTTCAGCATCGGGCCATGTGCGCGCGATGCAAACTTGTCATGTGGGTATGTGGGAATATCAGCTAGAAGCTGAGATTAAACACCAATTTGCACTGCAAGGCACACGTGATGTCGCTTATAACAGTATTGTTGCGGGTGGTAATAATGCCTGTATTTTGCATTACACCGAAAATGACAAACAACTAAAAGATGGCGATCTTGTTCTAATAGATGCTGGCGCTGAATACCAAGGTTACGCGGGAGATATAACACGTACTTTCCCTGTTAACGGCACCTTTACTGAGCATCAAGCGACGTTATACCAATTGGTGCTTGATATACAAGTTGCAGCGATTAACCAAGTTAAACCTGGCGTTGCACTGGTTGATATCAATAAAAGTGTTGTTGAACGACTAGTGGATGGCTTGTTATTACTGGGTTTATTATCTGGCGATCGTGAAACGCTTATTGAAGATGAAAGTTATAAAGCCTTTTATATGCATGGTATTGGTCATTATTTAGGGCTAGATGTCCATGATGCTGGTGATTACGGCACGCTTGAAAATCCTCGTTTGTTAGAAGCGGGTATGGCAATCACTATCGAACCTGGTTTATATGTTAGCCATGATGCAGATGTTGAGGATTGTTGGAAAGGCATTGGTATTCGCATTGAAGATGACTTATTGGTTACAGAGCATGGCGCCGAAGTATTAAGCGCAGATGTGCCTAAAACAATTGATGAGATTGAGGCCTTGATGGCGGATGCAAAAACGCATGGCTAATCAAAACAGCGCACAGGCTGATACTACGATTGAAGCCGATATCGTTATTGTTGGTGCGGGCATGTCTGGCTGTTTATTGGCACTTGCCATTATTAAACAGTCGCCTGCACTCAAGATTGTTTTAATTGATGATAATCCAGAACGATTGGATAAAGGTGCACACCCTGGTTTTGATGCGCGCAGCATTGCTCTGAGCGCGGGTAGCTGTGGGTTATTAGATAACCTTGGTTTATGGGCTGCGCTAAAACAAAATGCACAACCGATTGATGATATCCATATTTCAGATCGAGGTAATTTAGGCATTGTTAACCTAGAAAAAACAGCTTCTAACTTGCCTTTCGGGGCGGTGGTTGAGTTGCAAAATGTTGGGCAAGTGCTACAGCAACAATTAGCACGTTTCCCTCAAATTAAACGATTCTATAATAGTGCATTAATTAATATAGAAAAACAGACTCAAACGGTTATCTGCGAATTACAAAACAAACAAATAATCGAAGCTAAATTATGTGTGGCCGCCGATGGCGCGAATAGCAAAACCAATCAACTGTTATCAATATCTGCAGCCCAATCTGATTATCAATGTTCGGCGGTTATCACTAATGTGAGTGCCGATAAAGCGCATATGAATCGCGCTTATGAACGTTTTACCGATGCAGGACCATTAGCGTTATTACCACTTTCTAATAATCGTTATTCATTAGTTTGGTCGGTTAAAAATAGTGAATTACCCGCGTTACTCGCTTTAGATGAACATGCTTTTTTAGCTAAATTACAGCAAGCCTTTGGTTATCGTGCTGGCATCTTCACAAAAGCTGGGCAACGCCATAGCTATCCATTAAAACTGATTAAATCAGATAAACCGATTACGCATCGTGGTGTGGCTATTGGTAATGCGGCTCACTGTTTGCACCCTGTTATGGGACAAGGGTTTAATCTTGGCATGCGTGATATCAGTGTGCTTGCGAAGATCATTACTGAAATAGACGATGTAAACCAGTTAGGTGGTTATGCGATGTTAGAATGTTACTGGCAGGCGCGTAAAAAGGATCATCAACGCACGATTACGATGACTGACTCTATAGTGCGAATTTTCAGTAACCCACATTTACCTTTTGTTTTCGGACGCACGATTGCATTGCAAGCTATCGCTTGTATTCCCTCGCTCAGCGCACCCATCGTAAAGCAAGCGAAAGGGCAATTTAACCTATTTACACAAGAAGAAAAATCATGATGTTATCCTATGATTTAACCATCGTTGGCGGCGGTATGGTGGGGCTAACACTTGCTGCCTCTTTGGCTAAAAGCACATTGAATATCGCCATTATCGAAAATAACCAAGCTAATTCCTTAAGCGAAACACCTGCTACACGTGTTAGTGCGATCAGCGCGGCTAGCCGTACTATTTTTGAAAAACTGGATGTTTGGCCTGCTATTAATCCACAGCGCATTACGCCTTACGACACTATGACTGTGTGGGAAAAAGACAGCTTTGGTAAAATAGCCTTTGATGCACAGCAGGTTGACGCGACGCAATTGGGTTACATTATTGAAAATGAACAAATCCAACATGCGCTATTAACCACGGTACAAAAGCAATCCAACGTTACTTTTTATTCGCCTGATAAATTAACTAATATCGCATTGGGTGATGGTGAAGCCTGGTTAACATTAGAAAGTGGAAAAAACATTACCACTAAGCTAGTGGTTGGCGCAGATGGCGCAAACTCATGGGTGCGTAATAAAGTCGATATTCCACTAACGCACTGGGATTATAACCATCATGCATTAGTGGCAACGGTTAAAACGGATCTTGCCCATGAACATTGTGCTCGCCAAGTATTTACCCCCGACGGTCCGTTAGCATTCCTACCACTTTTTGAAAAAGATCTCTGCTCAATTGTTTGGTCTGTTCCACCAGAAAAAGCCAAACAGTTATTGGCGCTTTCTGATAGAGAATTTAATAAACAGCTCACGCGTACCTTTGATAATCGCTTAGGTTTTTGTGAATTACAAAGTGAGCGACATAGCTTTCCGCTGACTATGCGTTATGCGCGTGATTTTGCTAAACATCGTATTGCACTGATTGGTGACGCCGCACATACCATTCATCCGCTTGCGGGTCAGGGCGTTAATTTAGGTCTGCTTGATGCGGTGAGTCTTGCCCAGTGTATTTTAGAAAATAGCGAAGCTGATAAAGATATTGGTGTTTATGCTAATTTGCGTCAATTTGAACGCTGGCGTAAAACGGAAGCCACACAAATGATCGCTTCAATGGAAGTGTTAAAACAGCTTTTCCAGGGTGATAATCCATTAAAAAAAACAGCCCGTGATTTAGCATTGATATTTGCAGATAATGTAAGTCCGCTGAAAAAACAGTTTATTAAACAAGCGATGGGATTAAGCGGGGAACTGCCTGCTATTTTGAACACACAATAAAACAGTGTATATTACTGCCCACTTAGAAAAATTATTTAAAAAGAAGAGATTAAATTATGATCATCAAACCAAAGATTCGTGGCTTTATCTGTACAACAACGCATCCAGTAGGCTGTGAAAAAAATGTACAAGCGCAAATTGAATACACAAAACAACAGGGCAAAATTAAAAATGGTCCTAAACGTGTATTAGTGATCGGCTCTTCAGCTGGTTACGGCATGTCATCTCGTGTTGCTGCCGCTTACGGCTCTGACGCTTCAACGATTGGTGTGTTTTTTGAAAAACCAGCAACAGAGCGTAAAACCGGTTCTGCTGGTTGGTACAACAGTGCTGCTTTTGAAAAACAAGCAAAAGCAGATGGCCTATATGCTAAAAGCATTAACGGCGATGCATTCTCACATGAAATCAAAGCTAAAGTTATTGAGTTAATCAAAGAAGACTTAGGTCAAATTGATGCGATTATCTACTCAGTAGCTGCACCTGTTCGTAAAATGCCTGATACAGGTGAAGTGATTCGTTCTGCACTTAAACCTATTGGCGAAACATATGTTTCAACGGCTATCGATACAAATAAAGATGTGATCATCGAAGCATCGGTTGAGCCTGCTAGCGAAGAAGAAATTGCTAACACGGTTACTGTAATGGGCGGACAAGATTGGGAGCTTTGGTTAAGCGCGCTTTCTGAAGCGGGTGTATTAGCACAAGGCGTTAAAACGATTGCTTACTCTTACATTGGTACTGAACTAACGTGGCCTATCTATTGGAATGGCGCATTAGGTAAAGCAAAAATCGATTTAGACCGTGCATCAACAGCGATTCAAGCACAACTTGATTCATTAAATGGTGAAGCTTACGTTTCAGTACAAAAAAGCGTAGTAACACAAGCAAGTTCTGCAATTCCAGTGATGCCTTTATACCTTTCTATGGTATTTAGAATCATGAAAGAAAAAGGTTTGCACGAAGGTTGTATGGAACAGATTCACCGTCTATTCACTACGCAACTTTATAAAGCAGATGGTAGCGCAGCAACAACTGATGAAGCACGTCGTTTACGTCTTGATGACTGGGAATTACGTGATGAAGTTCAGAAAGAATGTACTGATCTATGGCCTCAAATCACAACAGAAAATCTATTTTTATTAACAGATTACCAAGATTACAAAGACGAGTTCTTACAGTTATTCGGCTTTGGTATTGACGGTGTTGATTATGAAGCAGACGTAGATACATTAGTTGAGTTTGATTGCTTAAGCGTTTAGTCACTTAAAACGATTTAAAAAATACCTGCGTTTACGCGGGTGTTTTTGTTTTTAGCGTTGTATATAATGACCAAGGAGTTTTTATGTCTAAAGTAATAAAGCCTCGTGATATTATTCAATTTTGGTTTGAAGAGATTGATAGCGCATTATGGTGGAAAAAAGATCTTAACTTTGATGCACTTATTATTGAGCGTTTTAGTGGCGTTCATCAACAAGCCTGTGCGGGCGAGTTATATACATGGCGAGCAACGGCAGAAGGGCGACTTGCAGAAGTTATTGTTTTAGACCAATTCTCTCGTAATATGTTTCGAGATGAAAAAGAAGCGTTTGCACAGGATGGTTTGACACTTGTTTTAACCCAGGAGCTTATTAGCCTGGCTTGGATAAAGAATTAACTGATACGCAACGTTCTGTTTTATATCTGCCATTTATGCACAGTGAATCAGTGGTTATTCATGAAGTCGCAGAGCAACTTTATAAAGATTTAGGCAACGCTTATAGTCTTGATTTTGAATTGAAGCATAAAAAAATCATAGAAAAATTTGGTCGTTACCCTCATCGAAATAAAATTTTATCGCGTACTTCAACAACAGATGAAATTGAATTTTTAACGCAACCTAATTCAAGTTTTTAAAGGAAAAGTGAATGAAAAAATTATTATTGTTAGCGTCAGTTACTTTGTTATTGTCAGCCTGCGCAACAACAGCACCTCAAGAGTCAGTCTTAGTTTATATCAATAGCGGTGCTATTCAGTGTGAATCAGCGGGTAAAACAGGCGCAGAAACCGCGTTATTACTTAGTAATGAAAATATTGCAGTGACTAAAACTGAATGTGGTCACCTTGCTAATGTAGCGATGATTGCAATGTGTGGTGGTCCGGCTGCTAATATTAATGTACATCAGATCTCAAGTGCGGATTTAGCAAAAGCGCAACTATTGGGTTTTGAAAATGTAACTACATTAAAGCAAGAAGAACATCTTGGTTATGATGTTAGCGCGTGTAAATAATACTTAAAAAATGCAATGGCGATGAGTCATCGGTATTGCATTTTTTAGCCTTCAGCCTTCAGCTAAATGTTAGCGACTGATTATTAATAACTTCCTTTCTTTCCCCTTTCGCAAATCCTTAAAAATAAGTACACTTGTCAGCACTGACTTTAAGGAATTTTTATGACTCAATTTTCTCTTTCTAATGAACAACTGTTAACAGAAATCCGTACTGTATTTGATGTGCAAAGCACAGCTATCGCTGCTCATAGCAAAGCCTTAGGTGATGAATACTTACAAGCATTAGCACTCATAAAAAATTGCACAGGACGTGTGGTTGTTTGTGGCATGGGAAAATCTGGGCATATCGGTAAAAAAATATCGGCGAGTTTAGCATCATTAGGTACGCCTTCATTTTCGTTGCATCCTGGCGAAGCCTTTCATGGTGATCTCGGTATGGTGACGCCGGATGATTTAATGTTACTTATTTCTTATAGCGGCGAGACGGATGAGTTATTAAAGATCATTCCATCGTTACAAGCTTTTGGTAACAAAATAATTTCTATTACCGGTGGCATAGAGTCATCATTGGCTAAAAACTCTGATGTTGTGTTAGATGCGAGTGTCGAGAAAGAGACTTGCCCGAATAATTTAGCACCTACCACATCAACCACACTGACATTAGTGATTGGTGATGCGCTTGCATCGGTTTCAACACTGGAGAAAGGGTTCACGCCAATGGATTTTGCTCGTTTTCATCCGGGTGGCAGTTTGGGTCGTCGTTTATTAACTTTTGTTAAAAACGAGATGCGTAGTGAAAACTTACCTTTTGTAGAAATAGGTACCTCTTTAACTGATGCGTTATTAGTGATGACAGAAACACGCACCGGACTTGCTCTAGTAATGAAAGGTAAGCAGTTACAAGGAGTGATTAGTGACGGTGATTTACGTCGTTTCCTTTTATCAGGAAAAAACATTAACGAATCACTTGCTAGTGAATTGATGAATGAAAACCCATGTTTTGTTTCGCCAAATGCACGTCTTTCTGAAGCGGAAGAGATCATGCGAGAAAAACATATTAAATGGTTAATTGTCAGCGAAGATGGCAAAAACATTGACGGTATTATCGAGTGGGGACAATAGTCTTCCATGTCTAGATTAGGCAAAGGAATTGCCTTTTTTTTCCTCTTTTGGGGAGTCTTGCTAAATAGTCGATTTGCAGTTTCCGCTAACATCGAAAGCTTGAACTGGTTGCCGTTATTAACGGTCAGCATGCAAAAGTTACAACCTAATAAAAACTGTCCTCAGAATCAGATTAATGATCTGAAAGTTAATAAAAAATCACAGCAGATAACCTCAAGTATCCGAGAGGTTAATTGGGATTTAAGCTGCCAACAAAGTAAAAACACACAACAAGATTCCACATCAGGCCTGGATCAGAAAGAGGTCTCTTCGTTACTAAAGCAGCTCGCACTATTACCCGCATTTACGTTGAATTTAAAGGCCATTAACTTAACCTCTGCGCTAATAAAAACAACCTTATCCAGTAATCTCTCCATTAAAAAAAATGCCTCAAAAATTTTTGTTCGCTTCACAAGTGACGTATTAGAAGGCGATATTAGTTTAAACCTGAACAGTAAACAGCTGAGCGCTGATGTCAGGGTATTATTAGATAGACTCTCTCATTATATTCACCTCACTGAGCAACAAAGCCGTTACCTCAATAACACATTATTATTGCGCTATAAAAGTGATCTTAATAATTGGTCTAAAGGAAGGTTTGAGGTTAATTGGCAAGGTGTACTGCCTGAAATTACCGATCATGCTGAGCTATCAATGTCAGGTGAAATCGATCTGCAACAGAGCCAGTTAATATTGTCTACATTTTCACTTAATGCTAAACAGGTCTTAATGCCTATTTCAGAGACTCAAAGCTGGAAAACGGGTTATATTAAATTGAAGAGCAGTGGCCCTAGCATTTTTAACTATGCAGAGATGGCTATTAAGCACTTTCCTATGCACCTGCGAATTGGAAGTAGCCATCTATTAAGCAAAGTTGAGCGTGGCAAAAGTAAACGCATTCGCATCGACAAACAAAAGCTACCGCCCATTTTTATGCAGTTTACTGCAAGTGGATCAGGGAGCTATTTGCTGGTGGACTGGGTATTAACATCACTTAATCAAAAGCTCGCTGGTAAGTTGACTGTGGACCCTAAGTGGGTGAAATTGCAATTAGTAGAAAATAGCATTGATGTAAAATCATTGATTGAATCTTCACGCAGTTATGTTGATAGCTTAGGGCTTCTTGATATTAAAAAAGGCATGATCAAGCTTGATTTGGTGGCTAAGTACCAACGTAATAACAAAACGATCATGCTTGAAAGTCAGCTGCTAAGTGATGCTATTTCAGGGGTAAACGATAATATAACATTTGACGGTGTCATCTTTGAAAGCCACTTACACTATGTAGTGAATGCTCAAAGCGACATCTCTATTTTAGAAGATAAACAACAGCTTAAAGTTGCGAATCTATTTGTTGGGTTGCCCATTCAAGCCATACAAATAGATGCGACGCTTGATGCTGGAAAACCTGTCATACAACATTTTAAAGCGCGATTATTAGGTGGCCGTCTTGATTTTGATGATTTTAAATTGAATGCGCCGAGTCAAACAATCCTTAATGTCGGTGGAATAAGCCTTGCTGAAGTCATTAAATACAGTGCCTATCCAGAAATAAAAAGTGAAGCAATTATTGATGGTATGTTACCGCTGACGCTCACGGAAAAGGGGCCTCAGATAACTGAAGGCCTCATTTTTGCTCGTCCGCCAGGTGGTTATATTAAAGTACCAGAAAGTACCGTTGTTAAGGCGGTCGGGCAAGGTAGTCCTGCGTTTTCACTGACCATGCAGTTATTGTCCGACTTCCAGTTTGATACACTGCAAGGCAGGATCGGTTATACTAGCGATGGTGAAAGTGATTTAAATATTGAAATCAAAGGGATAAGCCCTGCAATAAGCGGGACACAACCGATTAACTTTAACTATTCACATTCTGAAAACATTTTAAAATTACTAAAAAGTTTACGCTTTAACGATGAGTTAGTGCGCGATATAAAGGAGAGATATTAGTGCCAACTAAAGCCTATTTATTAACTGTTTCAATGCTTACCGGGTTGTTCTTGTTATCTGCGTGTACGCCACGTATTGAACTCACGATGCCCAATGAGCCTATTACGATTAACTTAAATGTAAAAATAGATCATGAGATTCGCATCAAAGTAGATAAAGAGATAGATGATCTCTTCGATGAAGATAGTGGCTTGTTTTAATTTGTTGTTTTTAATATAACCTGCGATTGCGCAATTAAAATTAAATAGAGAGTAAAAATGAAAAAATTATTAGTTTTATTTACCTTAGTATTCAGTTTTTCAAGCTTTGCGATTGAGCTTCCCGATGCAAAAGAGCAAGGGTTAGTTGGCGAGCAAAGGAATGGTTTATTAGGTGTTGTGGAAAGCTCACCTGAAGTAGAAACATTAGTTAAGGCCATTAATGAGGCTCGATTAGTTAAATACACTCAAATCGCTAAAAAAAATGAACTGACAGTCGATCAGGTTTCAGTGCTGGTGGGCGAAAAGGCGATCAAAAAATCACTTGCTGGTCAATATATCCAAAATGCATCTGGCCAATGGGTAGTTAAATAAAACATTTAAAGAAAGAGGATCAGTAAAATAACGATGATCCTCCTTTTATTATAACTATCCCCTCTGCTGAGCAATTTTTTCTTGTGAGAGATTGACCATTGTAAGTGCAGACTTATCCGTTTAAACCTGCTTGTTATTGTCATCAAAAAAACATAAAGCAATACTATCGTGTTGATTTTTATGTCATTTCTATTTTATTGCTAATAATCTTTACACTTTCAAAAAGTTAATCATAAAATATAGTGTTTGTATTTTTTAGAGCTGTTTATACTTGTTCACAAGTTAAGGGATAAACGCTTTAAAGTATTAAAGGGAAGTCAGCGTTAACGGGCTTAGGATAAGCATATTAAGGAACTCCTCAGAAGAGGGTATGTGATAGAAGTCGCATTACGGATAGCAGGACTACCAGACGGATTGGTAAAAGGAATTAAGCTCGGAGCTGTTTTAAGGATGCTTTAGGAACAAAGCAGTGTAATAGATTCAATTACACCAAGGAAAGAAGGAATACCAGACGGATTAGGTATAGGAAAAGCTTGGATCAACAGTTATGGACACTTTCTGGGCTATTTATAGCAAGAAAGGCGCAATAGGATTTATTGCTAATAAGGACTCAGGGACACTCTAACGGATTAGATTAGGGACACCTTCAAGGTTGAAGCGGTTACAATAGGATTGTTAACAAGGATCAGGGACACTCTCAAGGAACAAGAAATGGGAAAATGCTTAGATTAGCAATTGTCAGGGAACCACAAGGGCGTGGAAATACTCAACGGAATGAACAATAAGACTATAAAAAGGCGAATACTTAACGGTATTCGCCTTTTTTCATTTCTGGCGATTTGTTTTACATCAATACCTGAGTTATTCAGTTGGTTATAGTGGGTTTATATCATTAATTATAATCAGGAAGGAAAAGTATGAGCGAATCAATTCACGGGCATCAAGTGATGGAAATGATGGCTAAATCGGCTAAGAATTACAGCAAAGCGTCGTTAAAATCTGATATTGCAGATCAATACGGTGCGGATGCGCGTTTTCATACGTGTATGGGAAGTGATTTAACGGCAGATGATTTGATTGATTTTCTTGCTTCAAAGGGAAAGTTTGTTGAATCAGAACAGGGGATTAGCATGCCTCAGGAGCATCTTTGTTAATCAACAATAAGCGCCGATTATTTTAATCGGCACTGATTTTTTGTGTGCTTAGCCAAAATTCAGGTTATTTACTGAATACGACCTTTTATCTGCCATAATTTAAATATCCCAAATACAAATATCTGCAATGCCTCTGACTTTGTTAATTTTAATTTTTCCGAAAAAGCACCATAAATCATTAATAATTGAATGAGGTGCATGAAAATAACAAAGGCTAATAAAATATAAAAGACGAGCTCCGCTTTTCCTGGGAAGGGAAATAAAATATTAGCGATGAGCAAGCCCCAAATAAGTACCATCAGTACTTTTGCAAAATGAATAAAATAATTCATGGTTATCCTTGGCGATATAATTGGTAAGTGACTTGCCCTGTGCTTTTCTCTTTAAGCAATTCCCATGAATTTGGGAGAGTTAACCCGCTTAAATCAACTTCTCTTTCAATATAAATAAGTGCATCCGGCGCTAAATAACCATTTGAATTTAACGCGTCACAGCAGGGCTGTACTAAGCCTTTATTAAAGGGAGGATCAATAAAAACAATATTGTACTGCTCGGTCGCTACCTGCTTAAGATAATTAAGTGAATCACCTTCATGCACGGTCGCGTTATCAACATTGAGCACCGCTAAGTTCTCGCGTAACTGCTTTACCACACTTTTGTCTTTTTCTAATAGCGTGACTTTTCTTGCGAAACGAGAGAGAGCTTCAAACGCTAAACTGCCACTACCACTAAAGCAATCCAAACAATTTGCATCGTTAATATCATGCATTAACCAGTTAAAGAGTGTCTCTTTAGTGCGATCTGTTGTAGGGCGCAACCCCTCTATATCTTTGACTGGTAACTTTTTTCCTCGCCACTTACCAGAGATCAGACGAATAAACCCGCCCTTGATCGGTTTTCTGCTTTTTTCATTGGATTTAGTATGCTGATTTCGACTCATATAATTTTTAGTCCGGCGATATGGTGGTAACATAGAGCTTAATTTTTTTTAGGTTTGCTATTTTAGCAGGTCGATTGGTTGTGAGTAAGGTTTTTAATTAATGGCAAAGAAGAAAGGCATGTTTTCCTGGTTTGGAAAAAAATCGACGGCAGAGACTCCGCAAGAAACTGCAGCAAATGAAAAAGCCGCATTACTAAAATCACTTAGAGATGAAGCATTAAATAATGAAGATCAAGATGTTGAGATCATTCTTTTTGATGATGACTCCGAAACGGAGAAACTAGCTGCTGAAAAATTAGCCGCTGAAAAGCTAGAGGCTGAAAAGCTAGAGGCTGAAAAGCTAGTAGCTGAAAAATTAGCCGCTGAAAAGCTAGAGGCTGAAAAGCTAGTAGCTGAAAAGCTAGCAGCTGAAAAGCTAGAAGCTGATAAAGCACAAGCTGACAAAGCACAAGCTGATAAAGCCCAAGCTGATAAAGCCCAAGCTGATAAAGCAGATGCTGACAAACTAGAAGCTGACAAAGCACAAGCTGACAAAGCACAAGCTGAAAAACTAGAAGCTGAGAAACTAGAAGCTGAAAAAATAGAAGCTGAGAAACTAGAAGCTAAAAAACTAGAAACTGAAAAACTAGAAGCTGAAAAATTAGAAGCTGAAAAATTAGAAGCTGAAAAATTAGAAGCTGAAAAACTAGAAGCTAAGAAACTAGAAGCTGAGAAACTAGAAGCTAAAAAACTAGAAGCTGAAAAACTAGAAGCTGAAAAACTAGAAGCTGAAAAATTAGAAACTGAAAAATTAGAAGCTGAAAAATTAGAAGCTGAAAAATTAGAAGCTGAAAAATTAGAAGCTGAAAAAAAAGAATCGGTTGGTGAAGATTATTACGAAGAGATCATGTTTGAAGAAAACATGCCTGCAGTCGTTGAGCCAATTGTAGAAGAGCCAGTTAAGAAAAAAGAAGACAAAGCTCTCGGTTTCTTTGCCCGTTTCAAGAAAAGCCTCACTAAAACCCGCCTCAGTATTGGCAGTGGTTTATTCTCGCTATTCAAAGGTAAAAAGATTGATGATGATCTTTTCGAAGAGCTAGAAGAACAATTAATTGTTGCGGATATTGGCGTTGATACGACATTAAAAATCATTGATAGCCTGACAGAACAAGCGAATAGAAAACAGCTTAAAGATGCCGATGCATTATACGGTCTATTAAAAGAAGAGCTGTCTGATATTCTAAAAGAAGTTGAAAAACCGCTGGTGATTGATGAGAGTAAATCTCCATACGTTATCTTAATGGTTGGCGTAAATGGTGTTGGTAAAACAACAACGATTGGCAAACTTGCAAAACAATATCAGAGCCAAGGTAAGTCGGTCATGTTAGCCGCTGGTGATACATTCCGTGCCGCCGCTGTTGAGCAGTTACAGGTTTGGGGTGATAGAAATAATATCCCTGTTATTGCACAGCAAACAGGTGCTGATAGTGCGTCTGTTTTATTTGATGCAATGGATGCGGCTAAAGCGCGTGGTGCAGATGTATTAATTGCAGATACCGCAGGACGCCTACAAAACAAAGACCATTTGATGGATGAGCTGACTAAAGTTGTCCGTATTATGCGTAAAAAAGATCCTACTGCCCCTCATGAAATCATGTTAACGATTGATGCGGGCACAGGTCAAAATGCGATTAGCCAAGTTAATTTATTTAATCAAGCGGTTGGACTAACCGGGATTACATTAACTAAACTAGATGGTACTGCGAAAGGTGGCATCATATTTTCAATTGCAGATAAATTTAAATTACCAATTCGTTATATAGGAACGGGTGAGGGCATTGATGACCTACGCGAGTTTAACGCAAAAGAGTTTATTGATGCACTTTTCTCAAGCGAGGAAGATTCAAAGGATGAAAATTAATTATGATTTTATTTGAAGAGGTCAGCAAAATTTATGCTGGTAACCATGGCGCACTAAAGCAAGTAGACTTTCACTTGAAACAGGGCGAAATGGCATTTTTAACCGGCCACTCTGGCTCTGGTAAAAGTACGCTATTAAAACTTATCAGCTTAATGGAGCGCCCAACAACAGGGCGTATCGTATTAAATGGTAATGACATTAGTAATATCAAAGGTAATGACATTCCTTATTTACGTCGTCATATCGGTATGATCTTTCAAGATCACCGTTTATTGATGAACCGTAGTGTATTAGAAAATGTGGGCTTACCCCTCTTAATTGAAGGTTATAGTCGTTATGAAATTAAACGACGTAGCTTAGCCGCACTTGAAAAAGTAGGCTTAATGGGCAAAGAAGATTGCGCACCGATTCACCTCTCTGGTGGTGAGCAACAACGTGTTGGTATTGCGCGTGCAATCATCAATCAGCCTCCATTATTACTTGCCGATGAGCCAACGGGTAACCTTGACCCTAAACTGTCATTAGAGATTCTAAGCCTGTTTGAATCACTGAATGAGTTTGGTATGTCAGTATTAATTGCAACGCATGATTTAGGCCTAATCGCTAAAATGCGCTACCGCACTTTGACCTTGAAAGACGGTGAGATGATCAATGATGGACTAATGAGAGAACGCAATGGCTAATCAAATGGAAGATAAAAAAGTATTGTCGGGTTCACCTCGTATTACCAAAGTTTCATTTTTGGGACGTGTTTCTGCTGTTATACGCCAACATTTTCAACAAGCATTTAGTAGTTTTTCTGAATTATGGAAAACACCCTTTGCGACATTAATGACTATTTTTGTATTAGGTTTAGCGTTATCGCTACCGAGTGCTTTTCATGTTTTATACAAAAATGCAGAGCGTGTGACGGGACAATGGGACGGCGCCTCAGAAATTAGTCTGTTTCTGAAAAAAGATATTTCAGAACCGCGTGTACAAGTATTAATTAACAAATTAGCACTTTATAACGATATTGATTCTGTTACTTATATCTCACGCCACCAAGCGTTAGAAGAGTTTAAAGAGATGTCTTCATTCTCTAAAGCGCTTAATTATTTAGATGAGAATCCGTTACCAGCCGTATTAGTGGTTGTGCCGACCAAAGAGGCAATGAACTCTGCGGGTAGTAAGTTATTAGTGGCGAAGCTCGAGCGTGAGCAGGGCATTGACCTTGTGCGTGTTGACGTTGATTGGATTGAGAAGCTGCAGGCCATTTTAAGCCTGCTGGTGGATATTGTGATTGCGATAGCGGTGCTACTGCTTATTTCGGTCTTGTTGATTGTCAGTAATACTATTCGCCTGAATATACTCAGCCAACGTGATGAGATTGAAGTATTAAAACTTGTCGGCGCGACCAATAGCTTTATTCAGCGCCCGTATCTTTACGTGGGTGCATGGTATGGCTTACTAGGTGGCGTGATTGCCTGGTTATTGACCTTTGCAATGGTCACTTGGTTACAATCAGGTGTAATGAGTCTGATGGGCTTATATCAATTACAATTTGAAATATCACTCATGAGCTTTAATGAAGTGATGACGTTATTTGGCGTCGCAACGGGATTAGGTTTTGTTGCTTCTTACGTTTCTGTTAAGCAATATTTGGTGAAAATAGAGCCTAAATAAAGCTGAAAACAGAGAAGTGTAAATTATTGTATAAAAAGAGATCTTTTGTTGATCTCTTTTTTTTTGCCTGTAATATGTGAACTATGTCACGGAGTTTGTCGTTTAATTGATTTTTTTGAGAGAACATATGCACAAAGTAATTGATGTAAAGTTAACCTCTATTTTCTCCCCTATTTGCCAAACACTTATTCACGAAAGTATCCAAAATCAGTTAGATGAATCGAAGAAGTTATTATTAGATAAAAGTACTGAGCTACTCATTATTCGCTTAGACGGTACTGTTATTGGTTATGCACTGTTCGAGTTGATCAATGGTGAAGAGGTGGTACTTAATTCAATTCATTTTAGAAGCGTGATTAAAGATCACACCTTAGGTGAGTACTGGTTCTCGCGTTTGTTAAAGCGCCGTCTCAAAAATAGTAGTTATAACCAATTTTTGTTAGCGAGTTAATTTTTTATTGTCTTTTTATTGAACTTCTACGGTATAATAACGGACTAAGAACCACTGTGATCAGATATTTATAAGGGTGAAGCATGAGTAATACAATTAATTCAATGAGTTTAGTTCCTCAAGGAAGTATTGAAGGCTATGTGCAATCGGTAAATCATTTTCCAATGCTCACTGCAGATGAGGAAAAAGAGTTAGCGACCAGCCTATTTAATGACGGTGACCTAGATGCAGCTAAAAAATTAGTGATGTCACATTTACGTTTTGTTGCTTATGTTGCTAAAAGTTATGCGGGTTACGGTTTGCCTCAGGCTGACTTAATCCAAGAAGGCAATGTAGGATTAATGAAAGCGGTAAAACGTTTTGATCCTTCAGTGGGTGTACGCCTTGTATCTTTTGCTGTGCATTGGATTAAAGCTGAAATTCACGAATATGTTATTCGTAATTGGCGCATGGTAAAAATAGCGACCACTAAAGCACAGCGCAAATTGTTCTTTAATCTTCGTAAAGCTAAAAAACGTCTTGGTTGGTTTAGCCAAGAAGAGGTAGAAAACGTAGCAACAAACCTCAACGTAAGCACCAAAGATGTATTAGAGATGGAATCTCGTCTTAATGGTCAAGACCAATCTTTTGACCTTAGTGGCGATGACGATGACGATAGTAACTTTGCACCGGTCCAGTATCTTGAAGATAAAACTGCCGATGTTGCAATTCAATTTGAAGCCGATAGCGCGCAGCTAACGATGAAAAACAAACTTCATTCTGCACTTTCAACACTAGACTCTCGTAGCCAAGACATTGTTAGTTCTCGTTGGTTAAGCGAGCCTAAAGCGACGTTACATGAATTAGCTGCACGATATAGTATCTCTGCTGAGCGTGTTCGACAGCTAGAAGCCAACGCGATTAAGAAACTGCAAAGTAATATGGATTTTGCATAAAAATAAAAGGTGAGCTTAGCTCACCTTTTTTGATCTTCCTTTATAAATAATTATTCGGTAGTTTATGCTTAATATTGCGACCCTTGGTCCTAAAGAAACATTCTCTGATTTAGCCACGCATCAATATATCAACTCACAATCTAAACCCTTCAACATCAACTATTTCAGCTCTCTTTCTGATACCTTTAAAGCCATTGGCACTGAATGTGAATACGGTGTTTTACCGATTGAGAACCTCTCTGAGGGTTACGTACAAGTCGTTTTAGATCATCTATTAAGTACGGACTTAATTGTTGTCTCTGAGTTGTTATTGGCCATACAGTTTTCTTTTGTTGCTGATTGTAAAAAGGTTTCTGAGTTAACGGATCTTTACGTGCAGTTTGTTGCGCATGGGCAATGTTCTGAGTTTATAGAGCAATTAACAGGTGTTAAAGTTCATAATACGCAGAGTAATATTGAGTCGTTATTATTGGCTGAAAAACAAGGTAAAGGCGCGGGAGCGATTATTCCACAACATGCGCTTCAGATGGTTAATAGTCATTTTTTGATTAATAAAAATGTCACTAATTATGAGAATAATCAAACACGATTTTTAGTGTTAACCAAAAAAGCACAAGCTCGTTTACAAGGTGCGTTATATAAAACCACGTTAGTCGTTAAAAATGAAAATGATTGTCCTGGGGTATTGGGAAATATAGTTAATGCGTTTGCTGCTGAAAAGGTGAACTTGACTTCAATTATGTCTCGTCCCACTAAGTCTCAATTTGGTAAGTATCACTTCTTTATTGATATAGATGGTCATCAACTTGATGCCAATATTGATGCTGCTTTGAATCAGATAAAAGCACAATATCCAGTGACCATTATTGGTTCTTATATTAAAGCGAATGTTGAAGATTAACGATTAAGCGCACTAGCAATGAAACCATGCTGATTAACAATCAGTCGGTTTCTACCTGCTGATTTTGCCTGATAAAGTGCTTTATCCGCTCTTTTTAATAGCTCGTTTTTGAGAATGTCTTTGTTGATCTGTGCTGTTGCAATACCGGCAGATAAAGTCACACGTTGCAGTGGCGATTTAAGATGTGTGATGTGTTGTGCAAAGAGCTCGTCAATCACAGCTTGAATACGCTGACTAACATCTTGTGCAGATGAATGACCCAATAAAATCACGAACTCTTCCCCGCCATATCGTGCGACTAACTCACCAGCACGGCGAAAATGTTTTTTTATCACCTGAGCTATTTCTCTTAAGCAGATATCACCTTGTTGGTGTCCATAGAAGTCGTTGTAAGCTTTAAAGTAATCAACATCTAACATGATGACCGATAAATTAAGACCATGTCGACAAGCGGTTGCCCACTCTCTTTGATAGTTTTCATCAAAATGACGTCGATTAGCAATCTCGGTTAAACTATCCATTAAAGATAACTGCGCTAATTTTTGATTGCTGGCTTCTAGGGCTTTATTGGCATTCTCGAGTTGCTCTGTGCGCTCCGCTACTAAACGCTCTAACTCATTATTGAGTTTATAGACTGATTCTTCAGCGCGTTTTCGAGAGATGATTTCAGCTAAATTAGACGCAAACAAGGTTAACATATGCTTATTATGGCTAGTTAAGGGACGTTTGTTGATCAGGTTGTCGAGTACCAGAAAACCAATGGTTTTTTCTTGATTGCGTAATAACATAGCTGCATTCCAGCCATGGCCGACCATTTTATTATCGTGATAAAGTGGCACGGAGGCCTCAAAAGCGAGTCGATGCGGCAAAGCGATGGCTAGCTCTAATAAAGAGTTTTTAGGTAGAACGCCACTGAAGCTCGTTTCATTAATGACAAGGCCATTAATGTCGGTGCCAAAGGTACCTTGCATCGTTTGGCCGTTATCATAACTAAGAAAAACAGCCGCTCTGTCTAACATTAATTGCTCTCTGATAATTTCAATGGCAACTCGGCAAACATCTATTTCTTTTTTCTGATGTGATAGCTGCACAACACTGGAGTGTAGAATATTTAAATTGCTCTCTTCGCGTTTTTGCACAATTGCACTACTTAACATAGTGCTATAAAGCATTAATAATTCTTTTTCGTAATCAAGCAATACACGATTTTTTAGCAGATTATCGATGGCCACCCAGCCAATTAAATTATCCCCATCACGTAAAATCGCCATCGCATTCCAACCAATACCAACGACCTTTCCTGCTGTATAGAGTGGTGTGTTTTCAATGACTTCTAGTAATTTATTGGTGTGTAATAACGCGTGTTGCATCTGAGGCGCTAAACCCTCCATGTCAAAAACTTGCTTGGACTCATCGGTGGTATTACCGTTTTCATCAGTGCCGTAAGTGGGATTCATTGAATGCTGAATCGCATCGGCTAAAATCAAGCAAGTACGGTCAAAACCCAGTACTTCACGCAGTGTTTCAACGGATATTTTATACAGAGCATCTAGTGTGGGGGCTAGCAGCAGATCTTGGGCCATTTTATGTAGCTTTAAAACTTTGGATGAAAACTCTTGTTGTAGATTGAGATCTTTTAAATATAACGCTTCTAGTTTGTCGTGTTTGACTTGTTGTGCTTTATGTTGCTGATTTAGCCTGAATTTTTGTAAAAGGTGGAAGAACTGCATCACTAAGGCCGACAATAATGGCTCGCTTTTCCATAGTGCCATTTGTTCTTTTTGAGGGTTTTGTAAAAAAATAAAAATACCTGCTTTACCCTGCATTTGTAATTTCAAACAGTACCAATGGTCTAGCGTATGATAACTATTTTCCACGCGTATATAGGTAATAGGCAGGTAGGCTGAAATCTTCTCTTTTTGGTCCGCTAGTTGCCATAGTGTTTCGTTACTGATTTGCGCTTTTAATTCTATTGGAGAGAGTTCTAAATGAAGGATGGGTTTTCCGGACTTATGCTGTGCTAAACACTTAAACTGATCCGCTTCAATACAAAAGAGAATATCGTCAGGATGCCAAGTAAGTGATAGGAAATGAGACATGTTTGTAATTAAAGACTTTGCATCCTGGCATGCTAAAAATGCATTTTGGGTAATGGATACTTGGTCTAAAACAAACTGTTTCATCACTGGTTCACTTAGTGTAATTGTAAACGAGCAGGGTAACATTAATAGAGTTTTCTGTAATTTATGCCTTACTTAAAGCCAAGGTTAATTGTTTTTTTTGTGATGTAAATTTGTTTGTTGGGTGTTTTTTGGTCAATTCGGTTTGTGTTTTTAAATTGTATTTTATTATGTTTTACCTCATCTCCTATATGGGACTTCTCCGATAGCAGGAAAATTTAGGTCATGGGGTTGTTTGGATGCTAAATAGAGGGGCAGATGAAAGGAAAAACCTTGGTGATTATACCCGTTACCAATCAAGGTGCTTTGTTCAGTCGCTAGCTCGCTTCTTATCGAACTATGGCAAGGCAAGATGCAACATGATGACCTTTCGAGCAATTAACTGCGTTAATTCTCTATCGGTAGAATGAAAAAGAAGACTTTCATTCTTTAATGGCTAGCCCTTATCAAATGTTGCAACGCAGAATTGGTTTCCGAGCTAGCGACCCGTAGGGCAAGCGATGAGGCAAACACCTTGGTTGTTAGGAAGTATTGATTGAACCAGTTAGACCTTCAACTTCCTGCCTAAAATCTGTTCACCTCATCACTTGCTGAACTGTGCAACTTGAATGGTGACGGGTATAACCAAGTTTTTTTGTTTTTTAGCGTCTTACTAAATACACACCGGCTTCTGTGTGATGTGTGTAAGGGAATTGATCAAACAACGCGAAACGCTCTACTCGATGCGTTTCATTGAACACCTGCATATTCGCTTGCAGTGTTTCAGGGTTGCAACTGATATACATTATATTAGCGTAGGCCTGCACCATTTTAACGGTTTCATCATCAAGGCCTGAGCGTGGTGGATCAACAAAAATAGTATCACATTGGTAATCGTCAAGATCGATACCTTCTAAACGACTAAATGTGCGCACTTTATTGATAGCTTGTGTAAAGTCTTGCGCTGACATACGAATAATCGTGAGGTTATCAATATTGTTTTTAGCGATATTGTATTGTGCTGATTGCACTGATGGTTTCGCTATTTCAGTAGCTAATACTTTGTCGAAATTTTTCGCTAATGCAATTGAGAAGTTACCATTACCACAATACAGCTCAAGTAAATCGCCTTTACTATCACGGGTACAATCAATCGCCCATTCTAACATGCTGATTGAAATGGCTGCATTAGGCTGGGTAAAGCTGTTTTCAATTTGTTGATAGATAAGCGTTTGCCCATCTACCTCTAATGATTCCACTACGTAGTCTTTATCAAGTAGTAGTTTTTGTTTTTTAGCGCGACCAATAAAATTGATATTAAACTGCATTGAAAGTGTCGCTTTTAGCTTGTTGGCTTCTTCAATCCACTCATCACCCAGTTGTTTATGGTAAAGCAGGCTAACAACAACTTCGCCGGTTAGCGTCGAGATAAACTCAATCTGAAATAGCTTATGGCGTAGCATTCTATTGGCTTTAATCAATTGAATTAACGGCTGCATTAGATCGTTGATTAATTTGCTAGCAGGCGGAAACTGGTCAACACGAAATTTTTTTTTGGTTGCTTGGTCAAACATAATGTAATAAAGATCATCGCCATCGTGCCAAACTCGAAACTCACTACGCATACGGTAGTTCTGTTTTGGAGAAGCAAATACTTCTAACGCAGGCAGGTTAAAGGTTGAAAATTGCTCGTTAAATTGTACTTTTTTAGCATCTAGCTGCTTTTCATAATTATCTGGATCAACGAATTGCATACTTATTTTAACCTTTAGGGTAATAATTTTATTGGGGCTGAATTTTAAAGGATTTAGCGCTAGTTACCAACACTATTTATTTATTGTCTGGTGAGGGGAAGTCGTAGGGGATTAATTAGTCGAAATAGGTGTGAAATAATACGCTAGCTAATCATCGCATTTATTATGTCGAAGATTAGCTAGCGTAGAAGATGTTATTTTTTAATCGCTGCTACAAAAGTTGCTCTAGCACTTTTTGAGCCTAAAGCTTCAGCTTGGTCGACAAGCTGTAAAGCGAGTTCGATTGACCCATCTGCCACTGCATTAATGATTTTTTCATTATATTGCTCTTCTGTTAAGCTATTTTCTGCCATGTTTTTATCGCTTACTGGTATCTCCTCGGCAATATAAGCATCATTTTTAGCGCTTAATGTTAAATCCAGTTTTACAACGCCCATTGCGGAGTGTTTGATAATAGGATCTGCAATATCGGGTTCCACCACATTGCGACCACGTGCATCTAATTTAGCGGGGTGAGTGATTGTTGTTTCTGCTTGCATCGCTTGCTTGGTGCTGTAAATAACAAAGTAGGTTTCATTCTTTGGGTTATTTAAATTAGGGCGTGTAATAGAAAAACTTGCGCTTAATTCATCGCCATTTAATAGTTTTGCTTCTTTATAAATAAACTTATCGACAGCAATGGTACGTGTTTTGTTAAATTGGCTATCAAGTAAGACGACCTGTGGTGAAAAAACAGTATTGTAAAATAAACCACTGAGAGTCACCTTTAATTCACTGATGTTGTCATCTAACTTATACGCTTGATAAAAGCTTTTTCCGGTCTCGAAATCATAAGCTTGTGAGCCTTCATCAAAGGCAATATATTGAGTATTATCTTCTGATAATGGCTGAAATGTGAGTGTCGCTAGGCTGTCACAACAAGGCAAGGTTGCTGTTAATTGTTGGCTGGCTTTTGTCGAGCTAGTAAATGCACTGAGGTTATTCTCTTTAGGCGAATGAAGTGACGTGCTTGAGCAGCCTATTAATGCCACTGAACACAATATTGCGATATATGTTGGGGCTAATTTCAAACGATTAATCATAAAAAGTTCCTAGGAATAAAGTAATAGCTATTTACTTGCTTACAGCTCATTGGTTTAAAACATTATAACGAGTAAATAGTGCTTGTATAGGGAGTAGAAGGGGGGGCGTAGAGAGAAAAATGTCACCTTATTCTGCATTGTTTACTGTGCTCATTTTTAATAAAAAAAGGCCTGTATTTAGCAGTGAAAAGTAAACTGTCATTTTATTTCTATCTTCTTGGATTACAGGCTAAAATACTTTTTTTACTAAGGAAATAAGCGTTATGTCTGCAAAACGAGTACTTATATTTGATTCTGGCGTGGGAGGGTTATCTGTTTATGACGAGATAATTAAATTAAATCCAAGCATCAAATGTCACTATTTGTTTGATAATGCTTATTTTCCCTATGGCGAATTGCCTCGAAGAAAATTAGTTTCTCGCCTGACACAATTACTGGCTGATTTTATGGCTGAATACCCAGCAGATTTAGTGGTTATCGCATGCAACTCTGCAAGCACCATTGCACTAGAAGATCTGCGCCAACATTTCTCGGTGCCTATTGTTGGTGTTGTGCCTGCGATTAAACCTGCAACCAATAATACCCAGAATAATGTCATCGGTTTATTAGCAACACCCGCTACTATCCAACGTGTTTATACGACGCAACTTATTAATGAATTTGCACATGGCAAAACGGTATTACGCATTGGCTCAACAGCGTTAGTTAAATTAGCGGAAGATAAGTTAATTGGTAAAGCTGTTTTAGCGGCGGATTTTAAAGCGGTACTCAAACCTTGGTTAAGCAATGAAGCGGATATGCCCGATACTATTGTATTAGGTTGCACGCATTTTCCGTTAATTAAACACGAAATAGCAGCTTGTTTTACACGGCCAATTTGTCTTGTTGATTCTGGACAAGCGATTGCTGAACGAGTCAAACAACTATTAGAAAATGACATTCATAACAGCAATAACAAGGCTGATGAATGTTTATCTCTGCGACCACATCAAGCATTTTATACAAAACACTTCGTTGATAAAAAACACTTAGCTTCACTGCAACAGAGCTTTGCTGATTATGGATTTAAGCAGGTGAGTTTTTGTGATATTTAGTCGACAGTAGATAAGTTGTTCTAGTGATAAGATAAGAAATTTCTTATTATCATTATTAAAACTGAAATTTAGGTTAAAAAAATAGGCGCTTAAAGCGCCTATTTTATAATGAAGATTTCATGTTTAAGATTAACCATGTTAATCACGATTTAAATCTTAATTAACATTGAGTTAAACTGGTTTAGAACCAAGCTTCAGCTTGAATACCAAAGTTCATTTCATCATCAGAAGTTAAACCAGCAAAGCTTTTCTCTTCGCTGTTTGTTAGGTAACTTGCATAAACTCGGATTTCAGGACGCGCCCAGAAACTTGAACCTGCTGAAATTGCTTGTGCAATTGTGTATTTTTGACCACCAACATCTGTACCGTCAGCCTTAGTACCGCTGTAAGTACCAAGCTCTAAAATCGTTTTATGGTTATCGTTCCAGTTGTATTGAGGACGAATAACAATCGATAAGTTAGTTAGGTCATCGCTTGCACCAGCTGCTACATCACTACCTACTGAGTAACGAATCATATGTGAAAAGTCGACTTTATCACCAAAACCCACTACACCGTGGTTAATAATACGGAATGCAGATGAACCATCAATACCTGCACCGGAAACTTTGCCAGCACCCCATGCATCAGTACCGTATTGAAGTGCTGTTTTATTGAAGCCACCTAATAAGCTTTGTGTTAGCTCTGCAGTTACCATGAGACCTTCTTCTAATGCGCCAGTATGTGCATTTGTTTCATTAGACATTGCGTAATCAACACCCACTTCTAATGACGCGCCATCCCAAAGGTCCACACCGCTATAACGAAGGTCAAAAACGTTTACATTTAGTTTGCCACCGTTGTTACCAGTATCTACAATACCAGAACTATCAGAACTATCAGCACGTACCCACATAGCCGTCACTTTACCTGGGCCTGCTGCTAAGTTTTCAATACCTGCACCAGAGCCAGAAATATCCCAGTAGTAGAAATCGGTAATATGAACGTCATGGCGTTGGTTGTAACGCTTACCAGCAAAGATAACTTCATCACCACCAAATACACCTTTCGCTTCAACATTGTACTGTCTGAGTGCAAATTGTGCATCATCTTCACAGCTAACAGCATCAGGATTAGTGCCCTCTGCAGGCGTAAACTCACAAGATGTTCCAGTGCCTTCCCAGTCATTAGAACCGTTAGATGCCATTGCTAACATAGTGTTTACTTTAAACGTAATACCGTTGCTTTCAGCGATTTCTTTACTTAATTGAATTTCACCGTATGCATCATCTTCATTACCTAAACGACCTAGATCATGTTTTTGGTAAGAAACTTGTTGGCCACTATCGGCAGACATACCTACACCTCCACGGAAGTAACCGTGAAATTCAACAGGCGCTAATTCAGCCATTACATTTGATGATAAAATCGCTGCAGAAATTGCAATTGCGAGTGGTAATTTCTTCATAGTTTCTTCCTAGTAAGTTGTTTGGTTATAGTTTTAGTTTTAAGTTTTACTTCGCCTTTCTTTGAAGGCTGTTTTATCTATTGCTCATGTCATGTTTGACATGGTATGAGCAATGAATTTTTTATTAGCGTTATTTTTTCACGCCAATTTCTTGATAAGTACGTTGACAAGCAGAGCCATCTTTTTTGAATAGATGGCAACGATATTCTGGTAATCGGAATTTGAATTGTTGACCTAGCGCGACATCAGCCACATCAAAATAACGAATGATTAAATCACTTTCGATACAGGTCGCTTCTACATAAATTTGTGTTTCATGACCAAGTTGCTCAAGCACTTGAATTTCACTGCTTAAAATAAGGCCACCTTGTTCTGGCTCGCCGTTATTACATTGTTGAGAAACAGAGGTATCAATGTGCTCGGGGCGAATACCCACAGAAACAGCATCACCGACGCTTAAACCATCTTGCTCAACTTGCAGTGTTAAAGGGGAATCGTTAGGTAGCAAAACTTTAACGCCGTGAGTGGTAAGTTCTACGACCTTGGCATTAATAAAGTTCATTTTAGGAGAGCCAATGAAACCAGCTACAAAACGATTGATAGGGTAGTGATACAGCTCGAGTGGCGTACCTACTTGTGCGATGCGTCCACCTTCTAATACCACGATACGATCTGCCATTGTCATCGCTTCAACTTGATCATGTGTGACATAAACCATGGTGGAGTTAAGGCGTTTGTGCAGTTTTGTTATTTCTATACGCATCTGTACACGTAATGACGCATCGAGGTTTGAAAGGGGTTCATCAAAGAGTAATACTTTAGGGCGATTAACTAAGGTGCGTCCGATAGCCACACGTTGTTGTTGTCCGCCAGAAAGCTCTTTAGGTTTTTTCTCTAATTGGCTACCTAATTGTAAAATAGACGAGGCGTAATCTAAGCGCTCTTGAATCTCTTTTGGGTCTGTCTTTTTCAGACGTAATCCAAAAGTCATGTTGTCTTTTAAATTAAGGTGCGGATACAGCGCGTATGATTGGAATACCATACTAATTGAGCGTTCAGAAGGCGGTACATCGTTGACACGTTTATTATCAATATAAAGGTCACCCGAAGTGACATCTTCAAGCCCGGCTATCATGCGTAAAAGAGTCGTTTTACCACAGCCAGAAGGACCAACAAAAGCGATAAACTCACCATCAATGATCTCTAAATCGATATCTTTTTGTATCACCACATTACCAAATGCTTTAGTTACTTTCTTTAATACGACACTCGCCATCTGTTTCGCCTCTCATCTGTAAACTAGATTTCAATGAGGGTTATCTTGGCTTAAGAAAGAAAAGTCATCATCCTCCTAAAAGGGGGGGAGTAGAGAGATAGTTTTACCGGAGGGGAATCGCTGAAAAGCTTTGGCTTGCCCATAAAGCCTAGCTTTGTCAGTTTTAAAAGTAAAATGGCCTTTGTTACAGAGTGTAACAAAGGCCATTTTGTTGTTTTTAAAGTGAATTATTAAAGTAACTACTCAGGGCGTCGCTATTTAAGGTATGTTCAAGATAAAGCTTCAGTTATCTGTCGATAACCGTGTTAAAAAATGCTCATTTAAACGACTAAACTGCACTTTTTCGCCTTGAACTAAGCATAACTAGCTTAGTCCTGAGCCGTTACTGTCTTTTTTAGTATAAAAAGAACACGTTTTAGTTGGGGCTGAGTAGTTAGGAATTAAATTAATGCAATTAACTGCTCACTAAGTTGCAATGCTTCTTTACGATCTTCAAGACCCAATTTTTGATAAACATTACGGATATGCGACTTAATAGTGGTTGGCGCAACACCCATTGTTTGTGCTATTTCATGATTACGGCAACCTGAATGAATTAAACCTAATACCTGCCATTCACGTGGTGTTAGTGGGATGTTTTTAACCAAGCGAGGTGTGCGCGTATGATTAATTATTTTTAATACCGCGCTACTATCAAAAGGATTGTTAGGCCCTTCGTTTAGGTTGATGCCAGATAAAGTAAGTAATTTCATCAGTTTTGTTTTTACGGAATCAATCATTGAAGGGTCATTCGCCAACTCTTGATAAATAGGTTTTAGATTTTCTGATTCACGTACAAAACAGGTATCTAAGCCTGTATAAAGAGAGGATTCCACCGCTTGGTGTAAATGTAGTTTTGCATTAGAAAATTTTTGTAATTTTGTTTCGATACTGGTTAATAAAATAAGATTACGGTTGGTTTCCATTTGTAAACTACATTGCTTCGCATCGGACATATTAGCCTGCGCTATATGCAACGCTTCATCGAATTTCCCTAGCTTAATATACGCGCGAATCAGGTTGCGATTATGGCATTGATCAAAATGATTGAGCGCAGTTGCTGGCCGTGGCGCTTGCTGTAACCATTTTTCAATGGCCGCCATATCGTTATTAATTCGCCAATATTTAAGGCGTGCATAATTTGCCGATGCAATCCAATCTGTATGATAATTTTGGTTACGTAACAGGCGTTCAATTTCTTCAATTAATTTTGTAGCTTGATCTTTTTTACCCTGTTCAAGGGCGACTTTAGTTTGTAACGTATAGGTATATAAAAGCCACTGCTCGTCTTGTGGTTTGAGCACTTCAAGTGCTTGTTCACAGAGCTGCTCTGCCAGTTCAAATTGACCGGCCTGATACGCGCGCTGTACTTTAAAGTGCAATGGGAAAGCGTATAAAGGCAGCGACTCTAAATGATGTTTTTTGATTAAACCAATCGCTTTTTGTAAGTGATCTTCTGCTTTTTGATGGCGACTCTGCGCTTGTAATATTTCAGCCTGTTGATACAAAGACCAAATAATACTTTGAAACATATCTTGTTCATTAGCAAGCAACGAGACTTCTTGGAAATATTGGTACGCAAGGTCGAGTTCACCTAAGCAGTGATAGGCTTCCCCAATGATCGTTTGAGCCACAATATTGGTGCGAGCACTTGGGTTTGGCAGACTTAATAATGTCTCTTTCGCTTGCGCTAAGGCGTCATTGATACGCCCTTGGTTAATGGATATTTGCGCTTTAATGACCATAAATTCACTTAACATCTCCTGTGATAAAACCAGTTTATGCTTAGCAAACATCTTTTCAGCCTGACTAATTAACGGAGCAACTTTGTAATGCTGGTGGTGACTTTGTAACATCCACGCTTTTAAAATAACCAGTTCAGGGTGTAACCAAATAACCTGTTTAATTAAATTGAAACAACCTTGCAGATGATTAAATTGACCATCGTGAAATAAAGCCCAACCGGCTTGTTGTAACAATGAAATAATTAAATCTTGGTCCGCACTACGAATCACATAAGGTAATGCTTCTGCGACTTGTTGCTGCTTAAGCCACAGTGCCGCGATGTCTTTATCTGTCAGCGGTTGAATGTTCTGTTGTTTGCTTTTGTGTAATAAGAAATTTTTAAAGAAGCTATTACAGGTATACCAATTAGCTTGCTTAGGTAATTTAATAAGCAGGTTACTTTGTTTGTGAAGTTGCGTTAATAAAACATCACCTTGATCGGTTTCACAAAGCTGATTAATCATTTGTGCGTTTATTTTACTGAGTGGGGCAATGCGTAATAATAGCGTTTGTAATACCTGTGGTAGATGCACAAAGACTTCTTCATCAAAGTAATCCCATAAATAAATATGCTCATTTTTAGAGATTTGTAATGCATAGTCTGTGAAGCTTTCTTTATTTTTACTTAATATCGCTGTGAGTTGCAGTGCGGTTGGCCAGCCCATTACGTGTTTATTGAGGTCTAAAATGACGCTTGAGGGCAACGCAAAAGATAGGCTATTTTCAAAAAACAGCAGGCTTTCTTGATCATTAAAGGCAAGATCTTGCAGGGTTAATTCAAACAATTGTTGCTTGATACGTAAGTTAGAAACGGGCAGTTGAGTGGGATAACGTGTTGCGATCAGTATCTGCCAGTTATTAGGCATATGTTTAATAAAAAAGCTCAGCGCTTGTAAAATACTGTTATCGGTAATGTGGTGGAAGTCATCAAGGACAATGCTAATGGGGGTTTGTGACTCTGCGCTTTCATTAAAGAACAGAGAAAATAATGTTATTAAATCTAATTCATTATTTTGCTTCACCATTTCAAGGCTAGCAGGGCAGTTAACGCTTTCTAAATTAGCCAGGCTAAATAAAAAATAGTTGGCAAATTGCTGTGCCTCATTATCGAATTTATCAATGCTAAACCACGCTGTTTGCTCTTGCTCTTGCTGTTTTGCCCATTCGCACATCAGGCTCGTTTTTCCATAACCAGCAGGGGCATTAATTAAGGCAAGTTTGATGCCCTCAAAATCCTGCAGTAGGTGCAAGCGTGTGATGGCATTATTAAGTAGTCGTGGCGAATTTAGTTTTGACTTTATTAGCATCTGTAACCCTCAAATAAAACGGCATTATTTAATATTGTTCACAACGTATCCGTGTTATTGCCGAGTTAATCGGGGCATCCTGTCCTGATTAAATCTATATGTTTTATTTATGTTTTGATAGTGAACATGTTCCATTTTGCCTGCTACTTCACTTTATTACTCACAGTACGCTTTATCACCTCCATAGACTCCTTACATTTTGTAACAAAGTGCAACAGCGAGACTCTGTTTTTGATGTTACTTTGTTTCTTTACAGTTGCTTAGGGCTGTTTTGAAGGGGGGGCGTAGTAGCAAGGGGGATGACCAAGATAGTGTTCAGAATTATTGTTTGTCTCGTAAATTAAAGGCACAAAATAAAATGTCATAACTTAAATGTCATCATCATAAATACTAAGGTCATCACTATGAAAAAAACACTCAGTACACTTGCAGTTTCAGTTCTTATTGCACTTGGCAGTGCAAATGTTGCTCACGCAAAGATGGATGAAGGTCAAATTACCATTTGGATAAACGGCGATAAAGGTTATGACGGTTTAGCGCTGGTGGGCAAACAATTTGAAGCAGATACCGGTGTAAAAGTGATTGTGGCACACCCTGATAAATTAGAAGAAAAATTCCAGCAAGTTGCATCAACGGGTGATGGTCCTGATATCGTATTTTGGGCACATGACCGTTTTGGTCAATGGGCACAAGCGGGTTTACTCGCAGAAGTAAAACCAAGTGCAGCGCTAAAAGGCAAAATGGTTGATTTCACATGGGATGCAGTAACGTATAACAATAAGTTTGTGGGTTACCCTGTTGCTGTTGAAGCGCTTTCGCTTATTTACAATAAAGACCTTGTTGCAACACCACCAACAACGTGGGAAGAAGTAAGCGCGATTGATAAGCGCCTTAAAAAAGAAAACAAATCAGCGATCATGTGGAACTTAAAAGAACCTTTCTTCACATGGCCATTAATTGCTGCTGATGGCGGTTATGCGTTTGCATTTAAAGACGGTGTTTATGATCCTAAAAATACAGGCGTAAACAATGCCGGTTCAAAAGGCGCATTACAATTTATCGTGGATATGATTGAGCGTAAAGAGATAAGCCCAGATGTTGATTACTCAATTGCAGAGTCTGCCTTTAATACCGGTCAAACAGCAATGACTATCAACGGACCTTGGTCTTGGGGAAACATTGATAAGAGCGGTATCAACTACGGTGTTGCCATTTTACCGACTTATAAAGGCAAATCAGCGAAACCTTTTGTTGGGGTATTAACCGCGGGTATTAACAGCGCAAGCCCTAATAAAGAGTTAGCAAAAGAGTTTATTGAAAACTACTTGTTAACGAATGAGGGTTTAGCATTGGTTAATAACGACAAACCTCTGGGTGCTGTGGCATTAAAATCTTACCAAACAGAACTTGAAAAAGATCCTCGTATTACAGCCACTATGAAAAACGCTGAAACAGGTGAAGTGATGCCTAATATCGCTGAAATGTCTAAGTTCTGGTATGCAGAGCGCACCGCGATTAATAATGCAGTGCAAGGGCGTCAAAGTGTTTCAGATGCATTAGATGGTGCTGCTGAACGTATCGTGAAGTAACTACTTAGGTCGTCGCCATTTAAGCTTATCTCTTCGTTGAAAAATGCTAATTTAAACCATTAAACTGCGCTTTTTCGCCTCGATCTAAACTTAAATGGCTTAGCCCTAAGCATTTACAGTAATAAGTTTTAAAGAGGTATTTATGGATCTAGCAATTGAATCTGGACAATCATTAAGTGCACGCGCCAATTGGATTAAATGGTCAGTATTAGCGCTGGTTTCTTTATTAGCAGGTTATGCCGTTGTATTAATGTACGCTCAAAATGAGACTATTTTTGCGCTGTTAACATTAGTTGTTGTTGCATCGGGTGTGGTTATTTTTGCACGAGAAGATACCTATTCTCATCGTTATGTTTATCCAGGCATCGCCGCTATGGTGGTGTTTATTATTTTCCCGCTGATGTACACCATTGGTATCGCGTTTACTAATTACAGTGGCACGAATCAGCTGACTTTTGATCGTGTACAAACACAGTTTCTTGCTAAAACCTACGAGCAACCTAACTCCGCTTACCAATTTGAATTATATCAACTTGATAACGAAAAAATTCAACTTCACTTTGAGAAACAAGGTGAACAGTATTCAACACCTGTTATTGATTTAGCGACTCATGAGACAATTACGCTAGCCAATAAAAATGTGCAAAAGCAGGGTGAGAAAGCATCATTACGTTTTGTGATTAAAAACCGTAATGCCTTAGGAGAACTAAACATCATCTCTTCTGAAGGGCATCCGTTATCGATGAGTGGATTACGTGAGTTCTCCGCAAGTACGGCGCTTTATGAATTACAAGATGACCAAGTGACCCTAGTTAGCTTATTAGATGGTGAAATCTTAAAACCTAATATGGACATTGGTTATTACCAACCCGTAGATGAAAATGGCGCGTTTATAGGCCGTGAACTCTCGCCTGGTTTTGTGGTGAGCAATGGTTGGAATAACTTTACACGCATCTTTTTAGATAAAGGCATTCAAGGGCCGTTTATACAGATTTTTATCTGGACGCTTATCTTTGCCGGCTTAACGGTTCTCTTTACACTTGCCGTCGGGTTAGTGCTTGCTTCTATCGTGCAGTGGGATGAATTAAAGGGTAAGGCGGTTTATCGCATGTTACTTATCTTGCCTTATGCAGTGCCTGCGTTTATCTCTATCTTGATATTTAAAGGTTTGTTTAACCAAAGTTTTGGTGAAATAAATCAACTACTCGAAGGTATGTTTAACCTTAAAATCAATTGGTTTACCGACCCTTACATGGCTAAAACCATGATCTTAATCGTCAATACTTGGTTAGGTTATCCGTACATCATGATTTTATGCATGGGTTTATTAAAATCGATTCCAAGCGACCTTTATGAAGCATCTGCGATTGATGGAGCAGGGCCAATTGATAACTTTTTCAAGATCACTTTACCGTTAATGATTAAACCTTTAACACCACTATTGATTGCCAGTTTTGCCTTTAACTTTAATAACTTTGTTTTGATTCAATTATTAACCAACGGTGCGCCCGATATTATCGGTTCATCAACACCGGCAGGGCATACCGACTTGTTAGTGAGTTATACCTACCGTATCGCCTTTGAAGGTGGCGGTGGTCAAGACTTTGGTTTAGCGAGTGCAATTGCAACATTAATCTTTATCGTCGTGGGTGCGTTAGCGTTATTAAACCTACGTGTTTCCAAAAAACAACAAGCTTAAGGGGTAATGAATGGCGATTGTTAAATCTCAAAATCAAAAAAAACGTGTCTGGTTTGCGCATCTCTTTTTATGGGTATTTTGTGCAGCGATTCTTTTCCCACTGTTAATGGTGATTGCGATTTCATTCCGTGAGGGTAACTTTGCATCGGGCTCCTTGATTCCAAGTGACCCTACCTTAGAGCATTGGAAACTCGCGTTAGGCCTTGCGGTCACACATGCAGATGGCAGTGTCACTAATCCACCATTCCCTGTTTTACTGTGGTTATGGAACTCGATAAAAGTTGCTGCTATCACGTCTATTTGTGTTTTAGCGTTATCAACCACCTGTGCCTATGCGTTTGCTCGTATGCAGTTTGCAGGCAAAAAAGTATTGTTAGAGGGCATGCTTATTTTCCAAATGTTCCCTGCTGTATTAGCCCTAGTCGCGCTCTATGCTTTGTTTGATAAAGTGGGGCAATACATTCCCTTTTTAGGATTAAATACACATGGCGGATTAATTTTTGCTTACCTAGGTGGCATCGCATTACATGTTTGGACCATAAAAGGGTATTTTGAAACGATTGACAAGTCTCTAGAGGAAGCCGCATCGCTTGACGGTGCTACGCCTTGGCAAACCTTTAGAATGATTTTGTTACCACTGTCTGTGCCCATTTTGGCTGTGGTTTTTATTCTCTCATTTGTGGCCGCTATTACCGAAGTGCCGGTGGCTTCAATCTTGCTGGTGGACGTTGATAAATACACATTAGCAGTGGGTATGCAGCAATATCTTTACCCACAAAACTATTTATGGGGCGACTTTGCAGCTGCTGCAGTATTATCTGCCCTGCCTATTACTATTGTGTTTTTATTGGCACAGAAGTGGTTGGTGGGTGGGCTAACAGCGGGCGGTAATAAAGGCTGAATATTATTGAATATTATTGAATATTATTGAATAGTGTTCGCAAGGTATAACAAAATAGGTGTGGCTATTGAGCGCCACAGCTATTATTTGTCGGTTTATCCACGTATCAGCCATTCTATCTTAACCCTCTGGAGGTGGTTTCATCGCTTCTAATAAAGCTACATTAACACTCTGGATTGCGCTCATTACATTAGAGATATCATTCTGTTTGATGGCCAATTGAGTATTTTTATCTTCATCATTTAATCTGTTATCTGCTTTTATGTCATCAATCTCTTGTTTGATATCAACTAAGCGTTGTTGCAATCTCGCGAGCTGCGCTTTTAATAATTTAACGGGAATGGGCAAGCTTTCTTCTGCTTCTTTCAGCGATGCTTGATAGCTTTTTTGTGCTTTTATAGATAATGAAATATCATCTTTTTCTGTGCTTTTATCTGTGCTTTTATCTGTTTTTTTTGATGATTCTTCTTCAATTGTTATGCTTTCTTTTTGATCTGTATTGATTGCCGACGATGGCAGCTTTATTTGCATGTTTGAAACGTTGTAATAGATATCAGACATTGATTTTTCCTTTTTCCTTTTTCCTTTTTCCTTTTTCCTTTTTCCTTTTTTCTGCCTTTATTCGCTCTGAGTCTCGCATGAGCTATATATCGGCAGATTCCCCTAAAGGTTAAATAAATATCACCAACAAACGTGCTATCAGCAACGCTTTTATTTATTTAAAAATGCCACTGCTAAATCAGGGAAATCGGTAAACACGCCATCAACATCAGCTTTGATGTAAAAAATATCCAAAAAGGTTTCAAAGTCATTGGCATAAGATGGGATCTCGCCTTTATCACGACGAAAGGTGAAGGGGTGAACGGCTAAGTTATGCTGGTGTGCCTCATTGACAAGTTCAGTGAAAATGAGATTGTCTGTTGTGGATTTGGGATCAACAATACGAGGAAACCAAGGGCCAATAGCATCCGCATAACTGCTGACTTTTTGCATTGCACCGCTTTTAAACATCCAGTCATAATCGTAATTTATTACTTCACCCTTTTCATAGTGACAGGTTTCACCCCAAGCAGTTTCCGCGATGAGCTGTACTAATTTCAGTTGCATATCAAACTGTGAAAATAACTCATTTTTAATGCGTTGTAGCTCTTGTGCGTCAAAACATTGCAGAAAAATAGCATGGCTTTTGCTGTGGTAGCCATATTTTTTCAAGACGCTTAATAGTGCCATGGAGATATCTTTGCCTTCAAAACGATGAAAGGCCGGGGCTTTAATTTCCGGATAGATGCCAATGTTTTTTCCTCGGCTTTTATTAAGCCCTTGAATCAGCTCAATTTCCTGGTCAAGTGTGTGTACTTGAAAGCCACACTGCCAAAGAGGGAAACGCTCAGGGAATATGGCTTTATCTGGCGTCTTAAATGCCTCTGTCATATGCAGTGATTGTATTTCTTCAAGTGTAAAATCAATCACATAAAAACGTCCATCGGTGCGCGCTCGCTGCGGAAAAACACTCGCTACGTTAGTCACGCCATCTAAAAAATGGTCGTGCAAAACCACTAAATAATCATCCTTGGTCATCACCACATCTTGTTCGATAAAATCAGCATTCATGGCATGGGCCATCGCTTTAGCTTCCATGCTGTGCTCGGGAAGATAACCACAAGCCCCACGGTGTGAGATAACTATTTTTTTAGACATAATGTAACCCCTTTTTAGTTTCGCGCTGACTTGTTCTTATACTGAGTGTAGATCTGAATAGTCATATTGAAATGTCTGATGGCTTTATCAGTGATGGGTAAATGTGGATATTAGACGTGATTGGGATGTAGCTCACAGGGCGCATTTATTGCTCTTTTAACAGGAATATAACGGCACAATTATGCGTTATAGATGCTGTTATAGGCTCTTGTTTTCTTGCTAAGTCAATAAACTAGCAATGATTTATTATCTTTATTAGCAAGTTAAATTAAAGGTGATCTAGGCATTACTAATTTCATAAATAACAGGCTACAAATAAGTTATGCAGATATTTAGATGCAGGCAGTTATAGGCAGTTAACCTAACAGGAGCATGGTATGGGAAGTCGTAATAATGTGCATTTATCAAATGATGCATCAGTGAAAGAAATCAGTGATTGGCTTGCTAATCATATGGATGATCATATTGAGGTACAAGCTAAAAAGGAGATTAGCGCTGCAGAGAAAGGCAAAGTTCGCCGTCATATCGAAGATATAAAAGAGCGAAATAGTTTAAGAGAGTTATTGGGTGAGGACTACGATTTACTAGATAGCTAATATTCAGTTAAGAAAATTCATATTCAATTTTGTTAATATACCAAGTGATATTACCGCTTGGTGTATTAACAATCGCTTCATCATCGGGCTCTTTTTTTAGCAGTGCACGTGCCATTGGGCTGTCGATGGAAATGTAATCTTTACGTTGTTCAATTTCACCGCGTTGATATATTTCATCAGGGCCTACAATTTTAAAGCGCTTTGTCTCGCCATCTTCATTTTCTATATCAACCCATGCACCAAAAAAAACTTTACCTGCCTGTTGTTTATTCGGCTCTACTACCGTGAGTTTTTCTAAGCGTTTATTTAAAAATCGAATGCGAGAATCTATCTGGCGCAATAAACGTTTATTTTCTTTGTAATCTGCATTATCCGACCGATCACCTAAGCTCGCTGCCCATGCGACTTTCTCGGTTATTTCTGGACGGTATTCTTGCCATAAATAATTCAGCTCTGTTTTGAGCTTTTTAAAACCATTAGGAGTAATTAAGTTAGTGCGCAATGTGTGTGATACCTCATAAGTTTATGCAAAGAGAGTAACGTTTTTTTAGTTGAAATTGAACTATTTAAAAAAATGGATCTCTAATTTATTAGAATAATTATATTGAGGTGTGCATGATAAATAAAAAACTTACCCCTTTCTTTTTGGTCATTATGAGCAGTGTTTTTGTAAGTGCCTGTAACGATCAAACGACTGTGGCAGGTGCAAAGGATGATGCATTGAGTCTATTAGAAACGGAAGTTTTTTATAATCAAAAAATTAGATTACCTGAAGGTGCAAAACTGGAAGTGCGTTTAGAGGATGTCTCTAAAATGGATGTCGCTTCAGAGTTAATTAGCAGTGCAACAAGGGAGATAAAAAGCGGGCCTCCTTATGCATTACAGATTGCTTTTCCGAGCAAGCAAATAAAAAACAGTCATCGTTACAGTTTGCGCGCCTCTATTAAAGTAGAGGGAAAATTGTATTTTATCTCTACGACGCATATTGACCCATTCGCTGTAGGCATAGCATCGCCGATAAAAATAAAAGTCGACCCAGTTGGAGGTAAAGGATAAAAATACACGCTGTATTTCTACTTTATTAACGGTGATTTTCTGGCGTGTGGCTTAATAAATGTCACTAAATATGATGGCTATTGTGTCGAGAATTCAAGCTCTGTCAGTGTGATAAACGCCGTTTCATTGTTATCAGAACAAACCCATTCACAGGCCTTAAAATCTAAACACACCTGCGGACGTTCTGGTTTTTCAAATAGCTTGCAAAGGTTATCGTCATTGAGCTGAATGCAACGCTCTCCTGCCTTCTTGCCGTTTTCCATGCCTGGGATTGATGATGAAATACTGGGCGCGATACAGCAAGCACCACAACCTAAACGACAGTCCATATTTTTCTCCTATAAAAACGGCATAGTAGCATTTCAAGGTAATAAATACTTTGTCATTATTAGAGGTGGGATCTTTACTATTTTCCAATCAGTACCATAGTTAGTAGGGTTATTTGGAGAATGAGTTATGTTAATAAAAAACACACTAAAAAAGACCTGTTTATTACTACTTTTATGCCTACCTTTTTTAAGCTTCGCATCGGAAAAAAAACTATTGAATATTAATTCTGTTTCTCAGGGGGTGAATGAGCAATATACATTGTCACAATTATTGCAGTTGCCACAACATGAAATACGAACGAATATACCTTGGACAAATAAAACCCACACTTATTCAGGGCCCTACCTTGAGGATGTACTTGCGCTTGCTAATGTAAGTGGTCAATGGCTAACCATGTATGCATTAGACCGTTATCAAATCGACTTTAATTTCAATCGCATTAAAAAATACAAACCTATTTTAGCGCTATCAGTTGATAGAAAAAAATTAACGATAAGGACCAAAGGACCAATTTGGGTGATTTTACCGATGGATGATTACGCCGAGTTGGATGCCGCTGTCTACCATGATTTTATGGTTTGGCAGTTGGTTAAAATTAATGTTGAAGAAAAAAGTAATGATGATGCGTTATAAAAAAGCCTACTTCCTCTTTTTGATTGTTTTGTTGTTCACGATAAGTGCAGGTGCAAGTCTCAGTTTGTTAAATAAAAGCCATGATCTTTTATTGTGGAATGAGCGGGCATCAGGTAGAGCATTAGTACAGCTGGTTATTCTGCAACAATCCTACTTAAGTATTATGATGCAATATCAACGAGGTGATGAGGTCGCGGATGAATTATTAACTTATTACGACCTTACTTGGTCTGCCTATGATGTCCTACTTAAGGGGTCTAAAAATGCATATTTTATGAGTGATGGGTGGCGGGCGAGTAAATTAAACAATTATTTCACGCGCTTCAAAATGACTGATCCTACAAAAGTTAAGCTCAGTGGCGAACTATTAACGGTGGCGCTACATAATACGCGAGAAGCGCATAACTATATTGTAGAGTTGTTGAATTTTGAATTTCAGGGTTATTCACAAGAGACCCATCAACACGATTTTGAGTTGGTACGTGTTAATAAAATCATGATAATGGGGTTGTTTGGGCTTACTTTCAGTGGCACGATATTTTTGTTGATCATCATTCGTGAGAGGCGACAGATGACTTACCTTGCTTATCATGATCCGCTTACCCGCCTTGCAAATCGAAGTGCTTTAAAAGAAAAAATTACCGCGTTACAAAAGAAGAAGACAAGTTTTTGTGCTTTGTTGATTGATATTGACCGATTTAAAGCGATTAACGACAGTTATGGCCATGACATTGGTGACAAACTGCTTATCAGGCTGACTGAAAAAATGACCCTGGTTTGTAGTGAGTCGGACTTTATTGCGCGATTAGGGGGGGATGAGTTTACTATTATTTGTCAGTCTAAAAGTGTTGTTGAAGCAATGGCATTAAGCCTATTAAGCATCACCGATAATGTCATTGATATAGACGGAAAAAGTTGTGATGTTGGCATGAGTATTGGTATTAGCTTCTCTCGAACAAAACACTTCGCTTGGGTAGATATATTAAAAGAGGCCGATGATGCGATGTATCAAGCCAAGGAAAAAGGGGGTGGTAAGTATCAAACTTATGATCCTGCTGTCGTTACCAAGAAGATACTTTAACCTGTTAGACAATCAGTTTCCTCACTTCTTTTTATTTACCCATTGCCTTCAAGATACAGACTGATATTTGGATGATAACGGCTATCACTAGTCATGTTATGATGCAGGTTCTATTTCCAACGAGCCTTTAACATGACCAATAATATCGCCCCAATTGCTACTAAAAAACCTTATGTGCATGAGATTCATAATCATCAACGTCACGATGATTATTTTTGGTTACGTGATGATAATCGTGAAGATTCAGAGGTGATTAACTACCTTAATCAAGAAAATGATTATACCCAAGCGCAAATGTTACCGCTGGAAGCAATGCAAACTGAGCTTTATGACGAGATGGTTGCGCGACAAGAACCTGAACTTGAATCTGTTCCGTATTTTAAAAAAGGTTTTTGGTACGTTTCTCGTTTTGATGAGGGTGATGATTATACGGTTTTTTGTCGTTATAAAGGCACTGCCGCAGGTTATGAAGATGCCGCTGAAGATATTTTTTTAGATTGTAATGAACGTGCAGATGGGCATGAATTTTACGATCTAGGCGATCTTACATTATCACCCAATTCGATGTTGATGGCTTATTCTGAAGATACCGTGAGTCGCCGTCAGTACACATTACGTTTTAAAGACTTACAAACGGGTGAGCACTTAGATGATGTGATTGAAGACGTTTCTGCTGTTGTTTGGGCAAATGATAATAAAACTGTTTTTTATGTTAAAAAGCATCCTGAAACACTTTTACCTTACCGCGTTTATCGTCACCAGTTAGGTGATGATCTTAAAAATGATGTGCTTGTTTATGAAGAAAAAGACGATACGTTTTATGTCAATATCTACAAAACACGCTCAGAAGGTTATTTAGTTATTTGCATCGATAGTACACAAACATCTGAGTGTTTGTTATTGGATGCCAATACCCCAACAGAAAATTTTGTGCCTTTTTTAGCACGTCAGCGAGATCATGAATACAGCATTGATCACTTCCAAGATAAGTTTTTCATTCGCACTAATATTAGCGGTAAAAACTTTTCTCTGAAAACCGCTAGCCAACCTGCACATGAAAACTGTGATGCTTGGGAAACACTTATTGAAGCACGTGAAGATACCTTGTTAGAAGGTTATGAACTGCTCAATGAATGGTTAATTGTTGAAGAGCGTTGCGCAGGATTACCACAGCTTCGTCAAATTAATCATCTCTCGGGTGAGTCAAAAACATTAAGCTTTAACGATCCTGTTTATACGGTATTCAGTCATTACAACCCCGATGCAAATACCAATAAATTCCGTTACCAATATACCTCGTTTACAACACCTTCAACGGTTTATGAGTTAGATCTTAATAGCGGTGAAACTGAGTTATTAAAACAGAGCGAAGTGATGGGCGAGTTTAATCACCAGAGCTATCAAAGTGAGCGTGTTTGGGTGACTGCGCGTGATGGTATCAAAGTACCAGTGTCATTGGTTTACCATAAAGAACATTTTAACCATAACAACCCGCTATTAGTTTATGCGTATGGCTCATACGGTCACAGTATGGATATCGGTTTTAGTAGCGCTAATTTAAGCCTGTTAGATCGTGGTTTTGTGTATGCTGTTGCCCATGTTCGTGGTGGTGAAGAGCTTGGTCGCGAATGGTATGAAACAGGTAAGCTACTACAGAAACAAAATACATTTAACGACTTTGTTGATGTCTCTAAAAGTTTAGTTGAACAAGGTTATGGCGATAAACAACGTGTGTTTGCGATGGGTGGCAGCGCGGGTGGATTATTAGTGGGCGCGGTGATGAACCAAGCGCCTGAGCTTTATAAAGGGATAATTGCAGCAGTACCGTTTGTTGATGTTGTCTCAACTATGCTTGATGAGTCTATTCCACTGACCACTGGCGAATATGACGAGTGGGGTAATCCAAATGACAAAGTTTATTATGATTACATGCTTGCTTATAGCCCTTACGATCAAGTGATAGAACAGGCTTATCCGAATATTTTAGTGACTACTGGTTTGCATGACTCACAAGTACAATACTGGGAGCCTGCTAAGTGGGTTGCTAAGTTACGTGAGCTGAAAACCGATGATAATCAACTGCTTTTATACACGGATATGGAATCAGGGCACGGCGGAAAATCAGGGCGCTTCAAGCACTTTGAAGATACCGCAAGAGAGTTTGCATTTTTGATTGATTTAGCAAAGTAGTCTTAACATAGAGGTTAAGTTGTTGATTAAAGTAGGGGCAATATAAATAGTATTTATATTGCCCCTACTTTTTTATAGGCGAGGAAAAATTTAATCGACGCTAATATTTAATCCCGTTTGTAGAGAGATTCAATGGTGCTTGATTCAATGCTGTTTGCATTGATCATATAACCGGCTAATGCACCCGAAGCATTATCGGGTAGCTCAAGTTTTTCAACGGAAAGTGCATGAATAGTAAATTGATAATGATGTACTCCGTGTCCTGCTGGTGGGCAAGCACCGCCAAAACCTCTGCTTCCATAATCATTCTGAATTTGCACACTACCAGCGGGTAATAAATTTTCTGTTGTACTGCCTGCATTACTTCCTAACGTACTGACGTTAGAGGGAATATTTACAACTTGCCAGTGCCACCAACCACTGCCTGTTGGCGCATCGTGATCATAAGCTGTGATAGCAAAGCTTTTAGTGTTTTTAGGTGCATTTTCCCATGTTAGCTGCGGTGATAAATTACCACCTGAGCAGCCAAAACCTACAAACTCTTGGTTTTTATCCATGAGTTCACCTTGGCTAATATCTTGGCTAGAAAGGGTTAAAGACCCAGCAAAGGCTGAAACAGAAAGGCTAAGTGATAAAGCAGAAAGTATTTTCAATGATTGGCGCATAATAATCCCTATTAATGGTGGCTTGCTTGGTTAATTGAGTGACTATTTTACCCTTTCTATTCTTTGTGTTTAGCGCCTAAGCGTTCATCTTTTCGCCCTAATCCGTCAATTTTGTTTTTCTAAGCTCAGAGGGAGTTAATCCAAATAAAGCTTTAAAGCGCTCTGTGAAACGCGATTGAGACTGATATCCACATTGGTCAGCAATCAGGCCAATGGCATCATGCGTTGATTGTAAAAGGTGTAAGCCAAGACCCAATCTGGCTTGATCTTTTATCTCTTGCGCTGTGGTGTTTTGTGATTTTAGCTTGCGCCGTAATGTTGATTCGCTCATCGCCAGTTGATGACAAATATACTCTGAGGAGAGTGTGCCAGAATGCGCCAATTGGTCACTGAAAAAAGCGTGAACTTGATGTGCAAGGTTAGTATCTGTGGCCATTGATAAAATTTCTTTATGACCCATATGACAGAGTAATTGCAGGATCTCTTTTCTGCGTAAAGGCCATAATTCGACGGGTGCCCAAGCAGACCATTCGACAAATTGCTCTAAGCACTTGGCCAGCGTTTCGGTGATATCACCAATACAAAGTGTCGCTTCATTAGCGCTATTAATTTGTAAATTTTCAAAGTCTTGGTAATCGAATTCGATTAATAAAGCATGGTAGGAATTTTGTTTAGGAATGTTGCGCATGTTGACCGAAGCTGTGTTGGATAAAAATACAAATTCGCCTGCTGTACAAGTGATATCTGTATCTTCACCCAGCTGTTTATCACCACTGAGTATGGCAATTAATAAAGGTTTGATGACGGGAACATTTAATAAATTCTGCTCTTTAGTTGAAGAGTAGATAGAAAAGGGGAGTGGGTTATTGCCCGTTTCTAAAGTGTTAATTGTATTAATGAGTGCTTTCATATTTAGGATTTTTTATACCTTATTTAGCTGTCTCAGCTCGAATGATAGAACGAGGCACAATGATTTTGTGCATTAGTGTAACAAACTGCATATAACTTTTGCCCAGAAGATTATGTGCCTTTTTTAGCACGTCAGCGAGATCATGAATACAGCATTGATCACTTCCAAAATAAGTTTTTCATTCGCTCTAATATTTTAGTGACCACAGCATTGCATGATTCACAAGTACAATACAGGGAGGTTGCTAAGTGGGTTGCTAAGTTACGTGAGCTGAAAACCGATGATAATCAACTACTTTTATACACCGATATGGAATCAGGACACGGCGGAAAATCAGGGCGCTTCAAGCTCTTTGAAGATACCGCAAGAGAGTTTGCATTTTTAATTTATTTAGCAAAACAAACACTTTCTGTTCAGAGAGGTAGAGGTTATTTGTACTCTGCCTCTTGCTCAATTTTTTGAGCGAACAGTTCCCCTAGGTGCTTATCTTTAGCAATTATTTTTTGTAATTTTTGAATGTCAAACCAAATAAGTTCCACTGGAGTGAGTGCTTTAGCGCTACATGGGTGACGACCACTTAAAAATGCATATAACCCTAAGAGTTCACCACTGTTGATAACTAGCCCTTGTGAGATAGAGGTTAATTCAACATGCCCATGTAGCAAAAGAGCAACGCTTGTTGCCACGTTATTTTGTCTAAATATAAGCTCTCCATCGTTATAAATTTGCCGTTTAGCCAGTTTGGCAAGGGCGGTTAAGCTACTTGTTTTTATCCCTTTTGCCCAGGGTATTGATTTTATCTGATTATTTATCTCATTAATGCTTACACGATGTGGCTGTTGATGCAGATGAGCTAGCTTGTACTCTATCTCCTGCATTAATTTATCCGCTTCGCTTACATCTAATACCCCCTCATCAATTAGTTCTGCCAAATAAACGCGTTCCAAGTTAAGCATTAATCTGTGTGCACTATGGGTTTCTAAGCTGTAGGAAAGGTCTGGGAAATTGTCACGTAGTTGTTTGATGTGTAAACGAGTTTGGTTTTTGTTATTTTCGATTTCCTGTCCAACTAGATCTGTTTCAGTTGCTGAAGGAGAGAGTACCTGTAAGTGTTTTTGTATCTCCTGTTGTGCTTGCACAAATCCACGAGCCGTATCATAACTGAGTGCTAAGCGTTCAAAAGAAAGGTATACAATAACGCGGTTTAGGCATGGAATATGGTTAAATAGTCGCAAATAAGCTGGCGTCTTCCAAAAGTCAAACAAGCTCTGGCGAGGTGACATTTGTGGTGTGCCATCAAGGGCTGTTTCAACTGCGCTCACCAATTGTTTTGTGGCAAGGCCCGTTAGTGAGCCTTGTTTGAATTTCGACCAATAAAATTGTCGCTCTATCTCTAATAAGCGACGCTTAAAGGCAATGGATTGGTCTCCTTGTGTTAGTGCTTTGGATTGTGATTGTTCATTCGCTGTTTTTTTATTACCTGTATTATCTCTAAAAGAAACAAGCTCTTTATCTAATTTTGGCCAATTTGCACGTTGTAAAAACTCATTTTCTTTGAGCGTTGGTAGCGTGGTTAATAGACGTTTTTTAATAGTTAATTGTGCTTTTTCAAGACTTGCTTGCTTAGCGGGTGGTAACTTATCTAAACCTAATATTTTTAGTAGTAAGGTCATGCTACTGGAGTTAATCACAATAGTTAACACCACAATACCTGCAGTTAGAAATAGGATCTGATCTCCGACCTCTTTATTAATCATATTATCTTGGGCAATGATTAATGCTAAAGCTAACGAAACGGCACCACGTAATCCGCCCCAAATTAATACCAACGCTTTTGCTTTGTTAATGCCAATGCCGATTCTTTTTAATAAAGGCATAAAGGTGAAAACAGAGATTGCACGAATAAATTGAATAGCAAAATATAATCCACCTAAGGTGAACCACCATTCTAAGACATCGAGGCGAATACGTGATGCGATAATAATACCCACTAATATAAAGATTAAAGTATTAGCGATATGTGCCATCATTTGCCAGAAATGATGAAGAAAACCGGCGACTTCTGGGGATATTCGGGTACGCCCGATACTTGCTAATAATAGCGCTAGGGTAACAACAGAAACCACTCCGGAAACATGAAATAGATTTTCAGCAATGAAATAAGCAAGGTAAGCACCTGAGATGGTCAGTGTTATTTCAATCATTGGTTGATTAAACAAACGGCCTATCCAAAATAATATTATTGCCCCTATTGCTCCGCCAATAAATAAACCGAGTAAAACCACTTCAAAAAAACTTATGGAGATACTGATAAAGCTAAATGAGCCATTACCGCCAAGGCTCAACATGCCATAAAATAGGGTGAATAATACAATAGCTGTACCATCATTAAGCAAAGATTCCCCCTCAATTAATGTTTCTAAACGTTTACGAGAGCTTACCTCTTTTAACAATGAAACCACTGCCACTGGGTCGGTGGCGCTAATCAGTGCACCAAATAGAAAACAAACTGTCCATGACCATTGCCAGGGGAAAAAATAATAAGCCAATAGAGCGGTTAAGCAAGTGGTTAAAATCAACCCTGGGATAGCAAGAATTGCAATTTGGCTGAACATACGTTTAAACAGGTGGGTTTCCATTGCAAACGCAGATTCAAAAATAAGCGTAGGTAAAAACAGCAATAAAATAAGGTGAGGATCGATAGCTGCGAGTTGCGTTAACGCATATTGTAAAGCAGGGATGTTTTCTGTGATGTGAAAGCTACGATTATATAAACCAAAAGCAAGACCGATTAAAAGCAACACAACGCTATAAGGAGAGGTGAGTATTTTAGGCAACGACTTTACTATTGCACCTAATAACAACGATAGTATGACAAACATTAACACCAGAATACTGCTATCAATATGCATAAGAATACCTTTGTAAAAGCACAAGTGATTACCGTTTAGTTTAGTGCAATTTTAGATAAAATGAGATTGAAGGGTAAGGTTGTAAACTAATTGTTCGCTAGTATTTATAAGGGTATAAAACGATGGGCAGTCAATTGATTTAATCACATAGAGCAATGCCTACGTGATTTTACTCTAGAGTAATTTGCTTGTTGCTACAATTTGGCGTTGTTTATCAGATGTTTAAATAAATAGCGAGTGGCTCATTATCACATTTCAACTGACTTGCATGCGTTGATATAATATATGTTTGTTACGCTTAATCTACCTACTAGCTTACATTGAAATTATTTCATCAATAACCTCTATTCACTAAAAAATTATTATAATACCAATTCCATTAATTTAATGATTAATGATTAATGGTTGTTCCCTTTACAAAACTTGCAACGCGGAAATAGCTTCTTTTAACCAGTAAGATTGATCAGTTAGTTAGTGGAATTGATATAATTATACCCGTCACCATTCAAGTTGCAAAGTTCAGCAAGTGATGAGGTGAACAGATTTTAGGCAGGAAGTTGAAGGTCTAACTGGTTCAATCAATACTTCCTAACAACGAAGGTGTTTGCCTCATCGCTTGCCCTACGGGTCGCTAGCTCGGAAACAAATTCTGCGTTGCAACATTTGATAAGGGCTAGCCATTAAAGAATGAAAGTATTTTATTTCATTCTACCGATAGAGAATTAACGCAGTTAATTGCTCGAAAGGTCATCATGTTGCGTCTTGCCTTGCCATAGTTCGATAAGAAGCGAGCTAGCGACTGAACAAAGCACCTTGATTGGTAACGAGTATATACGTTGTAGAATTCATATGTAGATTGGCGTATCCGAGATATATTATATTTTAGGCATAAAAAAACGCCCAGTAGGGCGTTTATCATTTAACCTTATAACCTTTCAAAAGTTAAAGGTTAAATTTCAGCATCTTGTTGCTCAGAACGTGGAGCGCGTTCATTTGCTTCGCGTACTTTTAATGAGCGGTCTTGAAACTCTTTCTCATTTAATACGATAATCGCTTTTTCTGCGTCTTTCTCTGGCATTTCAACAAAACCAAAACCACGGCGTTTTCCCGTATGTTTGTCTTTCATTAAACGCACTGAAAGTACTTTTCCTTGTTCTGCAAAAAGAGTGCGTATTGCCATCTCATTTGCACGGTAAGGTAAGTTACCAACGTAAAGCGTTGTTGTCGCAAAATCACCTTCAGGTGCACTACTGCTCGTTGAGCTTGTAGATTTGCCTGTTTTGATGAATTGGATCGCGAGACCTGTAGCGATAGCGCCAATTGCAAATGAAACTTCAACTGGAAGTGCTAAGCCTGCAACAGCAATAATGATGTAACCTAAAATCGCAACCGCGATAGAAAGCAAGATTGAAGTGTTTGACTTCATAATAAAATAACCTCAAAGGTAAATAGGAATAAATAAAGAATTACTAAATCGACCTTTTTAGAGTGCCCCAGTAGTTAACAAAATCAGCTTATTGGCCAATTTGCCTACTCTATTAATCATCCCTAAAAAAGCAAACGTATTGTAAGCTAATTTCAGTGATTACGTTAATTTCTTTAACAAAATGAGATTTAGGTAACCTACCAACAGTCCCTTTTTGTGAAATAGGACACGCTTAAAGTATAAGCAATGGCAGATGTTTTTTTATTCATATCTCTTTATTGGTAGACGAAATGACCGTTTCGTAGGGGTGATATGTTAAATCACTCAAAGAATCTAACCTTGCTCTGTAAATTTTTATCTCGATCAGATAAATTTTGTTATAGTGCCTCAACTTTTAATCTTGCAAATAAGGCGTTTATATTAAAAAAAACAGGAACTTAGCGTAGTTCTTGTTTGCTAATATGAGTGTTGCTAATACAAGGAGTGTATTATGCACCTAATTTTCATCTTTTTAATGGTACTGATTATTGCCATTAATTTTTCAGCGTTAGCTCTAGTGGCAACACGTTGGGTCAATAACTATGCACTGGCAAAAGTAAGTGGATTACTGTTTATTTGCTTGTCGCTATTTTTTATCGAACACTTTGTTGGTTTAGGTAACCTTAATTGGTTATGGCCTATTACCACCATCGCCTCACTATTTATTATTTCAAAAAACAAAACAACACTATTAAAGCAATATAGCGGTGCAGAATTAGTTTTCTTTATCGGCCTTATTTATGGTTTGCTTTGGCGTTTCCCGATATAAACGGACAATCGGAAGATCTTACTGACCTCGCCTTTTTGAGTAACTATTATAGTGGTCAAACATTACCTGCGGTTGATAACTGGCTCCCTCCTTATACCTTTAACTATTATTACGCATTCCAACATTATTGTGGCGCGTTACTTGGCCGTTGGTTAGCACTGCCTATTGGTATGACCTATAACGTTGCTTTTGCGGTATTACTCGCCTTTATGGTGAGTCTGGTATGGAATATTGCTTCATTAGCAACGACAAAATATTTACCTCGTATTTTATTAGTCACCTCGATTGTAATGGGCGGTACAGGTATTAGTGCCTTTGTGCCTTTTATGTATCAAGCCAATGCAACAGAGGCCAGTGGGCAAAGTTTTGAGTCTATGAGTCGTTTATGGTCAAGCGTGCGTTTTATTGGCATGTACGATAAAAACGTCAATACGGATTTTGGTAAAGCATTAATGGGCGTTGAAGAGGGGGTAAAAGCACAACAAAACCCTGACCTGCCTATTGAGACCATTGGTTATTTAACCATGCAGGGGGATTTTCATCCGCCTCTTGGTGGCTTCTTATTAGTGCTAATTGCCATTACTGCTATTTTATTGATTGAGCAACCTCGCGCGCACCCCGTTAACGCAAACGCCCCTCCGACAAAAGCGGCTTACCAAGCTATTTTGGTGTCAACCGGACCGTTGATGTGGATAACTAATACCTGGGTTTTACCGTTACAAGCGATGTTAGTCTTTGCTTGGATAGCCTATCGCTTAATCAGTAAAAAGAGTGTTCATTGGAAAGCGGTTATTTTAGGTGGTTTGATTCCGTTATTTTTAATGGTGCCATTTTTAAATGAATTTACGCGTAGTGCATTAGCGTTATCAATTAAGTGGGTCAGCAGCGAAAATCACACTCCTATGCTGTCTGGTTTATTGCTACTTTGGCCACAGCTATTGTTACTGTCTATTGGGCTTTACTTGGGTAAAAAACAACCGCTTATTTGGCTGTTTGTGGCGACGTTCTCAGTGTTCTTAATCGCTTCTGAATTGTTCTTTGTAGATGATCCGATGGGCGATTTGTATGAGCGTTTTAATACCACGCTTAAATGGTGGTCATGGTTACAAGTTGCAGTAGTTGTCTCGCTTTCCACTTTATTAATGGCCAGTAAAAGTCGTGTTATCAGAGCAATCAATATCATGGTACTTCTGGCACTTTCAAGTTATGCGCTTGAGCTGGCTTATTATTTTAATAAAACCGACAAACCTTCACGCGGCAAGCTCAAAGGGGATTATTCCCTCACTCAAGATCAAGTCAAAAAACAGACCTTAGAATATCTAATCTCAGCACCTTATGGGGTTGTATTAGAAGGTATGGATAAAGCTGCTTACGGAAAAACATCGACCTTTGCATTATTTAGTAATAAATCATCATTGGTTGGCTGGCATTCCCATGAATCACAATGGCGAGGACACCCAGCGTTTATCAATCAGCGTGGCAGTGATGCAAGAGCATTTTATCAGGGGCAACTAGATAACAGTCTTGAGTGGTTATTACAAAATCGGGTGACTTATATTGTCTGGTCAAAAGATGATACCCATCGTGCCACTGACAAAAGTACTCGTCAGCGTATTCATTCTCGTATTCACTCGCAATATCATTGGGTTACCATTCAGAAATATGGCCATGATGAATATGGGTTATGGGTTTTGAAAGATCCTGAAATGCAAAAACATAACGTTAGGTATTAAGGAATAATTATGCAAACTATCTATTTAGTACTGACGCTAGGTTTATTGTGGTTAAACATCGCAGGACTGACATTAGCAACACATCGTTTTTTACCCGATAATCATTTATCGCGCTCAACAGGCATTATTGTATTGTGCCTAGTGTTATTTTTTATTGAGCACTTTGTTGGTTTAGGCACCTTGAATTGGGTTTGGCCTTTTACCAGTTGTATTGCGGCTTACCTCGTTTATAAAAACAAAGGCAAAAAAGATGAGTCGCAGTTTTGGCGTGCTGAAGTCATATTTGGCTTAGCTTTCTTTTACTGTTTTGCTTGGCGCTTTAGTTTCCCTACTATTTACCCATCATCGGAACGTATTACTGATCTGTATTTTATCAGTAACTATTTACCGGGTAATACCTTGCCACCGATTGATAACTGGAACCCGCCACACGCCTTTGATTTCTATTATGCATTCCAACATTATGCAGCAGCATTAGTTGGGCGTATTTTAAGCTTTGATCCGGGCACCACTTACAACGTCGCTTTTGCACTTATTACCTCGCTGACCATTACACTTGCTTGGTCACTCGCCAGTAAATTCATCAAAAGCCGCGCGCTTAAAATATTGCTTGTTGCCACGATGGTCTTTGGCGGAACAGGTATCTCGCCTTTGGCGCATTTAGCCTTTAATGGTGTTGAGCCCGCTAAAGATGACAGCGCACAAGAGCAAACGCGTTATCAACAAAGACAAGCCCACGATGCCTTTAAAATGCTTATTTATAGCGCGCGTTTTGTGGGTTCTCGAGAAGATGTCACCTTAGATGACGTACACAATGCGACGTCATTATCGCGCACTATTTTTCCTGGTACTCTGCCTGAAACCTTGCCTAAAAAAGGCTGGGAAGCTCGCGAATTACCGATGGAGAATTTTGGTTACCAATTCTTTGTCGGTGATTATCACCCCCCATTAGGCGGTTTCTTTTTATTGCTATTTACATTGGCATTATTAGCGTCGATTGAGTCGGGTTTGAAAGTTAAATTACTTCAGGCAATCGTTGGTTTTAGTGTGCCTGTGATGTTGATTACTAATACCTGGACCTTTCCACTGCAAGGTTTGTTATTGATGGGTTGGGTTGTCTATCGTTATTGGCTGGCATGCTTATTTATCCTTTCTTTACCGATTTTTCCAATGGCTCATTAAGCACCCCTGTAAAATTAGTCACAGGGCTTGACCATACCCCTATTTCACGATTCTTGGTGCTGTTATGGCCGTTATTACTGTTAATTGTGATGGGTTTATTTGAGCCTAAATATCGTAAGTGGAGCATCACGATTGCACTCACTTTTGCCTTTATGTTGCTGGTTTCTGAGATGATTTACATTGACGATCCAACGGAAGGTAAATACTTACGCACTAATACTGTGATGAAATGGTGGGGCTGGATTTACGTCGGTGGCATCGTTTCATTAGGCGCCGTTTGCTTGGGTTCAAGTAAAATGTGGATCCGTTGGTCAACGGTGGTGATTCTATTATTAGTTAATGCTTATGCTTACGATGTTGCGCGTCATTGGGTTTATTCAACCAAAAGTGCAATGGGTCAACTTGAAGGGCATGCTTGGTATACGAGCGATGGCAGTCATCGTGATATGTTTAATTATTTACAAGCACAGCCCTTTGGTATTTTATTAGAAAACGTGCCTGATAATGCTTACATGAATTCCAGTATTTATGCGTTATTTAATAATAAAGCGATCTTACTGGGTTGGCCGTCGCACCTTCGTACATGGCATGGTGATGTGCCACAGGTCTGGAATACAACCAATGATATTCGCCGTTTTTATGAAGGTAAATTAGCCAATTCTGCGGACTGGTTACAAGTAAATAAAGTCAATTATGTTATCTTAGAGCGCCATCAGGATGTTGGGGCTTTTGAGTTAATTCATCAACAAATTAAAGATGATTACACTTGGCAGCGTTTTAGCCCGCAGCAGCAAGCCGCAAAAGGAATTTGGACGCGTAAAATATTATTTAAAAACCAAGCTGATATTAGCCAATAACAACTAAAGGAGTAGACGTTATTATGATTATCAACCCAGAATTAAGCATAGTCGTGTGTGTATTAAACGAGGAGGAGAGTATTGATCTCTTCCTTAATGCGGTTATACCTTTTATAGAAAAATCGGTTAACTCTTACGAAATAGTCTTTGTAAATGATGGCAGTACCGATCGCACCTTAGAGCTTATTCAAGCGCGGGTTGCTGATCCCACCTCGCACATTAAACTGGTTAACCTTTCTCGTAACTTTGGTAAAGACACTGCGTTAACCGCGGGTCTTGATTATGCCAAAGGGCAAGCGGTTATTCCGATGGATGTGGATCTTCAAGATCCTCCTGAGTTAATTCCTGAGATGGTCAAAAAATGGCGAGAAGGGGCTGATTCTGTGATTGCCGTACGTAAAGATCGCAGTGATGATGGCCTTGTTAAGCGTAAAACCGCAACTGCATTTTATAAAGTGATCGGGCGCATGAGTAAAGTCGATATGCCACAAAATGCCGGTGATTATCGTTTGATTGACCGTAAAGTGGTTGACGTATTACAAAAGATGCCTGAAAAATCCCGCTTTATGAAAGGCCTGTTTGCCTTTCCTGGTTTCAGTAAAGATTACGTTTATTACAGCCGCCCTGCACGTGTTGCGGGCACCACAAAATGGAACTATTGGAAGTTATGGAATTTTGCGCTGGATGGCATTTTTTCATTCTCAACCGCGCCATTGCGTATTTGGACCTATGCAGGAATAGGTGTGGGCCTTGCATCATTAACCTACCTGGCTTTTATCATAGTGAAAACACTGATTTTGGGTGTTGATGTCCCAGGTTATGCTTCTTTAATTACCCTTATTCTATTTTTTAGTAGCCTAAACCTAATTGGTATTGGTGTGCTGGGTGAGTATATTGGACGCATTTTTGAAGAAGTTAAAAATAGGCCTTTGTATATTATCGAAGGTTATTACGGTGACGATGATATAAATTCTGAGACAAACGACACAGAACGAAGAAAGAATGAAAGACGGTCGAGTCAGGCAGCGTGAGAGTGATTAGGGAGTTAGCCAATAATACACTTTTTCAGCAGTTAGTCTCATTTGCAATTGTTGGTGTGGGCGCGACGTTAACCCATGCCATTATTTTCAACATTAGTTTTGAACTGCTGCAGTTACACCATTTAATCGTGAATATATTAGGTTTTTGTATTGCATTTTTAGTGTCTTATTTAGGCCAGTTTCACTGGACCTTTAAAGAACAAGCAATACAACTTGCCGATAAACGCAGTGCTTTTTTTAAGTTTCTTAAAACGGCGCTGTTAGGGTTTGCGGTTAACCTATTTTGGTCATTTCTTATTTTGGAGTTTTTACAACTTCATCATTATTACTACCTAGCACTGCTTACCTTTGTTACCCCTGTGCTTATCTTCTTATTAAATAAATTTTGGGCCTTTAAATAACGGCTACTGCTTTAAGGTGAATTGTAAAAAACAAGATTAATTTAAAAAACAAGGTACAGCGAAAACATCATTATTTAATGCTAAATGGACTTTTAACACGTGAAAAATGGAATTTTTTAATGACAGTGAATAATATAATTAACCCCTTGTCAGGGGGAACGACAGGGCAAGCGCATTATAAATGCGATTAAACAATTTAAATAAATTCAAAAGAAATTAACCACGAAGGCACGAAGAAAAAGAAGGTTAAAGATCAAATTGAATTTTTGCTCTTGGTTTCTTCGTGTTCTCTGTGTAACGAAGTGGCTTCGTGATAGTTTTTTATTGAAATAATAGGGATCAACGCTATAGCAATACGTATTTTGGAGTGCTAAAAGCATTTTCAATTATAATGCGCTTGCCGTGGGGGTCACGATATAGACAGGTTAATATTACATTTTACATTTTACATTTTACATTTTACGTTATTGCTTATCGTTATCGGTGTGACGTTTAAAGAAGTGCATGCCAATCATTTAATTTGGTTCTATCCCCTGTTTGCTTATTTAGCGACGAGATATCGATATCAATTAATCCCACGATTTTACTAGGTTGTGAAACGAAAGATGCCCAGGAAAGTATGAATAAGATGAGGTGAAAAACGCCTATTTAAGGCTTCATCTAGCCCCAACCCATCACTCACTTTGATTCAAACTCTCTGCCTAATCGACAATTATAACTGCCTTGTTAAAACACAATCGACTGAAAGAAAAAGATAGAATAAAGTGCCAGTAATAATACCAGCGAGATATCTAATACTTTCTCAAATCTTTTGTAACGTTGACTCAGTAATGCAAGTCCCATAAATAATGGGAAAAGGGCGAGCATGTAACGTGGTGCACTTAATAGCCATGATGGCGAATAGGAAATTAATAAGTATGCAAAGCTGTAAGCGGTATAGGAGATAGGTAAGCGATTGATGCTATAGAGAATAATGGCAAGGGCTACAAAAAATATTACTGCTGTTGGTAACCATGTGCCGATAGCGAGTCTTATTTCCCAGCTATAAACACGCTCTACAATATTGGCGATATTAGTGGCAAAATAGCTGAAGCTGTTACCCCAATTCTCCTGTTGATAATCAAGGAAGCGAAACCAATCCCCACTCACCCATTTATTAAGTATCAGATAAAAAACGATAGCCATGGGAATCAGTATTAATGCGCTTATGCGCTCCCCCCAATAACGTAACTTCTCTTTAAAGGAGGGCAGTGTAACTCCTTGTGCTTGATGTACTATTTCGTAAAGCATTGGCGCCAATAGCAGCACAGCATGATTCCGCGTGAGCGCGGTAAGCAGTCCATAAATTCCTGCCACCCAAAATCACCTTTGCGCATGAAATAGAAGCAACTCAAACTCATGAGCATGAACAGGCTTTCTGTATACACAATGGCGGTAAAAAATGAGAAGGGATAAATCAGCAAGTATTTAACAGCTTTCCATGCAAGGGATTCATCATGAAATTCAAACATCATTATTTTAAACAGCGTAAAGCAGGCCAAAATAAGACAAATATTTGAAACCGCGAGGCCTGTCCAGAAAGCGTCAGGAATGACATACATCATGATATGAATTAATAGCGGGTAGAGCGGATAAAAGACCAGTAAAAAACGGTCTTGTCCTTCACTGGCATAACCTTCGACGGCCAGTTTCATATAATGTACTGAATCCCAGCGATACCAAGTATCGGTAAAGGCATCATATAAACTGCGTTTACTGTCATTAATGACAAAATAGGCAAGCTCGGTGATACAAAAGATAGCAAGGGACTTGCTATCACTATGATGGCGATATTGAGTAATAGGCGGGTATTTTTGGATAAGCTAATACTTTGCCAATCAGGGGGGGCACCAAAATAGTTATTGGGTTGGTAAGGCAGCCATTTTAGATTAGAGCAAGCAATAAAAATTGCATAGATCAATCCTGTGCCAAGTGTTGTCACACTCAGCCATTCAATTACGTGTAAGTCCATTTACAAGTATCTCATTTAATTAAATTGTGGCTGTGGGCTATACGCACCTCTTGCCAAAAGGTAAATTATTTAGATTTTTGTGAAGTCAAAGCAAGTGTATATATAAATATAATTAGGCAGATTTGGTGCGACTTAAATAAGTTCAAAAGCAGTTAATCACGAAGACACGAACAAAAACAAGGCTGAAGGCCTTTTGGGTACTTTCTGTGTAACGCAGTGGCTTGGTGCTCGTCTTTCGTTGTTGTGTCTTATTTATCTAAATGAAAGGCTATTTTTATTTTTGTTTTATTCGAAATATATAATGCGCTTAGCGTATTTGGGAAGTTTAAGGACGTTTTTTAAAGATGGTGATCTGAGCTCAAATTCGCTAGAATGCCGGGTAATTGTATACCCAAGCTTCTTGCCTGCTTATTTTTTAGGTGGCTTAGGTATAAACAGATTGTCACTGCATAAATTTGCACTATTTTAAGGTATTAGCCGTTTAATGAAAAATATTCGTAACTTCTCAATTATCGCCCATATCGACCATGGTAAATCGACTCTTTCTGATCGCCTAATCAGCACCTGTGGTGGTCTAAGTGACCGTGAAATGGAATCTCAAGTTCTTGATTCAATGGATATCGAACGTGAACGTGGTATTACCATCAAGGCACAAAGTGTCACCCTTGATTATAAAGCTAACGATGGTGAAATATACCAACTTAACTTTATCGATACGCCAGGACACGTTGATTTCTCGTATGAAGTATCGCGCTCATTAGCTGCTTGTGAAGGTGCATTGTTGGTTGTAGATGCAGGGCAGGGCGTAGAAGCACAAACGCTTGCTAACTGTTACACCGCATTAGATATGGACTTAGAAGTTGTACCCATCTTAAATAAGATTGATTTACCGGCTGCTGAACCTGAACGTGTTGCTGAAGAAATTGAAAATATTATTGGTATTGATGCCTCTGAAGCGGTTCGCTGTTCTGCGAAAACCGGTTTGGGCATTGATTTAGTATTAGAAGAAATTGTACGTGCTGTGCCGCCACCAGTAGGTAACCTTGATGGTCCACTGCAAGCATTGATCATCGATTCATGGTTCGACAGTTACCAAGGTGTTGTTTCATTAGTACGTATCAAACATGGCCAAATTAAAGTTGGCGACAAGATGAAAGTAATGTCTACAGAAGGCGTTCATCTTGTGAGTAAAGTCGGTTACTTTACACCCAAGCAAGTTGAAACAGGTATTTTAAAAGCCGGTGAAGTAGGTTATGTCATCGCGGGTATTAAAGATATTTTGGGTGCACCAGTAGGTGATACGTTAACCACGATTAACAACCCTGCCACTGAAGCATTAGGCGGCTTTAAACGTGTGACGCCACAGGTTTACGCTGGTTTGTTCCCGGTTAGCTCTGATGACTACGAAAGTTTCCGTGATGCCTTAGCAAAATTAAGCATTAACGATGCCTCGTTGTTCTTTGAACCAGAAAATTCATCGGCATTAGGTTTTGGTTTCCGTTGTGGTTTCCTTGGTCTGTTGCACATGGAAATTATTCAAGAGCGTTTAGAACGTGAATATGACATTGATCTTATCACCACTGCGCCAACGGTAATTTATGAAGTTGAAAGAAGCGATGGTGAAGTGCAGTACGTTGATAGCCCTGCAAAATTACCCGCTGTTAATGACATTCTTGAAATCCGCGAACCCATTGCAGAGTGTAATATTTTAGTGCCACAAGAATACTTAGGTAACGTTATTACCCTGTGTATTCTAAAACGTGGTGTTCAGGTAAACATGGTTTATCACGGCAACCAAGTTGCATTAACTTACCATATCCCAATGGGTGAAGTAGTGATGGACTTCTTTGACCGTTTGAAATCAACCAGTCGTGGTTATGCGTCACTTGAATATAACTTTATTAAATTTGAGCCAGCAGACATGGTACGTGTTGATGTATTAATCAATAGCGATCGTGTTGATGCACTTGCATTAATTACCCATCGTGCCAATGCAGAAACGTACGGTCGTGACTTAGTTGAAAAAATGAAAGAGCTCATTCCTCGTCAAATGTTCAACATTGCAATACAAGCTGCGATTGGTAGTAAAATCATTGCCCGTTCAACGGTTAAACAGTTAACTAAAAATGTACTGGCAAAATGTTACGGTGGTGATATTAGCCGTAAGAAAAAACTACTGAAGAAACAGAAAGAAGGTAAAAAACGTATGAAGTCTGTTGGTAATGTCGACATTCCTCAAGAAGCGTTCTTAGCCGTGTTGCATATTGGTAAAGACAAGTAGAAGTAATTACTCAGGCCGTTGCCATTTAGACCTATTTCTTCGTTGAAAAATGCTCATTTAAACCATTAAACTGCGCTTTTTCGCCTTGAACTAGATATAAATGGCTTAGCCCTAAGTATTTACAACGATAGAAATATCGGAAGTGGGACTTTAGTCCTGCCCATTTGTAAATAATGCGTTGCTACAAGCCACGCATTTTGTGTTTTAAAAACTAGGAAAAAAAAATGGCAAATACGTTTGCATTAATATTAGTTATTTTAACTTTTGTCACCGGCATTGTTTGGGTGATTGATAAATTTAAGTGGGGCCCTGCTCGTAACGCTGCACGCCAAGCCGCACAAGACAAAGCAGAGATAGGCCTTGATGAAGATACATTGGCTAAGATTCACCCTGAAAATGTCGTGATTGAAAATGCACGTTCACTTTTTCCGGTGATTGCCGTGGTCTTTATATTACGTTCATTTTTGTATGAACCTTTCCAAATACCATCGGGTTCGATGATGCCTACGCTATTAATCGGCGATTTTATTTTGGTTGAAAAGTTCTCATATGGCGTAAAAGAACCTATTTGGCAAAACACATTAATCCCGGTTAGTTTGCCTAAACGTGGTGATGTGGCGGTATTTAAATACCCTGAAGATCAGCGTGTTGATTTTATTAAACGTGTTATCGGTTTACCGGGTGACCGTGTCGTTTATAAAGACAAACAATTATATTTGATACCGGCTTGTGAAAAAGCAGAGTGTGGTACTTATAAAGCGCTTGATATGCAATCATTAGGAGAGCAAGACTTTAAAGATGAAGCCGCTACAATGCAGGTTTACAGCGAAGTATTAGGCGACGTTGCGCATAAAATTATTGTTAATCCAAATCGTCGAGATCATACTGCTTATTATTATCAGCAAGATGATGTAAAAACCTATGCATATGAGTGGGTTGTCCCTAAAGGCAACTACTTCGTTATGGGTGATAATCGTGATAATAGTAAAGACAGCCGTTATTGGGGCTTTGTTCCTGAACAAAATTTAGTAGGTAAAGCGGTAGCAACTTGGATTAGTTTTGAGTTCTATCGTGACGTAGATGGCTTGTTACCAACATGGGTACCAAGTTCTGTGCGTTTTGATCGTATTGGTAGTATTAAATGAGCAATAAAATGAAAGAAACAGAATTAAAACGTTTAGAGAAACGCATCGGTTATACTTTTACTGATTTCGCGCTATTAAAACAAGCATTAACACATCGCAGTGCATTAGGTGCACATAATGAACGTCTAGAGTTTTTAGGTGATTCAATCTTAAGTTTTGCTATATCGACAGATCTTTACCTGCGCTTTCCAAAAGTGACGGAAGGAGATTTAAGTCGTATGCGCGCAACCTTAGTTTGTGGAAAAATGCTCGCGGAAGTCGGTCGTGAATTTAACTTAAGTGATTGTTTGATTCTAGGTCCTGGTGAGTTAAAAAGTGGCGGTTTCCGTCGCGACTCTATTATTGCTGATGGCGTGGAAGCTATCATTGGTGCTGCGTTTTTAGACTCAGATATCGATACGGCTAAAGCGCTAATCTTAAGCTGGTTTGATAGTCGTTTAAATACGATTGAACCAGGTATTAGTCAAAAAGATCCTAAAACACGTCTACAAGAGCATCTACAATCTCGCAAACAGCCTTTACCGCTGTATGAAGTATTAGATATTAAAGGCGAAGCACATAACCAACAATTTACAATGTCTTGTAATATTGAGGGTATTGAAGCTGTAGAAGGTAAAGGCACAAGCCGCCGTAAAGCGGAACAGATTGCTGCCGGAAGAATGTTAGACGCGCTTTTAGGAGATAAATCATGACACAGAAATGTGGATTAGTGGCCATTGTAGGTCGCCCGAATGTAGGTAAATCTACCTTAATTAATGCGCTACTGGGTCAAAAAGTAAGTATTACTTCTCGTAAAGCACAAACAACACGTCACCGTATCTTAGGTATTGATACGGAAGGTGATTATCAGACTATTTTTGTTGATACACCGGGACTACACATCGAAGAAAAACGTGCCATTAACCGTTTAATGAACCGTGCTGCATCAAGCTCAATCAATGATGTTGAAATGGTTATATTTGTGGTTGAAGGTACACATTGGAACGAAGATGATGACATGGTGCTAAGCAAGTTTGAGCACTTAAAATGTCCTGTTATTCTGGCTATCAATAAAATTGATAACGTAGAAGACAAAGAGCATCTTTTACCGCATTTAGAAAAGCTGGGTAAACGTTACAACTTTAAGCATATTTTACCAATGTCTGCTAAAAAGGGCGATAACATTGAGAAAATTCGTCAATGGTCACAGGAAATTTTACCTGAGTCTGAGTTCTATTTTCCAGAAGATTACATAACCGATCGTTCATCGCGTTTTATGGCTTCTGAAATAGTACGTGAAAAATTGATGCGTTTTTTAGGTGATGAATTACCTTATTCAGTGACTGTTGAAATCGAGCAATTCAAGCAACAAGCTAACGGCATGTTACATATTAATGCGCTTATTCTTGTTGAACGTGACGGCCAAAAACGCATGGTTATTGGTAATAAAGGCGAAAAAATCAAAGCTATTAGTACCCAGTCTCGTTTAGACATGGAAGAGCTATTTGATGCCAAAGTCTTCTTGGAAGTTTGGGTTAAAGTGAAGAGCGGTTGGGCTGATGATTTACGTGCACTACACAGCCTAGGTTACGGCGACGATTACTCGGGTACGGGTAAATAGCTTTCAGCTCGCAGTTATCGGTGTTCAGTAGCCCTACTGAGCGCTATAGCTGACGGCTTACCGCTTCTATTACTATGTCAATCGAGTGCCACAACGCATTTATTTTACATCGCAGACCTTATCGAGAGACCAGTCAATTACTGGATCTCTTTTGTCAGGATGTGGGTAAAGTTAGCCTTATTTTTAAAGGCGGGCGAAGTGGTACGCGTATGCGCAGAGGTACCGCTCAACCCTTCACATTACTACAAGCGACCTATTTCGGGCGTGGCAATTTAAAAACCGTCAAATCCCTCGAAGCACAAACACAAGTTGTTCCATTAGTGGGTAATCGTCTCTATATGGCGATGTATATTAATGAACTTTTGTACCGATTATTACAGGCAGAAACCGCTTGTGATGGATTGTTTAGTGCTTACCAAGATACCTTGATTTCTATTGCCGGTGATGCCGACCCACAAGCCGCATTACGTAATTTTGAATTAACCCTATTGGAAACATTAGGATATGGTGTTAATTTTGAACAAGATATCTATAGTGGTGAATTACTTGAGTGCGGTTTTGATTACCAATACAAGCAACAAGCTGGCTTTTTTGCTAAGCAAGCGATTCATAATAAACACCATATTTATACGGGAAAGCAGATACAGGCATTAGCCTACCGAGACTTTTCTGAAGCACATGTTTTATTGGCTGCAAAACGCTTTTGTCGTCAAGCATTAGCCCATTTGTTAGGCGGTAAACCATTACATAGTCGTGCTCTTTTTAGTAACACAAAATAAAAATAGTCATCTGTTATTAGCTTTCAGCTATCAGCTATCAGCTTTCAGCTTTCAGCTTTCAGCTATCAGCTTTCAGTTAATAGCTCATGATGCTATTAACTGTCGTCAAGTATTCGCCCATCGATCTATTTAGATTCGTTGGCAAACCATTACATAGCCGTGCTCTTTTAAGTCGCACGAAATAGAGGAAGTTCATGAGTAAATTATTATTAGGCGTTAATATCGATCACATTGCGACACTGCGTAATGCACGTGGCACTTGTTACCCTGAACCTGCTCATTTGGCTGCTATTGCAGAAACAGCGGGCGCAGATGGTATTACGATTCATATTCGTGAAGATCGTCGCCATATTAACGACAGAGATGTTGCTGTACTTGCGCAAACATTACAAACACGTATGAATTTAGAAATGGCCGTGACCGATGAAATGATCGATATTGCGATTCACACTAAACCTACTTTTGTTTGTTTGGTGCCTGAAAAACGCGAAGAATTGACCACTGAAGGCGGCTTAGATGTGGTTGGATCATTTAAAAAAATCGCGTCAGCGGTAGACCGTTTAAATGCCGTTGGTATTCAAGTATCACTGTTTATTGACCCTGAAAATGCACAGATTGATGCAGCTATTAAAACTGGTGCTGCTTACATTGAATTGCATACTGGCCAATACGCCGATGCACATGATGAAGCGGAAGAAGCACGTGAACTTAAGCGTGTTAAATTAGCGGCTGCTTACGCAAGTAAAGCGGGCATTAAAGTGAACGCGGGTCATGGTCTTAATTATCACAATGTTAAGCCGATTGCAGCGATTCCTGAAATCATAGAGCTTAATATCGGCCATGCCATTGTTGCACGTGCTGTCGTTGACGGTTTTGCATCTGCGGTATCAGAGATGAAACGTTTAATGATCGAAGGGCGCAATAGCCAATAATTAAACGCTTTATCGTTGTTTGACTGAGTGATGAAATGCACGCTGTATTTCATCACTCAGTTTTTATCACAACATCTTGATCACAACATCTTCACTCTACTTTATCCTTGAAAATTTCCCCGTATTTATCGTTATATGGCCTTAGCTATTAGAGTATGCTTTTTGGCACTATACGACGCGTTTTTACTTTCAATCTGATACTCGATTTTACTAAATGATCAGGATTCCAATCTAGCGTTGTACGCCATGCATTTTCTGGTAACATTTCAACCAACATGCCTTCTTTTACCTGTTTTGCTATCTCAAGCGAAGGGATAACGGTAATGCTTTCTGTATTGAGGTTGGCGCTACGTGGATCTAAATTGAAGGTTGCAATAACGGTGACTTTATCGTCAATAACCATCGATTTCGCATGTAAAGTAAAGATAGGCGCTTTGTCTAATTGACGATGCATCTCTTCTGACATGACCTTCTTTCTTATCTGTGCATCAGGCTTAAATTCATAGATTTCGACGCCTATTTTGAGTAACGATTTACGCACGCGTTGGTAACCACTAAAGGCTTCAAAGTTATCATTAGACGCTAAACTGTTGGTCAAAATTTTAATTTCAACACCCTTATCAATTAATTCCTTAAAGAGGTTTTGACTGAGCTCTGTGGTAATTAAATAAGGTGTTTGAATAGTAATTGAATGCTTTGCACTTTTGGCCAATTCTATTAGTCGCTGCGTTGAAAGACCCCCACCTGCCAGAAATTGGCTTTGATCGTTTTTCCCTGGTTTATCGGAAACATATTCAATATTGTCTAACCAATGCAGTTTATTACCGCGTTGAACGGCTTTGATAGTTTCTGGCATGTTATAAATTTGTGCACGTATTTCGGGTAAGAAATTAACCGGATCACAAGCGTATTGATGTAATGCTTCATAACTCGGTTTTTTATAGGCCTTTTCAACGAGTTGATTAATCGGCACGCTGAGCGAGTTATTCCAAAACTCATCAAATGAACGCTGCACGGCTTTAACTTCACCACCAATCAACAGTACATCTCGGTCTCTAAAATTAAAGGCGTGGTCGTAACCAAAATACTCGTCGGCGATATTACGGCCACCGGTAATAGACACTTTGCCATCAACCGTGAAGGTTTTATTATGCATACGCTGATTAAAACCATGAAAATCAGTGACTAAATTATCCATTTTTTGAAAGAAATTTTTACCCACATTTGCCATTGGATTATAAATTCGAATAGAAAGGTTTTCGTGTGCATCTAATAATAATAATTCATCTCCTCTCGCCTCGATCATAATGTCGTCAACTAAGAGCCTTACTTTGATACCTCGGTCAGCTGCTTGTACTAAGAAATCACTGGCAATTAAACCAATGTTATCCGTTGAAAAGATAAAGTACTGCACATCAATGGTTTGCTCAGCATATTCTGTTAGCCAAGCACGAGTTAACATTGCCTCTGTACTTTGTTCAAGTACGTAAACACCGGTTTTATCTTTCATCTTATCGGCAATAGAGGCGAGTTGTTGGCTTAGACTGGTTACGGGTTTACTGCTGATATCAGCACAATAATTCTTTGTGACGGCTGGAATTCGCTCATCATTATCAACGCAAGCACTGCTTAACAGCGCTAAAGCAGCAAGAGGTAGATATTTAAAGCATCGTAATAAGTTGAATCGGGACATGGTCATTCCTGGGTTAAATATTGCGCAACATCGTTGAGTAATGCGTCTTGGAGTAATTTACCATAACATCATAAGTGATTGATAAATCCTTTGGGTAATAGGTCATCTTATTTCTTTTATTTTACGCTGAATTAATAAGGCACTGATATGCTAATGCGGGACGATGAAGATAAGGAAAAAGTCGCTGAATAAATAATAAAAATGTAGAGTATTGAACATCTATTCATTTTTAATATCGCTATTCATTTTCAATATAGATAGACACTGTTTATTCTGCTTTGTAAACTAACTCACCTATCAATACTTTCAGTCGCGGCTATTTATTCTTTGAATCTAAGCATAAATAGCATGTTAGCGTGGCGCTATTTTATTTGACCTACGGAATTTCATTAAATGCAAAACAAACTCTTTTCTGTGAATGAATTTCGCGAACAATTCCCTATTCTCGACCAGCAGATAAATGATCATCCATTAATCTACCTTGATAACGCAGCGACGACGCAAAAGCCGCTTGCTGTGGTTGAAGCGATCACTCACTTTTATCTTAATGATAACGCTAACGTACATCGAGCAAGTCATCAGTTAAGTAATCGAGCGACCACTGTCTTTGAAAATGCGCGTGAAACGGTATGCCAATTTATTAATGCCAGTAGCAGTAAAGAGATTATTTGGACAAAAGGCACAACCGAAGGTTTTAACCTATTAACTAACGTGTTTGCCTCACAGCTCAATGCGGGTGATGAAGTGATCATCAGCACGCTTGAGCATCATGCCAATATTGTGCCTTGGCAGATGTTGGTTGAGTCGATAGGCATTGTGTTAAAAGTAATTCCTTTAAAAGAAGATAACAGCTTAGATTTAGCCGCTTATCAGCAGTTATTAAATGATAAAACAAAGTTTGTATCAGTCGCTCATATCTCTAATGCACTGGGTATTATTAATCCTATTGAAGAGATTATTACACTGGCACATCAGCACGATATAAAAGTGATTATTGATGGCGCTCAAGCAATTGCGCATATGCCTGTTGATGTACAGGCATTGGATTGTGATTATTACCTGTTCTCTGGTCATAAATTATTTGCGCCAACCGGTGTGGGTATTTTATATGGAAAACAGCATTTATTAGACGCGCTTCCACCTTGGCAGGGGGGCGGTGAAATGATTAAAAGTGTGAGTTTTTCTGAAACTGTTTATAACGAATTACCTTTTAAGTTTGAAGCGGGGACGCCTAATATTGCCGGTGCAATCGGTTTGGCTGCCGCCATTGAGTTCTTAAATCACTACGATCGTAAAATGATGATGTTGCATGAGCAGATGTTATTAGCGGTTGCAGAAGGTGCATTATTAGCGATTCCTGAAGTCACCGTTTTTAGCCCTGGAGTGCCCAAATCAGGCGCAATTAGTTTTTTAGTTGAAGATGAACATCACAGCGATATTGCGATGTTATTAGATGCACAAGGCATCGCGGTTCGTAGTGGTAGTCATTGTGCGATGCCATTACTCTCGGCGCTTAATTGTTCTGGGACCGTACGGGTTTCATTCTCGCTTTATAATACATTGGCCGAAGTGAAGGCTTTCATTAGTGCATTAAAAGATGTGATTAGCCTGTTAAAAGAATAAATATAAAAAAGGGGATGCAATTGCATCCCCTTTTATTTGAACATATCGCTACTTAATAAATAGGTAGTTTATAGAAAGATTATTTAACTTCTTTCCATACACCCCATTCGCCAGTAGTACCAGGCTCTTGGCCTTTAGTCCACCAACCAGCAACGTAAGTCACACCATTTACTACCACAGTGTCACCACTGTTATAGATAGTTGATGCGCTCCAATCTGAATCGCCAACAACAGGTGTTGGTGTAACAGCAGGAGTAGGTGTAACTACTGGAGTAGGCGTAACTACTGGAGTAGGCGTAACTACTGGAGTAGGCGTAACTACTGGAGTAGGCGTAACTACCGGAGTAGGTGTTACTGCAGGTGTCGAAGTTACAACTGGAGACTGTGTTACTACAGAGCCGCCTTCACATGGTACTTCAGTCCAGAACCATGATGCTGCAGAAGGTGTTTCCCAAGTACCAGGATTGTTTTGAGCTTCAAAACAAGAACCTTTATAAGAAACAACATCACCGTTGTTTACTTTAGTTTTACCTGGAATAAACGGTGTAATATCGCCAATCACAGGAGTAGGTGTTACTACAGGCGTAGGTGTAACTACAGGAGTAGGCGTTACTGCAGGCGTAGGCGTAACTACAGGAGTAGGTGTAACTACAGGAGTAGGTGTAACTACAGGAGTAGGTGTAACTACAGGAGTAGGTGTCACTACAGGAGTAGGTGTAACTACAGGAGTAGGTGTCACTACAGGAGTAGGTGTTGGCGTTGGTAAAGTACCATCAGTAATTGCAAGACCTTCATGCATCGCATTTAAGATATCGCCATTATCAGCATCGATTTCCCAAGAGAAAAGACCCGCTAAACCTAATGTATTTACGTACGAACCTTTTGCTTTAATAGAACGTGCGCTATCAAATGTAATTAGCTGACCCGTTGCTTTATTCCATACGTAAGGTGCTTCAGCGCCTTCATCGTATCCTGCTTCAAAGCCATTGATACCTTGCTCATCAGCACCAAGCATGTATTTTTTGATGCCTTTATAATCGATTACGCCAGCTTCCCAAACACCTTGTGCTTTAGTGCCTGTTAACTTGCCGTTGCCAGTACCAGTCATTGGGTCAGAAGGATCCGTTAAGCTTGATTCCATCACGCCATCCCAACCACGTCCGTACATTGCAGCACCAACAACAAGTTGGTTAGCAGGAACGCCTTGTGCTAGTAATAACTGAATACCGTTATCAACCGTGTAAGCAGGGCCTTTAAATTGAACGCCTTCAGCATCAACACCACTGCCGTCACATTGACCAGGGGCCATGAACGAACCACAGTAAAGTGCAGTTTGGTGACCTGGTACGTTGTTCCAACCGCCGTAGAAATCGTAAGTCATTGCAAAGATGTAGTCCATGTACTGAACTGCTTGACCGTAATCAACATCTTCAATTTTATCAAAACCAACACCGATTGCAGAGGTTAATTCGTATGCTTTACCGTTAGCGATTTCAAGTTCGTCTAACATTGCACGAAGTTCTTGCATCAATGCAACGTAAGCAGGGCCATCTTTAACAGGGTCGCCTAAGTTTGCATTTTCACCGCCACCACCAGGAAACTCCCAGTCAATATCAACACCGTCGAAGAATTTCCAAGTTGTTAGGAATTCAGCAACTGAGGCAACAAATACGTCACGGTTTGCTTTTTCTGTAAAGCTAAAGAAGGGGTCAGATAAAGTCCAACCACCCACAGAAGGAAGAATTTTTAGATCAGGATTACGCTGTTTAAGCGCCATCATCATCGCAAAGTTACCTTTGATTGGTGTGTTGAAATCATGACCTGCTTGGCCGAATGATTTTTGGTAAGCTGCCCATGGATCATGGATAACAACTTCAAAATCTTGTGCGCCTTTACAAGCTGTTTGTAGTGCGTTGAAGCTATTGCCTCCCACAGATTTTAAAGATTCATTTGGACCACAAATTGGAATGAAACCGTAAAGGATATGCGTTAGGTTGTCTGCTGGAATGTTATCAACAGTATATTTACGATCGTAAATACCCCATTCTACAAAGTAAGTACCGACAACTTTACTTTTATCTGTGTTGTAAGATTTGTTTGTAGGGTCAATATTCATTGTTAGTGGTGCTAAGTGAGAGCCATCAGTGTCTGCAACCGTTATTTGCGTTTTAGAACTTGCTGTACAACCTGTCGCGTCACATGCTTCAATAACAACATCGTAAACACCACCTTGCGCGTAACCAAAGCTAGCTGTTGTTTGGCTACCGCTAATTGGACCCGATGCGACTTCTGTACCGTCAAAGAAGACTTTGTAAGTATCACCCGTTGTACCACTCCACTGGTTGAATTTAATCGCGATTTTAGCTTCTTCATTGTACTTAACCATAGACTTGTAACCAGAGGTTGTGTCCATTGCTAATTCAACTTTAGAGAATTGCAGGTTGTTTGAACCGTACATATCAATAGAAGGTGCTGAAGGGGCTGCTATTGCTGAACTTGCAATCGCGGCAAGTACGGATGCTGCTAAGATACTTCTTTTCATACATTCATTCCTTTGTTTGTAAATGATTATTTTAATAATTCAAATCAAGCAAAGGAAAGGCATAAATATATAAGGGAGGGAGAGTTATTCACTGATAGGGTGAACATTCCTTATCCACTTCATGCCAATCCTTGGCTCCATCACTGATAGTTTAATGGGCTCTTGCCCCTATCAAATGATGCTTTTAAATTAATGTCTTAGGTAAGACGATATCCACTATATGGCTTTTATTCAGAGATAACAATAGGCATTTATCAATATCGTTATGGCAACACATGATCAATTTCACGGGTTAAAATTATGATTGATGTTGATATTAAATGTACTGGCGTGAGGAAAAAATAAAAATCAGTTTTTAAGTTGTTTTGTTGTCAATGAGCCATCAAGATCTTAGTGTCGCCAAGCGGTTTCACGATTGTAATTTTTTATTTTTTTATTCAGCAGCCAAAAAATAATAAGCCAATTATTGCATTTTCCTGCTTTTTAGAAGGCTATTTTGTGTCTGAAGCTTTCTACTCATTAAGGAATGTTTTAACAATCGTTTTACATTTGATACTGTTTTTGCGAGTTAGCTCCAGAATAGCATCGACAGCTATGTACAATGCAATGGGTGACAGTCGGTCACTTTTCAATCAGTTAGATTGAAGTTAAATACAAAAGGAGTTGTAGATGAAACGTTTTACTTTAAAACTTATTACCGTTGCAATGTTTGGTAGTGCCGCTATTAGTAGCTTGCCGGTATCAGCACATGGCTATTTAAGTTCACCCGCTGCCCGCCAAGTGAGCTGTTATGACGATGGAGGCTATTGGTCAACCAATGGTGTTGATATTCCAAACGCTGCCTGTAAAGCTGCTTATGATGAAAGTGGTACAACACAATTTATCCAGAAAAATGAAATCGCTAAATTAGTCGCTGATTACAATAATATGGACGCGGTTAAATTAGCGATTCCCGATGGGCAAATTTGTTCTGCTGGTGATAGCAGTAAATCAGGCTTGAATGTTGCGCATGCAGATTGGAAAAAAGCAACAGTGCAAGTGAGTGCGGGTAATACCATCGCCATTGAGCATATTGCCACAGCGCCACATAACCCTTCATTTCGTCAGTTCTATTTAACCAAAGAGAGCTACGACCCAAGCATGCCGATTAACTGGGATGATCTTGAACTGATTCACTTTGATGATTACTCGGTCATGGCAAAAACCAATACTTTTGTGATTCCTGTACCCGCGGGCCGAACAGGTGATGCGGTATTAGTCAGTCGCTGGCAGCGTTACGATGTTGCCGGTGAAGGTTTTTATAACTGTGCCGATATCACGCTTGTCTCTAACGGCACGCCAATCGAGCCAACACCGACGCCAGAGCCAACGGATCCAATCGTTAGTTTAGTCGAATTAGGTAGCTTCTTGGAAACGGGTCTGATTACTAATAGTGAGATTGATGACACCGTACGTTTCCGTATTTTTGATGCGACAGGTGTCGAAACAACGGATGTTTCATTACAAGTCACGATGCAAAACCAAGATTCATGGCCGGGTGATCTAGCCGATATGGTCATGCTTGATACTGATAACACATGGGTGATTGGTAACTGGCATGGCGATCACTACATGTATGATTGGAATAATCATTATGCAAATAAAGTCTTTGCACCGACCACTGATTTTGCGTACCAATTATCGTTAGTGAAATTTGTACCTACGCCGGTTATCACTCCTACGCCAGCCGTGACGCCAACGCCAATCATTACGCCGACACCTGTTATTACGCCAACGCCAATAATTACACCGACACCTATAATTACACCGACACCTATTATTACACCGACACCTATTATTACGCCAACGCCAGTAATACCGACACTGATTATTATCCCTACACCAGTTGTGACGCCACCACCAGGTACTGGCAGTGCAATTATATTTGTGCCGGGCAAAACAAAAGTAAGCAATGGTGAACTTGTTGCTTATAACGGCGCATGTTTTGAAGCACAAAATAATCCAGGTTTATGGGAAACGCCATCGGCAGCATCATGGTTCTGGAATGAAGTACCTTGTGAAGGTGGTTCTGTAGTAACCCCTACTCCAGCAGTACTTCCTACTCCGCCAGTTGCGACGCCTACTCCGGTAGTTGTTACACCAACGCCAGTTGCGACACCTACTCCGGTTGCGACACCTACTCCGGTAGTTGTTACACCAACGCCAGTAGTAGGTGATTCTACTTGGAATGCAGAAACGGTTTACAATACGGGTGATACTGTCATTGTAAATGGTATTACTTACACTGCCGGCTGGTGGACTAAAGGTCAAGAACCTGGCACAACAGGTCAGTGGGGGGGATGGAAAGAGGTTAAATAACCGTAACTACTCAGCACCCTGCTAAAACGTGTGCTTTTCATACGAAAATAGACAGTAACTGCTCAGGACTAAGCTATTTATGCTTAGTTCAAGGCGAAAAAGCGCAGTTTAGTCGTTTAAATGAGCATTTTTTAACGATGAAATAGGCTTAAATAGCGACGGCCTGAGTAGTTACAAATAACCTTTATATATACTAACGAATAAAAGGGATGCTCGAGCATCCCTTTTTTGTGTTTGAGATAGGGGTAATAAAAAAGAGAAACTCCAGTTTTATCATCGTAATAAAAACTGAAGTTGAGCTGTTTTTATTTAGCAGACAATAACGCTGGGTTGGTTACTAAGTTACGTACACCATGTGCATGATCTTCGTTGAAAACATTACCTTCAAGCCATTTACCGACACTTTCAATGCTGACTTTGGCAACCTTAGAACGCTCCATGATACTTGGAAAGGAGACCCTTTTTCATTGTAACTTGGACCGGTTGTTGAGCCTGTATATTGCACGGCTGTGCCGGTATTGTTAGGAATATTAAGCGCTTGCTGGTATCCGGATTTTAATCCGTGTTCAGTTAACTGTGCAAAATCAGCAGCATCATTATCATTCACTAAAACGTAAACCTGTGTTTCTACGCGTAGTTGTGGATTGCTAATTGAATCATCTAAACAAGCCCCTAATGTAGGACCCGGCTTAACTTGTGCTGTTGAATATACATAATGAACTTCAATGGTATCGCCTGGGTATAAACTGCCATGCTTGCTTGCGCCAACTTCTTTTTTTAGGGGCGCTAGTTCAGCTTTGCTTAACTTACCTGAATAAACATAACCACTGTTATAACCATGGCCATCTCCGTTACCTGCATATTTAGCAAACTCACCGCCTTTATGCTCCGCATTTTTATGGAAATGAATATTACATAGGTTCATCGATGTATAAGCGGGGGCAGCACCAAAAGCACGTTGATTATTTCCCTGAATCGAATCTATATCTCGCGGTGATTGTGGGCCAAAACCTTTACCTTCAGTATTTTCTGATAACTGAGCGCGTTGCTCTGCAATCAACGTATCCGCAACTTGATCATGTTTTTCAGAGTGAGTATTTTTGGCTGCTACAACAGTGGGTAAGAGTGCCACTGTGGCGCAAAGAATCAGTATTTGTTTTTTCATGGTGTTATTTCCTTATCAATAGCGAGTGTGGGCTGTTTGTTATCGTACGTTCGTATGTAATAAAGTCGCTTGCCACCTTAATATGAATAGGAACTATTTCCAATGAAAATAATTTAAGCTAATTAATTGATTCATAATAATTATTCACGAATA
>NZ_PJBZ01000192.1 GCF_002835995.1 Psychromonas sp. Urea-02u-13 | reverse complement strand
TTAATTCAGAATAACAACGGTACTTAAGGTACTAGTTTTAGTCAGTAATATTGAGTCGCATTGTTGGTAACAACGTGCACATTAAACTTTAAATTGAAGAGTTTGATCATGGCTCAGATTGAACGCTGGCGGCAGGCTTAACACATGCAAGTCGAACGGAAACAGAAGGTAGCTTGCTACTTTGCTGTCGAGTGGCGGACGGGTGAGTAATGCTTGGGAATATGCCAAAACGTGGGGGACAACAGTTGGAAACGACTGCTAATACCGCATAATGTCTTCGGACCAAAGCAGGGGACCTTCGGGCCTTGCGCGTTTTGATTAGCCCAAGTGGGATTAGCTAGTTGGTAAGGTAATGGCTTACCAAGGCGACGATCCCTAGCTGGTCTTAGAGGATGACCAGCCACACTGGAACTGAGACACGGTCCAGACTCCTACGGGAGGCAGCAGTGGGGAATATTGCACAATGGAGGAAACTCTGATGCAGCCATGCCGCGTGTGTGAAGAAGGCTTTCGGGTTGTAAAGCACTTTCAGTGGGGAGGAAAGGGTGTACGTTAATAGCGTGCATCTGTGACGTTACCCACAGAAGAAGCACCGGCTAACTCCGTGCCAGCAGCCGCGGTAATACGGAGGGTGCGAGCGTTAATCGGAATTACTGGGCGTAAAGCGCGCGTAGGTGGTTAATTAAGTCAGATGTGAAAGCCCAGGGCTCAACCTTGGAACTGCATTTGAAACTGGTTAACTAGAGTTTTGTAGAGGGTGGTAGAATTTCAGGTGTAGCGGTGAAATGCGTAGAGATCTGAAGGAATACCAGTGGCGAAGGCGGCCACCTGGACAAAGACTGACACTGAGGCGCGAAGGCGTGGGGAGCAAACGGGATTAGATACCCCGGTAGTCCACGCAGTAAACGATGTCTATTAGAAGTTTGTGGCTATATGCCGTGGGTTTCAAAGCTAACGCATTAAATAGACCGCCTGGGGAGTACGGCCGCAAGGTTAAAACTCAAATGAATTGACGGGGGCCCGCACAAGCGGTGGAGCATGTGGTTTAATTCGATGCAACGCGAAGAACCTTACCATCCCTTGACATCCAGAGAATCACCTAGAGATAGATGAGTGCCTTCGGGAACTCTGAGACAGGTGCTGCATGGCTGTCGTCAGCTCGTGTTGTGAAATGTTGGGTTAAGTCCCGCAACGAGCGCAACCCCTATCCTTATTTGCCAGCGAGTTATGTCGGGAACTATAGGGAGACTGCCGGTGATAAACCGGAGGAAGGTGGGGACGACGTCAAGTCATCATGGCCCTTACGGGATGGGCTACACACGTGCTACAATGGCAGATACAAAGGGTTGCTAACCAGCGATGGTATGCGAATCTCATAAAGTCTGTCGTAGTCCGGATCGGAGTCTGCAACTCGACTCCGTGAAGTTGGAATCGCTAGTAATCGTGGATCAGAATGCCACGGTGAATACGTTCCCGGGCCTTGTACACACCGCCCGTCACACCATGGGAGTGGGCTGCACCAGAAGTCATTAGCTTAACCTTTCGGGGATGGCGATGACCACGGTGTGGTTCATGACTGGGGTGAAGTCGTAACAAGGTAGCCCTAGGGGAACCTGGGGCTGGATCACCTCCTTACGTAAAGAAACTACTATTAGTGCCCACACAGATTGTTTGATTAGA
>NZ_PJBZ01000191.1 GCF_002835995.1 Psychromonas sp. Urea-02u-13 | reverse complement strand
ATCTCAAGATCATTTGAAATTCATAAAGATCGACTTGATTGATCTTTTAAAGCGATCACAATGGCTAATATGAATTGCATTGTGAACGCCATATGATATTAAAATTACCCGAGATTCCTGATAGTGAGCAGACTCCTCTTATAAAAGGATTGCTTAGTATTATTGAACAACTTGCCGATCAAAACCAAAAACTCAAAGAAGAAGTGAGTATTTTGAAAGATGATATTCGGGTATTAAAAGGTGAGAAAAAAAGACCTAAATTTAAAGCAAGCAAACTAGATCAAAAAACAAACGACGAGACTAAAAAAAAGAGTAAGAAAAAGCAACGTGCGAATAAGAAAGAATTAACCATTCATGTTGAAGCGATAATAAAGCCTGACAATATCCCGCAAGGCTCTCGCTTTAAAGGCTATCAAGATTTTACAGTTCAGGATCTCGTTATCAAACCGAAAAACACGCGTTACCGCTTAGAGCGCTGGTTAACTCCGGAAGGAAAAATATTAACAGGCACATTACCAGATTCGTTAGAGCATCGTCATTATGGTCCCAATATCGTTACCTATTTGTTGTATCAGCACCACCACTGCCAAGTTACTCAGCCTCTGTTATTAGAGCAGTTAAGAGAGTGGGGGATTATTATTTCCTCTGGCCAATTAGATCGATTACTGACAACAAATAAAGAACGATTCCACAAGGAAAAAGACGATTTACTTGAAGTCGGCTTAGCGCAATCGAGTTACGTTACCGTAGATGACAGTGGCGCAAGGCATAAAGGAAAAAATGGCTATGTAACGCATATCGGTAATGACTTTTTTGCATGGTTCAGCTCAACAGCAAAAAAAAGCAGAGCTAATTTTTTATCGTTATTACAAGGTAAGAAAACCGTTTATTTTCTGTGTGAAGATGCCTTTGAATACATGCTGACTCGTAAACTTCCGGCCTTGCAAATAGAAAAATTGAAAGCCTTAACTGAGCTTGAATATTCAGATGAAGATAGCTGGCAGGAATTACTCGAATCAATTGATATCACAAGCATACACCACGTTCGCAGTGCCACCGAAGGGGCATTAATGGGGGCTTTATTAAAAGATAATAATCTTGATCATTTAGCAATAATCAGTGATGGCGCAGGGCAATTCAATATACTTCAGCATGGCTTGTGCTGGGTACATGCAGAGCGTCTTATCCATACTATGATCCCTTTAAATGAAAAGCATCGCGAAGATATTAAAACAGTTAGGGGAAAAATTTGGGAGCTGTATAAGGGACTCAAGCAGTATAAATTATCACCAGAAAAGCAGGAGGCGAAAAGGTTATCAGAGCAATTCGATAATATTTTCAGTCAAAAAACAAGTTATGAAATATTAAATCAATGCTTACGGCGACTCGCTAAACTAAAAGAAAAATTATTATTAGTGCTAAAGCGACCTGATGTACCACTGCATACTAATGGAAGTGAATCAGATATTCGGGATTATGTAAAAAAACGAAAAGTGAGCGGAGGCACCCGAAGTGATTTAGGGCAAAAATGCAGGGATACTTTTATCAGTTTAAAAAAAACGTGCCGTAAATTAAATATCTCATTTTGGGAGTATTTATCTGATCGTCATAATGAACAAAAAATGCCCTTATTATCTGAAATAGTCAAAATACGGCTAACTTCTTTAAATACTGCCACAGGTTTATGAGAAGTTAC
>NZ_PJBZ01000190.1 GCF_002835995.1 Psychromonas sp. Urea-02u-13 | reverse complement strand
GTTGTGTGCCAAACTTGCTGAGGAACGAAACATGGCACACTGTTTTAGTTCCGTTTAAATTGACTTGTTATATTTTGTTTCTTTAAATAGTTCCCATTGCTCAGCGAATTGATATTGCTCTAGCGGATAAAACCCATTGACTTTAGATTGGTAATACGTAAATAGCCCCATATTTTTACCCAATGGCCCAGCCACTATTACTTCACCATTACAGTCAAATCCAAGTTCACGAACCGGAATATCTCCAGCGGTTAATTCTAGCCACCAATAAATGACATTATTGTATGCTTCATGAAAATCTGGATTGGTGCTAGCAATCTTTTTTTTATCAATAGCATTACCAATACGTTCATACCAATTCATCGATAATTCTGAATCTTCATCTAATTCGTAACATACATATTTCATGAGCACCTCAAGGAGCAAGTAATACGAAAAATATAACGCCCACTTAAGCGGACAAAAATTGTTGGCTATAATTGTGTAGCGGAGCGAAACAGCCAACTGTTTTTGTTCCGTTTAAAGTTCTTGTTAAGCGTACTTACTCAACATTTAGATCTGATTGCAATCTTTCTGCCTCACATTCTGCAAGATGTAATAAATGACCAAGTGAAACTAAACGAGATGCACTTGTACCATGACCATGAGTTACGTCTTGATTCAATCGTGTCTTTTCATAAAGTTTATGAGATAACTTTCTCCATACTTCATTTAATTGAGAATAAATTTGTATTTCGATGTGAACACCATCTGAATAAACAACGTCAACGTGGTATGCGAAATACCCGCTAGCCATTTTAGCTTCTTGTTCCACAATGATATTCGAAATATCCGAGTAATCATCTAAAGCAACAGCATTTATCTCAAACTTAGTTTTCCAATCTTTTAATGCTTTACAAAAGTCACTTGCATAACTGTGAGAGCTAACTATTACAGAACTTCTTACTAAATCTTTTATTCTTTCTTGAATATTTAGAGTCGTAATATAATCGTCAGTGTCTTTATTTTTTCTCCACAGCTTATCTATTACTGATTCTGTTGATTTAAATATGTCTTCATATTTATCGTCACCTAATTGATCTGAAAGCATCACATCGCACTTCAACATGGACGTATCTTGATCACTAGTTTGTTTTGCTCTTATTAAAATTGTGTTTAAAGTATCAAGTAAGGTTGATAGTTTTTTCAATCTCTCTTTGTTGTCTTTGAGCGCCTCTCTTTTTGAATTCAATACTTCTATTAAATTGACACCTTGCTCAGCAGTTTCTTCATGCCAAGTAATATATAAACCTGAATCAAAGCTTTCTGGATAATCAGACATATAATTAATCTCCTAAGTACAGAGCTTTGGATAATCTTTTAGATAACCCTTTCACTTCTATACTACAAAAACTAATTTCAAATGCTTCCCTTACTTTTTCAGCTTTTTGATTACCTTCATGAGATTCATCTAAATAAAAAGATAAGCCCGAGACGACAAATACTTCTTGTCCTTCCCAGCGATCAAATCCAAATTCTTCCATCTTATGTTCGAAATTATGTTGTAACGAACCTAAGCGATCAGCAAGCCCATTAACAGTCCACTCTTTTTCTAAAGTGTCCTTCCATATATCATTTGCTTTCTTGTATATTTCTAAAATTTGGGGATCATTATCCCTTAGCAACATAAATGTTTTCATCAAACCCTCTATATTATGTAAATATTGAATGTACGCT
>NZ_PJBZ01000189.1 GCF_002835995.1 Psychromonas sp. Urea-02u-13 | reverse complement strand
CACACATTGATTAGATCAAGCTCCGATAATTTCCATTTAAAATAGAAGCAGCCAAACGATCATAAATTGAGTAAAATATAAGCCTTAATCAACGAGGTAAATATGAGCTTTAAAATTAAACGATTAGATCACCATGGTATTGTTGCTGGCATTATTGATGACTTACAAATTGTACCGCTATTAGATAAACATTTACCTCAAGATGAGAAGCAAGAAATAACACCAGGTGAAGCAGTTAAAGGCATGATAATGAATGGCTTAGGGTTTGCTAATCGCCCGTTATCACTGAGTCCGCAGTTTTTTACTAACCTCCCGCTTGAGCATCTATTCAGGGAAGGTGTTGAAGCAAGTTTCTTCAACCGCCATAAGCTAGGCAGGACACTCGATCAATGTTTTAATTTTGGTTGTGAAAGCTTATTTTCATTGATATCAGATCAAGCTTGTCAGATTGAAGAGGTAAATTGCCAATTCAAATCACTCGATACAACAAGCCACTCCTTGACGGGTGAGTATGCAGTTGACGAAGAAGGCTGCGATGAAAATATTATCAGGATCACTCATGGTCACAGTAAAGCTCATCGGCCTGATCTTAAGCAAGTTGTACAGGAGATGATTGTAAGTCAAGACGGCGGGATCCCACTTGCTTGTAAAAATTGGGATGGGAACAGCGCTGATACCGCGGTATTCAAAGCACGCTCTAAAGCATTAGTCGAAAGTTTTAAAAACTCAAAAGCACCAAGTTATCTGATTGCTGACTGCAAACTTTATCATAAAGGTAATGCTGAATTTTTATCCAAACTGCAATTTATAACACTTATCCCATCAACAATAAAACTTGAAAAAGAACTGATATCGTCAAAATTAGCAGAAAACAAGTGGCAAGTGATCGATGATAATTATCAATATTCTGTTGAGCAAGTAAACCATATGGACATAAACCAGCGGTGGATAATCATTCACTCAAAAGCAGCACAAGGGCGAGCAAAAAAGAGCGTTATCAAACAGGTTTCGCGGGCAAAAAACGTATTGGATAAATCCCTTTTTCATTTACAGGCACAACGGTTCGCATGCGAACATGATGCAGAAAAAGCACTCAACGCAATCAATAAAAAGTCGAATTATCATAACGTTAACGTTTTAGCTTTAAGCGAGCACAAAATATATGAAGGGAAAGGCAGGCCTAAAAAAGGGGCGAAAGCAAAAAGTATTGAATGGCAAATCACGGGGCAATATGTAGAAAATACAGAGGCAATACAATATGCAGAAGATCAAAAATCCTGTTTCATATTAGCGACTAATATTGCAGATTCAGCGCTTTCACCTGAAGATGTTTTACATCACTATAAAGCACAATCAGCCGTTGAACGTGGATTTCGATTTTTAAAAGATCCACTATTTTTTGTTTCTTCACTTTTTATCAAGAAACCAAGCAGAATTGATGCTTTGCTGATGATCATGACATTATCGTTGCTTGTTTATTCAATTGCTCAGCGAAGAATGCGTGCAACGATGAAAAAGGTAAAGGCCAGTATTCCGAATCAAATAAATCAGGCGACTGAAACACCCACGTTACGCTGGGTTTTTCAATGTTTTGAAGGGATTAATCTCATTTATCAATCAGAAAATGATGTTAATACACGAGTGTATATCGAAGGTTTAGATGAATTAAGGAGCAAGATCACCATCCTCATTGGCGGGCATGCAGAGTCTTTATATAAAATAGAAAA
>NZ_PJBZ01000188.1 GCF_002835995.1 Psychromonas sp. Urea-02u-13 | reverse complement strand
AGCAATGCATCAATATCATTCGGGTTTTCAGCAATCTGCTGCAAGCAGGTTGCGATATAATCATGAACAATAAGATCGTTTGCTTTTGCGGTTTCAACCAAACTATATAAAATCGCACTCGCGTTCGCACCTGTATTGGTGTACGAAAACAGCCAAGCTTTACGACCTATCACAAAGGGCTTAACTGCACGCTCTGCTCGGTTATTGCCAATGCTTAACCTACCATCTTCGAGATAACGCTGGAATTTTTCAAATTGGTTTAAACCATAATTTATTGCTTCTCCCAATTTACTTTTAGGTGGGATTTTTTCTTTATGCTCGATGAGCCAGTTATATAATGTCGTTACGATAGGCTTGCTTTGTGATTGCCTCATTGCGAATTTTTCTTTGACCGTTTTACACTTAATTCGTGCTTCTATTCCGTATAACTTTCCAATTAAATTTAAGGCTACATCCACTTTTCCGGTTTTCTTTTTTCCTTGCAGTTTTTTCACATCAATAAATTTACGACGAATATGCGCAACACAGGCTACCAGTGTCGCTTGTGTTGATTCATAAGCTTTATATCCATCAACGTGCATGTAACCTTGGTAACCATCAAGAAAATCAATGGCACATTGAGCTCGACGACTATTGTGATAATCGAACAACACAATATTGGTGTTACTGCCTAATGCATCTGTTCCACTGCAATATACCCACATATAGCTTGTCGATTTTTTGGCTTTAATTACTTTTAGTGGCGTTTCATCTGCATGAATAGCGGGCTCAGCGAGCAATGCCACTTTCAAGCGCATGTATAATGGCTTAAGCAATGTTGCACAACGTAATATCCAGCTCGATATCGTTTGACGACTCAACTCAATACCGATGTCGCTCAACATCGTTTCTTGTCGATAAAGCGGTAAGCCAAATTGATATTTACAGGTAATGATTTGGCTCAACAAACTCGTGGTGGCAATACTTTTAGGGATTGGTGTAGCCGGCATCGGCGCTACTTTGATGTGACTTTTAATGCCGTTTTTTTCACAATGCCGACAGTATATTTGGGGCGAATAGTTTTGATGACTTTAATATATGCGGGTACAAACTCAAGGGTTTCGCTGCTACTTTCGCCCATTTTATGTAAAGGGTTGCTACAACAATCACATATTTTATCTGTGTCATCGAGATCAATGACGACTTCTTTTCGAGGGAGCGCTGACGGCAGTGGTTTGCGCTTTGGTTTTACTTTTGACGCTGGTTTTTCTGTCGTCGAGACGCTCGCTAATAGTTGTTCGTCTTGTTCATCAAGCGTCACTTCTGCTTCATTGAAGACTTCATCTGCACCGGGCATTTTTTCTGATTTTTTACCGTACTCATTGGCAAGTTTGAGATTGTATTGCTCAAGAAACACTTGATAGGCAACATCTTTTTCTATTAATTCAGTATCTTTTTGAGTTAATTCGTCATCCATCCGCTGTTGCAATTCAAGAAGCATTTGCTTAAGTTGTTCGGGAGCGTTTGGTAAGGATTTAGCAGTAAATTTCATTGAACAATTTTAACAAAATATTCAATGAAATGCTGCTTCTAACGCCATTTAGTTCAATGACTTGTATCATGGTACTTGATAGTGAACAAAGGTTAGAGCATCGACTGATAATGTAACGTTTGATGACCTAAAACATCATACCCAGATAGTAGCCATTCTAGTTGCTCAGCAGTTAATACAAATTCAGCTTCATTGATCTTGCTCGGCCATTTGAATTTTTGCTTTTCTAAA
>NZ_PJBZ01000187.1 GCF_002835995.1 Psychromonas sp. Urea-02u-13 | reverse complement strand
CGTTGCACTGGTCAATGATGTTGAGAATAATATCCGTTTTCAGGGGCAATATCATGATAGCGAAACGGGCATGCATTATAATCGCTTCCGCTATTACGATCCTTGCTGTGGACGCTTTGTAAACCAAGATCCGATAGGGCTGTTGGGCGGTAGTAATAACTATCAGTATGTGCCGAATCCTGTGGGCTGGGTGGATCCGTTTGGGTTGAAATCTAAGGATTGTCCAGATAATAAAGGGAAGGCACATGAGCCTGACTCTTCTATTCCTAAAGACGGTATCAAAACATTTCCTGGTGATCCGTGGGAAAGTGTCGCTCATCAAGAAATGACACCTGAAGCGTTAGCTGTTCGAGATTCTGTAGCGCAAGGGGCACCACTATATAGAATTGGTAAAATGGGAAAAAGCGATGCAACAGAAGGGCAATTCTGGGCTATAGAATCACCAAATTCACAAGGCTATGCAGCACGATATGGTATTCCAAGAGACAATGTTGAGGTTGCTGACTTTTATGAGTCTGGTAGTTTAAAATCAGGTGCAGATTTTGTAACACGAACAGCACCGCCAGATCCTGATGGTATTAACCCCGGAGGTGCTATCGAAGTTGTAGTAAACCCAAATGATGTTGTAGTATCTAATTTTAGTGCGGGTGTATCTACTCCATATACAGGTAATTAAATGAGTAAACTTATTAGCAAACAACTTAAAGAAATTATTTTTCAATTAAACTTGGCTGGCCTTAAAAGTGAGAGTCAATTTCTAGACGATGCACTAAAATATAGTGGCTCAAGTTTAGAGTTGTATTTCAAAGTATCAGGCTCTCTGAGTGAGATTATTAGTAATGATCTATTAAAGGATGATGTTTTGAAGAAGAAAATAAAAAAATGTAATGAAGATGTTTCTAAATACATACAGTAATTAAAAGGCTATGTCTGAGTAAACTGTTGTAAACCTGCCATACTTTATTTATGTGTTAATTACTATCAAGGTGATACTCATGAATGAACAACAATTTACTCCTTTTTTGCAACAGCTTAAGTTGTTAAATCCCAGCCAGAAACAACGTCTTCACCATAATCTAGAAGCTCTAGAAACCTCAGCTGAAGAAGTATTAACAGTCAAAGCGACTTTACGCGAGTGTCCTCATTGCCAATCTGAAAAATTAAAGCCTTGGGGTTCAAGCCATGGTTTGCCGCGTTATCGATGTGTAAAGTGCCTCAAAACGTGCAACCCACTAACAAAATCACCGCTCGCAAGACTACGTAAACGAGATAAATGGTTACTCTATGCTCAGGCTTTAATTGATGGTTTAAGTATTAGAAAGGCCGCTAAATTATGTGGTGTAAATAAGAATACCGCTTTTCAGTGGCGTCATCGATTTCTAGCCTTGGCAAATACTCATCAAGCAATACATGAAGAGGGAATTGTTGAAGCCGATGAAACGTTCTTCCTTGAGTCATTCAAAGGCCAACGAAATTTACCTAGAGAAGCAAGGAAGCGTGGCGGAGTTGGAAAAACGAGAGGAACGAGTGACGATCAAATTCCAGTATTAGTTGTACGAGATAGACATAAATCTACAGCGACAATTATCTTAGATAGAATTGATGCGATACACATAGAAGCGGCTTTATCACCACTAGTAGATAGTGATGCCATCCTGTGTACGGATGGTGCAGCCGTTTATTCTGCATTTTGTAAAAAGACGGGAATAGAACACGAAGTGATCAAGAGTAAAGGTCCAAGAGCGAGGGGAGCTTTCCATATTCAAAACGTTAATATCTAATCGG
>NZ_PJBZ01000186.1 GCF_002835995.1 Psychromonas sp. Urea-02u-13 | reverse complement strand
AGACCTGACCCCATTTTTTGTTACCCCATTTTTGGAGATGGCTTCTACTCAACTGGAGACCGCTCTTTTGGGTACTTGCCACCTGTCAGACAAACTATTCCACCGACCATTCCGTTGTCATACCTGACTCTTCCCGCTGAGTCTGAATCTGCTTTGCTATCAATGCCGTCAATCTGCACATTGACCTGACGGGTTATTTCGCCAGGCATCAGCCAGATGCAGGCAGAAATAGAGCAGGACCCTGATGATTTTCTGCAGCCGTCCGGCGAACTGCCTTTTACCCAGTCGGTGCCGTCTTCTTTACTGAGCAGTTGAGCTGCATTATAAACTGGGTGATCAATATACTGCTCGCCGCCGAGCCAGTAGTCCTTATACGGAATATAGGGACCTTTCCAGCCAGGAATCCCCGGATTTTCAATCAGGTGATCAATTTTCAGATAGCCATAAGCAGGGTTTGTATCGGATGTAATAGTAAGCTCTTCACCGGTATCTTTCGCGTACTGTTCTGCCGCACTCAGGAGTTTCTGCAGATCGTTGATAACAACCGTGGCTTTTTCTGTGTGGTCAGTAGCGTATGAAACTGAGCTGATACCCAGCCAGAAGCTGACGATTAGCATATTGCCGGCGGATTTTATAGCTGCTTTAAGCAAGGTACTTCTCCTGGTCAGGGTGAAATTCGATATAGATGATTTATTTTGGTTGTTAATGTCCGTGATCCTGTCAGTGCGGGGGTGAATGGGGTCAGCTCTTTGATTTTGCATTATAGTTTGTCAGGCCCATCGTTGCAGTAACTAAACCTATATTGCAGAGGTTTCGCCTCTCGGCGAGTCAATGATGAGAGATAGAAACGTAGTTTCATAGTTCGAGAGAATTATGCTTCTCAACAGCTTTAGCGAATGAAGAACCGAAACGTAGTTTCGCAGTCTTAAGTAGCAAGCAAGTGCCGTTCCGAACCATTTTTTTGATCTTCCGAAAAGTCAGACTTCTTAACGCACCGTAGTTGAATGCACGCATGCTCTCATTGGCTTCTCATACTTGCTAGGTGAGCGAAAAAGATAATTAATCTTTTTAAGGGACTTATCAACATCAAAGTGCACGCAGAGCTTAGCCCGCTCATAGGCCTGAACTGTCCGGTGTCGTTCAATTCGCTCCATGATTTCCTTTGCTAAAGTTATTCTTTTCAGCAGAAAAATGGAACGGAAACTTTGTGTGTACGCATTGATACTTTTTCATGAAAGAGCTAACAGTATTTTGCTTAGTAAAATCACAATAAAAAACTAAATCCAACCCTTTTAGCCTTTCGTAAAAATAGAATCAATGCGTACACAATTACCCCTTCCATTTTTCTTGCTAAGGCTTGGTTGCTTAGCAAGAACCGGCATGGAACGAATTATGCGACAGCATAGTGTCATGAGGAGGGTTAAGCTCTGCGTGCCCTTTGTCCGGTCTAAGCTCAGTCAGCACACGGATGTGCTGTCTGAGCTGGTGCGTTATAAGCAATCAAGACGTGCAAGATAAAAAAATGGCAGTGGCGAGCTTTCTTTTGCTTCTGTTTTCTTTACTCGCTAAAGAAAATGAAGTCGCCATAGGCGAAATCACGCTAAACGTATTAACAACTTCCTCAAACGAGCTTGTCTCGCACTAGGGAACGAAAAGAGAGCCAGTTCTTTAATTTTGAGTCCCTTGTTCGTCAAGCTCATCCAATCATTTTTTAATCTAACCTCACAGGGGTTTCGACTGTCGTCGAGTAGTTAATCCAGCACCAAAACATGTTTCGCAGTCTGGATTAGCAAGATTCTTTGTACGGACTAAAGAAAACAGAACCAAACTTAGTGACGACATCCATGTCGTCA
>NZ_PJBZ01000185.1 GCF_002835995.1 Psychromonas sp. Urea-02u-13 | reverse complement strand
AACAAAAAAATCAACAAGCTAACGGCATTAAAAATGCGGTGATAACGAGGAAAGAAGCCTTACTTAATGATGTAACCTCGCCTTTTACGGGCCTAAAAACAGCAAAAGTAAATGTTATTGAGTTTTTTGATTATCAATGTGTCTATTGTTCGAAAGTCTTGCCTGCTATTGAAAAAATGCAAAAAGAGTTTCCTAACGTAAAATTTATTTATAAAGAAACGCCAATCTTTAGTAAGCGTTGGGAAGCGTCTAAATATGCGGCTCAAATTGGACTCGACGTTTTTGCTCAGAGAGGCTCAAAAGCCTATGCTGATTATCATAATGGCATTTATGCAACGGGCTTAAATGAAGGAAAATTAACCACTACTGTGATAGAGAAAAAAGCAATACTAGCAGGATTGGATATCTCTAAATTTAAAGCGACTGACGTATATGTTAAGAATCTTCAACTATTCTCGCAACTTGGGTTTAGAGGTACGCCTGCATTTATCATTATGCCAACAGACAATGTAACACTGGATAATATCTTTATCGTGAATGGCGCAGATGAAAATTCAGTTCGTGAAGCCATTAAAACGTTGTCGAAATAAGAATTATTTTTAGTGACACTGTAATATATAAGTGTCACTAAAGTTAACAGGCTAATAGTACCCAATGGTAGTAATTTAATATGTACAGATGCCCTGTAGGCCAGTTGTATTAATACCTACAGGCTGTAGCCTATTTTTACATCAGTATTAAATCATCTTTTTCAAAATACGTCTGCCCATAAGTTCATGTTTAATCAAAGCTATTATATGGAATGTTACTAACACGGCTAAGATACGACATGTGTATAGATGCAACACTTCAAAAAAATGGGTAATGCTTAAGTCTTGTATTAGTGGCGATAGTGTAAATAAGTGAAATACAGAGATATTGTTATCCATCATCAAAACACCAGAAATAAGTACAATTGAAATGACTATATAGAGTAAAGTATGCCCGATGTGTGCAAGTTTTTTTTCTAATGGTGAAAAATCAGAGTGGGCATCTGGTACGCCATGTTTTAGGCGAACATAGATGCGATAACAAAATATTGGAATAAACACGACTGTTATCGATACATTGAAATTTAAAATAAATGATTTTATTGTTGGGTTTATTTCAAAAAAGGCAATATATAACCCTGTGATACTTGCCCATAAAATAACAATGGCCGATATCCAATGAAGATACTTCATTGGAGGGGTAAATTGTTCGGTTGAATTTACTGTTTTTTTCATTTTATATACTCTCAATTTTACAGGGAATAGGTTGAATCGAGATGAGCCCCGTTAATTTTCATTAACTAGGCTCATCAAATGTTTTTCACCAAACAAAGTACAAGCAAAGAGCTATAAATTAGCGCCAGACTCCCCATTCACCGGTCGTTCCAGGTTCTTCACCCTTTGTCCACCATTGTGCATTCCATACTTTACCGTTGTAATTTACTTTATCTCCTGCAGTATAGGTAGAACTACTGTCCCAAACTCCTTCTATTGGGGCAACAGGGGGAGTTGGGTCAACGGGGTCAGGGGTAAGACTGCCTTCCAATTTGTTCCAAGCTTTAGTCCATGCATCACCAACTCCTGGCTCATACGCCCAGGCCGCATCACTAGAACACCAAGGAGAAACAGCATCAGAGATATACTCGTAATTAGCTCCCTTATTAGAAACAACATCGCCACCCTTATAAGATGTTCCTGCAACATATTGGTTTGCAGCTGGTAAATTGGGGTCAATAATCGGCGGCAGAATGTCTACTTCTTTAATCAGTGATAACTGATAAGAGAATCCATCTGAAGGGCCGAGTACTCTATTCGCGTAAACATTTCCCGTATCAAACATATAATGATTCATTTCTTCATGCCAAATACC
>NZ_PJBZ01000184.1 GCF_002835995.1 Psychromonas sp. Urea-02u-13 | reverse complement strand
TTATATTTTAATTTCACTAATCAATTTCGCAGTTCTTTTTGTCTCACTACTTATAGATGTTTTAAAAAAATACACTTCTATTAAATTTTTTTCTGTAAATTTTTTGTCGCAAATACCTTTTACATAACAGCTTTCTAAATAAGTCGATGCGGCTTTTAGCTCTAATGAAGTATTAATAGCAAGTTCCGAAGCTGTAATCAATCCATTGTGCTCAGTAGCAATATTTAAAATTGTATTTTCAATCTCTTTATTTTTTAAAGTTGATTTTTTACGTTTTATCTTTAATGAAATGCACCCAAATAACAGCGTGATTATTGCGAATGTGATTACTCCTGATACATGTGGTCCCTCTGAGTGAAAAAATAGTATTACCATCATTATCACAGCCAAGACGGTTAGAGAAAATGGCACTATATAAATTACTGATAAGAAAATTTTTTTAACCTTTTCCATGTTCAATATAACTCCAAACTTACGATGAAATATAACGCCCAAATAACAGGCTAAGTAATGGTTGGCTAAAATTGTGTAGCGAAGCGAAACGTAGCCAACTGTTTTTGTTCCGTTTAAAGTGCTTGTTATATCAACTTTCCGCAACACTGCTTGTATCGTTTACCACTCTCGCAAATACAAGCAGAATTACGAGACGGAGTTTCATTTTGTAGACCTTTGAGTTTGCTGTTTTCTTTTTCCAATGATTTTATTTGTTGTTCTAACAACACTCGCTCAATTGAGCTGTTAATCATTTTCTCAACTTGAATTTCCGATACTGTATTATTACTTTTTATAAATGGTGTCGCACATGCTATCGAGGAAATAATAAGACCTAGAACGATGTAAAGATCAGAACGAGTTTTAGGTAATAATTGGCTTATTGATGCAAGCTCAGGTATTTCTTTATCTATCTTTTCTTTAACTTCTTCTTTTGATAAATGCTTCTCTTTAGCTTCTTGCAAAATTTTAGAGTATTTTTGCAACTGCTCTATGGTTCTAATTGGAGCATTTATTATTTCAATTACACTGCCTAATATATTAAAAACACCATCAGGAACACTCCCCATGCCACCACATTCAGGACAAGGTCCAGACCTATTACCACTCATACTTAAATTAACACAATTTTCTGCAAAGATTCCTGATGGAAATGCAGTTCCGCAATTATCACAAAATGCTGGAATCATTGGCATACAAATTACTCCTGTTGATATAACGCCTTAATAACTGGCGCGTAGGTTGGCGTTGTTTTTTGCGCCTTTTTCTTTTGCAAAAACGATGACAGCCGTTATGCGTCCAGTTGATTAACTTGTTATATAACTTATTCTACCACGCTCCAATCTTCTGTCAGAATGTCGTGAATTGAAAATATATAAGGATAATCATTGCCATTAGATTTCAAAAAAACTGATTTTAATTTATACCTTTTAGCTAAAATGCATGTAGTAATTTGAGGTATAAGTAAAAACACAGATTCAGCCTGTTGAGCTAGTTCCATATTGTTTTCAGGACGAAAGTTGGCATCATGAACAACTTTGTGTCTAATAGAAAAAGCTTCGTTTAATATATTATTCCAAGATGGGGAAATATTTGTAATACATAGAGACTGAAATACTTTACCATTAAACCCACAAGGACTTATAGATGTATTACAAATAGTTTCTAAGAAACCACCATCAAAAAGTTGATTAAATGCACATTCAATATCATTAACATTTTGAAAATTAAAACTCTTACTGAGCACTTCAATTGATGACAATTCCTTTAAATCGTAAAGTCCTTCTGTATTTTTAAATGTGTCTAGTAAATAAAAAAAATAAAATAGGACATCCCTTTCTTGATTCGCTTATATTAATCAAAAATAGCTTATCTGAAATAGATAACAACAAACGAAATGCCTGTTTATTA
>NZ_PJBZ01000183.1 GCF_002835995.1 Psychromonas sp. Urea-02u-13 | reverse complement strand
GAGGTTGTACTGCTTAAAATAGGGTGAGCAAATAAAGAGAAAAATAAAGGACATCTCAGCCTTTTGATTGTACCCCATGGCCCACTTCAAAGTTGAACGTGGGTCATTTTAAATTGATTGAAAGATTGGGCAGTCCTATTTTGAACCCTTTAATTCATTGAAGAGGGCATTTAGATAAGTTTGATCATTGTTTGCCGTTTTAACTGAAACAGTTTGAATTCGAAGTTGACGATATTTAGAGAAGTCTTTCGCTATTACGTTTCTAGCAATGGGATTACCCATTAATAATGACATCGCTAATAATTTACTTTTGCGTTTTTTGCCATCATTCAGCGCTTGGCCGTGCAGACTAAACCAAACTTCAATGAGTTCATCCAAGTATCAGACGCCAATTACTTTGACCGATCGGCGTCTTTTTCAGGCAACCAAGGCTTTTGCTCTGCTTCGTTAAGGGTGAACTGTTCAAAGCGTTTGGCTTCAGCTTGCGTACTAAACGTTTTTCGAGTCCGTTTCCCTCCACGGCCTTGGGCGTAGAGCTCAACTAAGTATTTACCGTTAGGCTGTTTTCTAATTGACATAAATGTACCGTTTAAAAGTGACTGTCTATTTATACAGCCTTAGATAGGTATTTAGAAGTGCTTAATGGCGTATTATGAGGTTATTTGTAAACAATTACCTTGGGTAGTTTTCTGTATATTTACCACAATGTGCATATGTAATACAGCGTTTGAATAAAGATGCAAATACTTAAGAAAGGGTAATAAAATCATTTATATGGTGATGTAATGGCATGTAATATTATTTTAAAGTCGCTTGATATATGCTCGCGAAATAATTTGGTCAGCCATTAAGTACTGCTCTTTCATACTGTTTGATAGTGCAATAAAAATTAATTTTAAAAGAATAATAAACTGGAAAGTTTCATAAGCCTTTCACTCTTTTAAATGGAGGCTTTATTTATCATTATTGCATAATAATTTATGCGTTTATATACAGTTTACGTGTTATCCGTATTTCTGTTGTTAATACAGAATTGATCTCGACCTTAATATGTTTGATTGTATATTGTTAATCATAAGATATTGATTTAATATGAGGTGCATCGTATTTTAAATGGCGATAGGTCATTAATGTACTCAGTGTTTTTACAAAAAACACAGAATTATTATTTATAATAAGCTGTTAGGTGCTTTGCATATATTCTCATATAGAGGTAATTTTGAATAAAATATATTTTTTACTAGGGTTCGCATTGCTTGCTGCATCGACAAGTATATACACATTTGTAGATCAATTCGGATGGGGTTACTGGAAAAAAATCGAAGAGTGGGGAGCTACTGGCGATTTTTTTGGTGGTATTTTAAATCCCATTTTCGCTTTCTTAAGCTTAATTTTACTGGCTTATACTCTAAGGCAAAATCAGAAAGCTTTGGAGAATAACAGTGAAGAGTTAAAACTTAGTCGTATAGAGATCTCAAACTCTGTAAGTGCACAACAGCTGCAAGTGCACCAAGCAAAAATGCAACGTTTTGAAGATACATTTTTTTCACTGTTGAACCAATTGAAAAGTTCGGATGAGCCTAAAGTGACAGACTTTGTTTATGATAATATTATGGGCAGGGTTTACGATACTCAATGGGTTTCAACAAGCATATTAAGAGAGTCAAAGACTTACATATACCCTAAAGGCGGGAATTTAAATAAGTATTTTAGAACCTTATATCAATTACTAAAATTTATTGCTCATAAGTGCCCAGAATCAACATTAGTTGGTGAGTTTTCACGAAGTAAACTTGAGTCCACCGTTCCCTCTGAAACAGAGAAGGTTTACACTAATATTGTTAGAGCCACATTAGATTCGAAGTTAATAATATTACTAGCAGTAAATTGTTATTGCTCTGACAAGAATGATTCTTTCTATAAATACTTA
>NZ_PJBZ01000038.1 GCF_002835995.1 Psychromonas sp. Urea-02u-13 | reverse complement strand
GGTTAGTTGCCTTTTATCTTCTTTTTTATGGGGAGTATTATGTTCAATTCCAATAAATATCACACTCAACCCTTATGCAATTACAACAGGGAGAGTCAGCGATTAAAAACGCGCCTATTGTTGCATTGCCTAATGGTCACACATGCATACCACAGCACTATTTACTGTTTAAGCACAGCCGTGAGAGTGTTGAAAAAATAGTTTTAGATATCAACTTTTACAAAGATTATCCCATATTTGTAGGTCTCACGGGTGAAGGTATTTATATTCAGGTTGGTGTGATCGGCTTTGATAATTACAACCGAAAACAGGGAAATAGAGATAAAAGTATTGTTTACGGGAGAAAGTGGCGAGTAGAAGAAAATTTATCAACGTCAGAAATTATTCAGACCATTTTCTTAGCAATAAAAATAGCGAGGGAACATGAGATTAGGGAGTTGTTTACATTAACCCACCATAAAAAAGTTTCGACCGTTTTTAATACCCATCAAGATTTACCTGTTTTATCCAAATTACAGCATTTATTTGAAAAGACACAAACACATGCCACCGTCGAACAACTGCAATTAGCATTAGAAAGTATTGAGTATGATAAGGCACATTTTTCTGTTGTTGCCTTTGAACAGCGAGGTAATGGAAGTTGGTTATTAGATATTGAAATGATAACTTCTGAGCATACAAGCCTGCCTGAGTTGAATCTAGCTAAAGATACGCGACTTACTTTAGTGATAAAAAGTCCATCAATAAATAGTTTTTTCCATGGACTTTTTGATGCACTCTTAGCGCTTAGTAATGACTATGTTACTAACAATTTTAGCTACCAAGGATTTACCCTATTTGATAAAAAGAATAGTGTTGTGATGATCGCAGATATATTAATTACACAGAGAAAAAGAACTGCTCTTCATTTACAGGAGGAGTTTAGCAATAATTTTAAACATACTAACCATGAGATAGATAAAACGAGAGTGCCTAAACTTTATCAAGGGAAATTGGCTGATAAAATAAAGTAAAAATTACAGGCGAAACCCACGCTCAAAGGTATTCTGCCGGCATACTTCTAGTCATCATTTATCCCCCATTATTGTCGTCGCATGTTGAATCGGGAAGTGCCGTGCGATTATCTGGATTACTGCATTAATAAAAAGAGAGGTGATGGGCTAAGTGTTATTGATTCGGAAAATAGCAACAGAGAATGGCGAACAGTATGTTCGCCATCTTATTAAGTCAGTTAATCTATACTAGCGGGCAGTTGCCTTCTGGTGCTTTAGGGATGCTTTTATAAAGCATGTAGATGCAAGTCGTGATTAAACATAAGCCTATGTAGAGTATCAATCCATGTTCGTAATGATGGAAAGAAAACGCTAATAGAGGCCCTAAAACAGAACCCGCACTGTAACTGAGTAACATCACTTCCGTGGCACTCACAATCTTTTCGCTAGGCAATGAATCGCAAGCAAGCGTGATGGCAATCGGGTATAACGCAAAGCTACACGCGCCTAAGATTAAGTAATTAAATAACAAGACCATCACTGAGCTGGTGGTTAATATTCCTATTACGCTGAGTATCGCGAACAAGCAAAAAAACGCCATTAATAAGCTTTTACTCATTCTTGGGGATAAATAGCTAACGATAGGTTGCACTACCATACCCCCTACAATAATCACCGCCATCAGCAGACCAATTTGCTCTGCGTTTTCTACTCTGCCACTGGTATACAGCGGTAGAAGCCCGTAAATCGGACCGAGTAATAACCCTGAGACTAAACATCCAAAAAGACCAGGCTGACTTAAGTTTTTAAGTTCAGAAAGGCGCATTTTATGATTTTTCTGTTGGCTAGGCTGGCCACTTTTTATTAATAATGGCGGTAACAAGGCAATCATTAATAACAGAATCACACATAAAAAAGGCGTGGCGCCGGTAATACCAATATAACCAATGGCAAGTTGCCCAAATGCGCTACCGCCGTATAGAGCGGTCATGTATAAACCTAAACGTTTAGCGCGCTGACTTTTGTTGCCGCCCATTAATAACCATGATTCAACAACTACAAAAATACCTGCCACAGAGATACCTGCAACAAAACGGCTTATTAACCAAATCGCAGCGCTGTGAAAAAATATCATGGTCACAATGGTTAATATTAATAAGCTTAGAAAGCAGATAAATGCTTTGCGATGGCCGATTTTAGAGATCACTGATTCAATGCCAGTGGCCCCCATTAATAGACCTAAATAAAAAATAGTGGCTAACCAAGGCGCAAATGATTCTGAGATTGAAAATGACGTTAATGATAACGGAATCAAACTCATTAAAAATCCGGATGCGATGGCAAAAAATAATAACCCGGCAACGGGGACAAACGTGTTATTGGATGGTGGGGTGAGTGTTGCTGTATGCACCTTGTTCTCTTTCTTAGTAATTGTTTATTAGCTGGTTCTTTAGGTGTCCTTTATCGCGTTCCATGCAAATTTTCACGGAATTTAAAGCGCTTTTCAAATAATGTAAAGTTAAATTTTGCACGTATTTCGTACGTTTTGTCACAAGCTTCTGAAGTCAAATCTATGTACGCATTAGGGGGCTCTATTTTGCTGGTGGTTACCTTTTTTTAGGTGCTTGAAGAGGCTGTGTTGTGGACTATAAAATGACAAATTAGTGGGTGAGATAACAGTCTTATTTTACTGTTTTGAGTAGGAAATATACTTGTTATGCCATCAATATATTTTCCTGAAATTTTGATGCTTATCAAGCGATGCATTTATTATTTGAATATCGACCTTGTTATTCTCAGCCTGTCTTATAATAAGCGACTTAATATAAAGTGAAGCAATAACAAGGAAGCCATAATGACGCGCACAACTTCGACCCGCTATGCTATTTTCTGCAAAAAAATAGCACTGCTTATTCCATTAATATTAATGTTGGCCAGTTGCAGTACGCAAGATTGGAAAGATCTCTCCAAGTTAACTAATAGTGACGATGCTAAGGATTATGCAAAGAAAAAAGGCGATTATTATAAAAATAACCCACAAAAAATAACCACTGACTTAAAGAAAATTCAGCAACTGTTTTCAAAGCTAGAAGGCAATGTGCGTGAGAAGTGGGGTGATCAAGAAAATGATTTTCCGACCAAACAAGTTTACGTTAAATACACTAATCAGTACCAAGACAAAGTGATTGTGAACTTTGATAAGAATTATTTACGTGTTGAAACGATTGCTCAAAAGGGATATTTACAACGACTTCAGAACTTAATGGTGCAAGCGTTACTGGCGCCGGATGATCCCAATGAAGTAGATATGTTTTCCGATAAACCTTATAAAATCACCAATAAAGAACCGTTTTTATATAACCAAGTAAAAGACAAAGATAATCAACCGATTCGCTGGCAGTGGCGCGCTAATCGTTATGCAAAAACATTTGTGGCCGCAGATATAAAATCTAAAAATGCGAACCAGAAAAAAGTGTTTTATGTCGAAATACCTTTGGTTGAAAAAAGCCAAGAGATTCGCAGTTATAAATATGCTTCACTGATTCAGCAGGCGAGTAAAAAATATAATATTAAAGAAAGTTTAATTTATGCAATTATCGAAACGGAAAGTAGTTTTAACCCTTATGCCGTTTCACATGCTAATGCGTATGGTTTGATGCAGGTGATTCCAAGTACGGCAGGGAAAGATGTGTTTAATCTGGTTAAAAAGCGCGACGATCAACCAACAAAACAATATTTATTTAATCCAGCGAATAATATTGATACGGGTACCGCGTATTTACATATTTTAAATACACGCTATTTAAAAGGAGTAGAAAAAGAGCGTTCTCGCCATTATTCAATTATTTCGGCTTATAACGGCGGGGCGGGTAATGTATTTAAAACCTTCCACAGCAATAGAACCACGGCAGTGAAAGTGATCAATCAAAAAACCAATCAGCAAACATACGATCAATTAACCCAAAAGAACCCGATTGCTGAAGCACGTCATTACTTGTACAAAGTGATTAAATTTGAGGATAAATTTTTACAAACACACCTGTAAACTAATCCGCTAGATAACCTGATTGAAATTATGCCTCTCCTATTTTAGGTGAGGCTGTAATTGCGCTTCCATAAAATCTGCAATCCAAGGCTGCGCTTGTGGTTTTGGATGTAATCCATCTTCCATCATCCATTCTGGTCTGACAATAATGTGCTCTAAAAAGAAGTCGAGTACGGGTAAATCGTAACGCTCACCAAGGCTCGGATAAATAGAGGTAAATAACTGGTTATAGCGTTTTCCATAGTTTGGAGGCACTTTGATTTGCATTAAAAATACCAGAGCAGATTTTGATTGGCTAAGTATTATCATCTGGGTTAGATTGTCAGTAATAATATTGGCTGAAAAGCCTCGTAAGCCATCGTTAGCACCTAATGCAATAAGCACGTAATCAGGTTGATACTGTGTCAATAACGCAGGTAATCGTGCCAAACCATTACCCGTTGTATCACCAGAAATACTGGCGTTAATGACGGTCGTTGGCAACTTTTGTTGTTGGTACTTTTGGTTTAATAGTACCGGCCAGCTTTGTTCTGCGGGCATGTTATAACCTGCACTTAAACTATCGCCCACAATTAATAAGCTTTTGCTTACTGCAAAGCTACTTGTGGTTGCAACGCATAGCATAAATATAAAGGAAACAAGTTTAGTCATGTCTGAGCCTATTTTAAAAGTAAAATCGCTGTCTAAATCGATTACCGCACACGGTAATACGTTATCCATTCTAAGTGATATTTCATTGCAAGTCTGCAAAGCAGAAACCGTGGCGATTATTGGTACTTCCGGTGCGGGGAAATCCACATTGATGACACTATTAGCAGGGTTAGACGTGCCCACGTCTGGTGAAATAGAATTATTGGGGCAACCCTTAAGCCAACTTGATGATGAAGCACGTGCTCAGTTACGAGGCGAGTCGATTGGTTTTGTTTTCCAAAGTTTTTTATTGATACCTTCATTAAACGCGATTGAAAACGTCACCTTACCGACGGTATTACGCGGTGAGGGTGAAGACCAAGTTAAAGCCAAAGCGTTACTTGCCTCGGTTGGCCTTGCTGGTCGAGAGTTACATTTACCCACGCAATTATCGGGTGGAGAACAGCAGCGTGTTGCATTGGCGCGTGCTTTTATGAGTGAGCCTAAAATATTGTTCGCCGATGAACCTACGGGTAATTTAGATAAAAAAACAGCGAAGAATATCATTGAGTTATTATTTGCGATGAACAGAGATAATGGCACCACACTTATTTTAGTCACCCATGATGAGCAATTAGCGGCGCGTTGCTCACGTATTTTACGCATTGATGATGGAAAACTGGTTGAGGAAATTATCACTGCAAAGGCGAGTTCTGTCTTATGAATGCAATAAGCTCCTCTAAAAAATCTACACTGAATTCCAATTTGTTATTACGTTGGAGTTGGCGAGAAATTTATTCAGCGCAATTATGGCCAGTCGTGGCTGCGTTAGTATTGATTGTTGCCTGTGTCGTCGCGCTGTCAGCATTAGCGATGCGTGTTGAAAAAGTCATAACTGCAGAAGGGCGCTCAATGTTAGCGGCTGATGTAGTGCAAACCAGTAGTTACCCGATAAACCCACTTATTATCGATAAAGCGGACCAGTTAGCCTTGCAACAATCCGCGCAAGTCAGCTTTCAGACCATGGGTTTTAGCGATACAAGTATGCACTTAATCAGTGTTAAAGCGGTTGATAGTTTTTACCCGCTACGGGGCGAGTTACGTTTAAAAACAAAACAGGAAACCCTGAGTCAGCATGTTTTACCCGGTGAGTTATGGGTTGCTAAGCGTGTGCTGGGGTTATTAGACGTGGAGGTGGGACAAACATTGGCGGTGGGTGACGCGGAGTTAGTCATTAGCGGCATTATTGAGGCCGATCCTGAACTGGTCTTTAATCCTTTTAATAGTATTCCCGCTGTTTTTATTCATGAAAGTGATATTGAAAAAACAGGGGCGTTACAAATAGGTAGCCGTGTTGAATATAAGCGTTTTTTTAATGGTGCCGATAATAAGCTAGATGACTTGCAAAACAGTGTTGAACTACAACCTGGAGAAAAGTGGTTAAGCGAAAAGAACCAAGGCAATAGTGGTGGTTTTATCAATAAGGCCAAGCAATATTTATCACTCACTATTTTGATGGTGATTGCGATGGCGAGTTTAACCTTAGTGTTGACCTGTTCTCATTATGCGAGTGGGCGTGCGCAAACGATTGCGATGCTAAAAAGCCTAGGTGCAAGCCGAGTCTGGTTAAAACGTTGGTTGATGATACAAGTGGCTATCCTGCTTGCTATTGGTTTAGTGGTGGGCTCTTTGTTAGGTATTGTGATTGAAGCGTTGTTACGTTTACCATTAACTGACGTATTACCCAAAGAGCTACCTAGTTATGGTTTTTTACCTTTCTTAATGGGCGCTTCAGTGGCGATTTTAGTCGCTATTCCTGCCTTAGGCATACCGCTTAAAAAACTCTTAGATACCCCTGCTATTAATGTATTACAACAAACTAAGAGCAAAACGAAAGCTGCTTGGTGGTTGATATTATTTCCATTATCAGCATTTATCTATTATTACTTCGATGCGTCGATGGTGTGGTTAGTGCTTGTTGGGCTGATTGTTTTATTCACTCTTCTGGCATTGGTCAGTTACGCCTGTATTTTACTGGTCAGTCGTTTTAAATGGGGACCTGCTATGTCGCTGGCAATTAGCCGTTTAAAACGCAGCCCTAAACAAAGCTTGATGCAACTGGCTGCTTTGTCAGGGTCACTGATGTTAATTGCGGTGATTTGGTTATTACGTTCAGACTTGGTGGGTGATTGGCAAAAAGCAGTACCAGAGAATGCACCAAATGTCTTCGCCGTGAATATTAATCCAACTGAATTACCTGGTTACTTAACACATTTTGATCAACGAAAAATAGAACGCTCAGAGGCGTTTCCGGTCATTCGAGGGCGGTTAAGCCATATTAATGGAACCGATGTGTATCGTGCTGAACAATATAAAGCGAACCCTGCCAATATTCTTAAACGCGAGGTTAACTTTACCTGGTTGGAAACACTACCCAGTTATAACCAAGTATTAGATGGGCAATGGGGGCAATCACAAGGAGTGTCTGTTGAGCAAAAAGTCGCGAGACAATTAGGGCTGACTATTGGTGACAAATTAACCTTTACCGTGAATAGCTTACAGGTGACCGCCGCCGTTAATAGTATTCGTGATGTGCACTGGCAATCCATGAAGCCTAATTTCATTTTTATTTTTACCCCCGATGTATTACAAAATCTACCTGCTACTTGGATGCTTAGCGCACGCGTGTCAGAGCAAGATAACGATTTATTGAATCAGTTATCTCGGGATTTTCCGACCATCAGTTTGATTGATTTTAGGGTGCTGGGTAACAAGCTACAAAGCATGCTTGCACAGGTATCTCTGTCGTTAACGGTATTGGCGTCAATCGCTGTGCTGAGTGGTATTTTACTGATGTTTACATTGTTACGTTTGAGCTTAAAACAGCGTCAAAGTGAGGTGATGTTATATCGAACTTTAGGTGCAACAAAAAAACGCATTAGCCAAACTTTATGGGCTGAATATGGCCTATTGGCAATCATTGCTGGTTTTGTTGCCACGGTAGGTGCTGAATTGCTTGTGTATAGCTTGATGCAATGGGGCTTTAAATTAACCCCCTCATTACATGTTGAAATGTGGTTGGTATTACCGATTATTGCGCTATTAATTGTACTGGGTAGTTTACGTAGTTTGTTCAAGCAGTTATTAACGCCACTTTAGCTGCTGGTATTAGTTTCCAAGAATAACGACTGAGTGTACGTATTAAGTACGCTTTACTTTTACATCGAGTTGCTTCACAAAAGAATGATGTTTAGCGTTTTTTATTCCTATGTTCACTTTAAAATGATTATTCTGGTATACACTAAAAGGCAGTATTTTCTACCTTTGGAGTTTTGTATGCCGGATAAGATTCATGTATTGATCGCTGATGATGAGCCACTTAACTTAGAGTTAATGGAAGAGATTTTAGAAGATGATTACCACGTTGACTGCGTGACGTCTGGCCAGGCGTGCCTCGATTTTTTAAAAGAAAATAAGCCTGACATTTTGTTGCTTGATGTCGCTATGCCAAATATGAATGGTTACGAAGTCTGTAAGATCATTAAAGAAGACGAAGACCTCGATTTACCGGTTATTTTTGTTTCTGCACGTGGCGCGATAGAAGACCGTTTAACGGGTTATGAAGCGGGTGGGGATGATTACCTAGTTAAGCCTTTTAATTGCAATGAGCTATTAGCTAAAGTGCAACACATGGTGGCCTTTATAAACCAGCATAAAGAGCTGGATAGTCAATTACAATGCGCTCAAGACATGAGCATGATGATTATTACTAACAGTGGTGAAGTTGGCGTTATCTTAAACTTTGTACGGAAAACCTTTGAGTGCAACGATTTAAATTCTCTCTCTGAAGCTGTTTTTGAAGCATTAGAGCAATATGACTTACATGGCACCATTCAGTATTTTGACCAACAAGAGACAATCGCGACTTATGACTTTAGTGGCATTGCTAAACCGGTGGAAATTGACTTATTAGAGCTGGCGCGATCACAAGGACGTATTTTTAATTTTAATCAACGCAGTATTTTTAATTTCGAGAATACCTCACTGTTAATAAAAAACATGCCTGAAGATGAAGAAAAAAATGGTCGTTTTTTAGATCATTTATGTATGTTAATGGAAGGTTTAAATGCGCGCTTTATTGCCATTTCACAAATGATGCAGGTAGAAAAAAATGCCGTTAAAAATAAGGCGTTATTAGAAAGTACCAAAGATGGCATGATGGCCGCCCAGAAAGGGCTTGAGTTACAGGGTAAAAAAGCCGTCACTATTTCACAGAAATTAATTCATCAGATTGAGCAAGATTTTTTATCGTTAGGATTGGACGATGACCAAGAAAGATATTTAGTGCAATTAATTGAAAGCAGTACGCAGGAAATTGCCAATATTTATGAAAAAAATGAAGCCGTAGATGAATTCTTTGGTCAAATGGTTGAAGAGCTAAAATAATTTAATTGGACTGTGAGAGCGGTATTTTGATTGTGAATGTAGCGCCTTTTTTAGGTTTCACTAAATTTTCAATCGAAATGCTCGCGTTATGATTTTCACAGATGTCTTTACAGATAGAAAGCCCCAGCCCAGTACCGCCTGCTCCCGTATTTGTCATGCTTGATTGCGAGAACTTTTCAAAGATATAATCCAATTCCTCTTCCGGTACGCCCATTCCCTGATCTTGAATAGTAATAATCGCGGTGTTGATGGCTTGCCCCGCTGTTATCACTTTTTGTTGAGAGACTTCAATAAAGATAATACCTTGCTCTGGGGAAAACTTAATCGCATTATTAAGCACATTATAAAAGACTTGGTGTATGCGTAATACGTCCATTTCGACCATGATGTTGTCATTGGGACTATCGGTGATGATGCTGATGTGTTTATTGATGATCAGGGCGTCTAATTCGGTTAATACACTATTCAATACATCGTTAATGAGCGCTTGTTCAAAATCGAAGTGCATCTCACCTGCTTCTAATTTTGATAAATCCAATAAGTTATTCAGCAGTAATAATAGGCGTGAGCCACTGGTATGAATACGATCAAAATATTTTACAATTTTATGCTTTTCAACTTTATCGATTTTATTAAGACCTAGCTCGGCAAAACCAAGAATACCTAACATAGGTGTGCGTAATTCATGGGAGATATTGGCTAAAAACTCAGATTTTTCTTTATTGGCATCTTGAGCTTGGATAACCGCTTCTTCCAATAGTTCTTGTTTCTGTTTGATCTCATTTTTCATTGAAAAGAAGGAATCGATGAGTAATTTTATCTCATCACCCTCGGTTATCTGACTGTGCTTGCCACCTTGAAAGTCTTCAATGCTTTTACGTAGTTTGATGATCGGGGTGATCACTAAATTAATGCCATACATTGCAAAAAATAACATTAACAAAAATAAAACAATTAAACTGAACATCTCATAATAAAAAAGCTTTTCAAGATTTTCATTGGCTTTACCTTGGGCGAGATTCAGGGCTTGATGTATTGTGTTTAATAGTTGTAATTTAGTAATTGGCAGTTGCTCTGATAAGCGTTGCGTATTTTTTTCTGAGGATGCAATCAAACCTTCCATTTCAAGGCGTTGTTGACGATAAAAGTCACTGTAAATAACGATGTTATTGGCTATTTCAAATTCTGGTTGCTCATCGGTATAGCCATTTTTTATGGTTAACTGTTGATGACCTTTAGCAAGCTGAGTAATTTTTTCTAACTCTTTTTTGATATTTTTAGAGGTCGACATCGAGGCATGGGTTACCTGATGATCTAGGGTACTAAGTAGCTTGTACTCACTAAAGGCGTCGTTCTTTATTTGCATAAAAAGGTTATTGAAGATGACGACATATAACAAAAGTAAAATAGCGAGAGTGGCAGAAGTACAGATAAATACTTTGGTGCGAATGGATAACGTTTCTAGTTTTAAAAGCACTATTTTTCCCCTATCAAATAACAACCTACAAAAATTATATAACGCTTATGACAAATTGCCATAAGCGTTGGGTAAAAGTGAAGTGTTGAATCGGTCGTGGGTATTGTTGGTTATATTTAGCGGGCATGTGTTTAATAAAAATGTGCAGCGGGCTGAATATCTTCAACATAGCGCTGGTGGTACATCGCATCATATTGTGCTGATTGTTGCGGGTTTTAGGGGGGCTGTTGTTATCAACCACCTGTTGTTATCAAACCACCTGAATATCAGGTGGTTCTTATTTCACTATGAGGGATTATAAATTAGCGTGTGGGCCAAAGACTTCATAAAAGACTCTGTCTACAGCCACGCCTAAGCTTAATAATTGTTGCTTAGCAAACTGCATAAACGCAACCGGACCACATAAGTAGAAGTGCCCATGTTCAATCGGTAAAGACTGCTTTGTTAAATCCATAAAGCCTTGTTTAATATTCGCCTGTGGCTGCGCAGATTCACGATACCAAGTGGTATGTAACCAATCATTCTGTGTCGCTAACTCACTCACTCGAGTTTGAAAAGAATGTTGCTGTTTATTTTCACAAGCATGTAAATAATGTACCGGTTGTTGATATTTCTGCGCTGATAATTGCTCCATCATCGATTGCATTGGTGTAATACCTACACCTGCGGATAACAATACCACGGGTTTTTGCTCATCTTTAAAGAAGAAGTCACCTGCAGGTGCTAGTAGGTTAATTTCATCTCCAACATATACGTTATCATGCAAAAAGTTAGAAACGATACCCGCTACGTTTAATGTTTCACGTTTCACTGAGATACGGTAAGTCTGACCATTGGCTTTATCGGATAATGAGTATTGGCGGATCTCTTTGTAATCACGACCTGTTGGAAAGACTTCTAAACCTAAATATTGACCAGGAATAAAGTCGATTACCGCTTTTTTATCAACGGGTTCAAAGATGAACGTTTTTACTAAGTCTGATTCCATGCGTGTTTCAATGACTTTAAATGCGCGTGTCCCTGTCCAGCCACCTGTTGCTTGTAATTTTTCTTGGTAAAGTGCCGCTTCACGGTCAATAAATATTTGTGCTAAAAACTGATATGCCAATGTCCAAGCTTCTTCCACTTCAGCGGTAAATTGTTCAGGTAATAGTTCACGTAAACTGCCTAACAAGTGCTCACCAACAATGGCGTAATGTGGTGCCTGAATACTAAAGCTTGTATGTTTCTGTGCGATACGTTCAACAGCGGTTGTGAGGGCTGCTAAGTTATCAATATTTTTTGCATAAGCGGCAATCGCTTCAAACAGTGCCACTTGTTGGCGCCCTGTATGTTGGTTACTCATATTAAAAATGTGCTGTAATTCTGGGTTCTGTGTAAACATTCTTTTATAAAAATAATCGGTTAAAGCGCTTCCTGCGTTCTCTAATAATGGCACTGTACTTTTTATTATTTGGATGTGAGTGTCGTTTAGCATAAAAGCTCCTGGGTTATAAGTTGATATAAAATTAAATAGTTAAAAATTCGTTAATGAAAAGGCGTGCAAAGCAATACAGCGCATCACGTAACCAATTTTGATAAAGGCGGCAAAAACAATGGTCGCGATATGCGCGGTGACCTGTGCTCCGATAGCAAAGTGCTGGTCAAAGCCATAGGAGATTAATAAGCTTGAGAAAACTACAATTAATGAAATAGCCATTAAGCTATTCCCGAGGGTTAAGCATTTCTGGTAATTTATTGCATTTTCAATCGGCTTAATTGTTGGCATTACATTAATTGTATTGTTCATCGCTATCACTCCATTGCTATTTATAAGTGTGATATTGCAACCTCGATGCCAATGTTGATTTAAATCAATTTAATTATTTATATTGTTATTAATCAGTCTATTATGTGTTTATTGTGTCGTGTTGTTTAATCTGGTTATTCTTGATGAGGTCTAATTGACCCTCTTTATTTGTTGTCATAATGACTCTTTGGTGTCATTATGTTATTCGCTTTAACATCCAGGAAATGTCATGAATGAAATAACCTCCTCTGCTTTATTAGCACTCGCGATAGAATCCAGTAAAAGTCTGAGCAGTAGCGATCGCTTTTCTCGTTTACTTGATACGGTCAGAAAAACCATTGCCTGTGATGCGGTCGTGCTGCTTTCTTATCATGGAGATCGTGTTAAACCGCTGGCATTACAAGGGTTAAGCCAAGACACTTTGGGTCGCCGTTTTATGCTCAATGAGCACCCTCGATTTGAGGCAATATGCCAAGCAAAAAGTGTGTTACGTTTTGACGCCGATAGCCCGCTTGCAGATCCCTACGATGGATTATTATCAGATAGAGAAGGGGATTTACCAGTTCATGCGTGTATGGGTTTGCCTTTATATTTTGATAATAAACTACTGGGGTTATTAACCTTAGATAGCCTGATGCCCAACGTGTTTGACAATATTCCTCAGCGAACCTTAGAGGTCATTAATGCCATTGCTGCGACAACATTAAACACCGCGCTAATGATTGAGCAACTACAACAGCAAGCGATTCATAACCAAAAAGTAGTGAACGAGTTAACCAATGAAGCGTTGCGCCGAGATGGTGGCGAGATTATTGGTGAAAGTGAAAAAATACAGCAATTAAAACGTGAGATAAACATTGTTGCTAGCTCTGATTTTAATGTGCTGATTTATGGTGAAACAGGGGTTGGTAAAGAGTTAGTCGCGCGCACTTTACACCAAAAATCGACACGTAATAATGGCCCATTAGTGTATGTAAACTGTGCTGCTTTGCCGGATAATTTAATTGAAAGTGAGTTGTTTGGTCATGTAAAAGGGGCCTTTACCGGCGCAGATAAAAACCGCGAAGGTAAATTTTTATTAGCACATGGTGGCACGTTATTTTTAGACGAAATAGGGGAGTTGCCACTGGCCGCACAAAGTAAAATATTACGTGCGATACAAAATAGTGAAATTCAGCCCGTTGGCCAAGATAAAATCGAATATGTCGATGTGCGTATTCTCGTGGCAACGAATCGAGATTTAAAAGAGGAAGTGAAACAGGGACGCTTCCGCTCAGATCTTTATCATCGATTAAGCGTCTATCCAATTACGGTGGCGGCATTACGCGATAGAGTGGGTGATGTCGGTTTGTTAAGTGGTTATTTTATTGAAAAAGTGAAACGCAAGCTGGGCATAAAACAGTTAAAAGCGACAACCTCTGCTTTACTGCATCTGCAACAATATGATTGGCCGGGTAATGTGCGTGAATTAGAGCATGTGATTAATCGCGCTGCGTTAAAAGCTTGTGCACGGCAGCCGGATAACAAAGTGGTTAACATTGAACCACAAGATTGTGGGCATTTAATCAACCTAAGTCATACGCAAGATGCTTTACTGTCTGATGCGCATTTACTGCATGAGGCAACACCTCAAGAGGCGAGTAAAGAAACGCTTAATTTACGCCTTGTGACAGAGCAATTTCAACGTCAGTTAATTATACAAACGTTAAGTGAAGAAAATGGAAATTGGGCTGCAACCGCAAGGCGCCTGAGTATGGACCGCGCTAATCTAAATCGCATTGCAAAACGTTTGCACATTACGATTGTCAAAACAGTGACTTAACTAGATGGATAAAAGTTAAATGGATAAAAGTTAGAACAATAAAAATTAGATCGATGAAATAAAAACGGCAACCCAATGGTTGCCGTTTTTATTAGTCAATATTCACTGGTTAGCTTGTTTGTAACCACTCAACCGTCACACCTGCTTGATTAAACATAGTCTCACTGAGTTTAATTTTGTCTCCCCAGCGTGATAAGAAGTCTTCACTTTGTGCAGGGCAATGCACCACACTAATACCTGTTTGGATAATCTTTGCTGCACAATTAGGGCAAGGGAAATGGGTCACCCAAATTTCACAGCCACTCAAATCGCGTTTTGCATAAAGAAGCGCGTTCTCTTCTGCGTGCAATGTTTTCAGTAATTTTAGCTCTCTGGTATCGGTTTCAGCACTATCAGAAATACCGTGCGGATAACCATTAAAACCTAACGACACAATACGGTTATGTTCGGTAATGACAGCGCCCACTTGTGTCGATGGATCTTTGCTCCATGAGGCAACTAACTCAGCCATTTGAAGAAATCGTTCAGCCCATTTAGATATCATAATTATCCTTTGTTGTAAGGTGTAAGGTGTAAGTGGTAAGTAACTGTTGATGCACTGCATGATACAGGTTTAGTTGCTTTTTGAATAAACAATTCATCTTAAACACGATTGTAAAAATGGCTCACAAAAGTGATTTTATGAATGTTATTTCTGCGAGGGTATGCACATTATATTAACAATAATCAGCAATTATAGGTGCTATTATTCGTTGCGTTGTCAGTGTTGTTTTGATGACTTTTCGCAATATAAAAGGATTTTATATGAAAAAGTTAGGAAAATTATCGTTAGTCTCGATGCTGTTATTACCCACTACGGTTATTGCTGGCGAAACTATGCAGCCACGTATTGTTGGTGGATATGATGCAAACCCCGAAGATTGGAAGTTTTATACACAATTAGTGAGCAAAACGGGTAACCGTTCATATTGTGGTGCGAGTTACATCGGAGATGGTTTTGTATTAACGGCAGCACATTGTGTTGAAGGAGACGCACCTTCTAGCATCGCTGTAAAAGTGGGCGGTTATAGATACGGTGGAACAGATGGCGAACGAGCAAACGTAACACAGGTGTATGTTCACCCAAGTTACAGTAAAAAGAACTTTGCGAATGATGTTGCCTTGTTAAAACTAGATCGTGTTTTAGCTAATGCCGTTATGGTTGATATTGCCGAAGGATCGGTAGCGCAATATGTACGTGCGGGAGATGCTTTAACCGTTGCTGGTCTGGGCCGTTTATCTGAAGGCGGTTCATCACCTACTGTATTGCAAGAAGTAGACGTACCATTACTGACTGATGCGATGTGTCGTACTGCGGGTGGTAATTACACCACAGTGGGTGAGGTTTCATTTTGTGCGGGTGTTGCTGAAGGCGGCATTGATTCATGCCAAGGTGATAGCGGTGGCCCTATTGTTGTAAACCAAGCGGGTAAAGTGACACAGTTAGGGATTATAAGCTGGGGAATTGGCTGTGCACGTGCTGGTAAATATGGTGTATACAGTGATATTGCAGCGCTTCGTCCTTGGATTGATAGTGTGCTTAACGACACTGTCGGTAATGTGGCTGTGGGTTATACACAAAAACAAGCGTTATCAAGTTTTGTGGTGGGTGAGCTTAAATCGCATGACTTTACAGTGAAAAATACCGGTGATACTGAATTTAACTTTAATACGCTTGAAGTAGCGAGTTACGGCGTTGCAAATAATGTAGTTATTGCATCGGATGACTGTTCAGCGACAACATTACAGCCAGCACAAAGCTGTGTAGTCAATGTTGAGTTTGGCGCATCTCAAAGTGGTACTGCAACGATTAAATTAAACTTTGATATTGATAAAAACACCACAAAGTATTCGGCAACAGTGAATGCGATTGCAACAACTGATCTACCTGCTGGTGGATGTAGTGCGCCATGGAATGCTAGCCAAGTATACAATACTGACGATCAAGCATTATCTGTGGGTCAAATATGGCAAGCACAGTGGTGGACAAAAGGTACTGATCCATTCACTGCCGGTGAATGGGGTGTTTGGAAAAGTATTGGCATTGCAGACTGTGACGGTACTAAACCGACGCCAGTCGTGACACCGACTCCAGTCGTTACGCCTACACCAGTTGTTACGCCGACTCCAGTTGTTACGCCTACGCCAGTCGTTACACCTACGCCAGTCGTTACACCTACACCAGTTGTTACGCCTACTCCAGTCGTTACGCCTACGCCAGTTGTTACGCCTACTCCAGTTGTTACACCTACTCCAGTTGTTACACCTACTCCGGTAGTGGGTGATTCAACTTGGAATGCTGATACTATTTACAACACTGGCGACAGTGTTGTAGTGAATGGTACCACTTACATTGCTGGTTGGTGGACTAAAGGCGAAGAGCCTGGCACAACAGGTCAATGGGGAGTATGGAAAGCCGTTAAATAAGCTTTTTTCAACAAACCATATTAAGGGATGTAATTGCATCCCTTTTTTATTGTCATATTTATCTCTCTGACAGTCGTTACCTATGCAGTGATCCAAGCTTGAATACTGCTTGGGAAAACAATCATTAACCCAATTTAAACGCTAATTTTTTTATTGTATAGATAAGAGGATCTTCTTTTTAGTGCTCAGTATTGAGCTGTTTTTATAATACTAGTGGGCTGAGGGGCAGATAAAGTCGCTTATTAAATGGATTAAAACGCAGGCAAAAAAAATCCTCAACCTTGTAAAAGATTGAAGATTTTTATTAGAATAATTTAGAAAGGGCTAATTAAAGCTTTTTCCAAACACCCCATGTTCCAGCTGTCTTAGGATCTTCACCCTTAGTCCACCACTGTGCTTTATAAGTTAACCCACCAACAACAACAGTATCACCAGAAAGGTAGATAGTGCTTGTATTCCATGTGTCATTACCAACAACTGGTGTAGGCGTAACAACAGGTGTTGGTGTAACAACAGGCGTTGGTGTAACAACAGGTGTTGGTGTAACAACAGGTGTCGGTGTAACGATAACAGGTGTTGGCGTCACGATAACAGGTGTTGGTGTCACGATAACAGGCGTTGCTGTTACGATAACAGGTGTTACTACCACTGGAGTATCAGAACAAGGTACTTCATTCCAGAACCATGATGCTGCTGATGGAGCTTCCCATAGACCAGGGTTGTTTTGAGCTTCAAAACATGAACCATTGTAAGAAACAACCTGACCATTAGTTGCTTTCGTTTTACCTGGTATAAATGGTGTTATATCACCAATGACTGGAGTTGGCGTTATTACAGGTGTAGGCGTCACTACCGGAGTCGGTGTTATTACAGGTGTAGGCGTAATTACAGGTGTCGGTGTAACTGGAGTTCCTCCGATTACACGTACTTCAGGCCAGCTTGCATGTGAGCCAAATTTGTTAGTCACACACTTCTCATAATCGCCTGGTACAAGTGCAGAGTAAGCCGTTTGGAAACCCACTAATGAACATTCAAAAGACTGACCTTCTGGACGTTCTGCGTAATATTTCCAGTTACCATCCCAGTTAGTATAAAGCACATCCGTTGCGCCATTTAGGTTGATGCTACCGTAGGGAGTTTGTTGGAAACAGGTGTTTTTCTCGTCTGATTCGATTGGAATTTGGTAATGCTCAGATAACCCTTCCCAGTAACGAATACGGTTTACTGGTTGTCCTTTTGTTTTGTTTTGCTCACCACACTCGATACCCCCGTTAATTACGTTGATTGTTGTACCGAATCCGTAAGTAATACCGGCTGCCGTTTCACGCTCAGAAGGAGACCAAGTGCGGTCAATAACGTGTAACATTGCTGGTTTTGGTGCCTGTGGTGTTAAGAAGAACCAAATTGCAGAAGCCAAGTTTAACCAAGAGTCTGCCACTAAACCTGGGTTATCAAGCAATACAGTTGCATCACCGTCATACATGACTTCAGAAAACATACCGTAGTTAAAGTGGTAAGAAAGTTGTTTAGCACCACGACCAAAGTAACCTTGGCCAGCAGCACAAGGCCAGCGCGCGTTTTGCCAATCATTTTGACCACAACCGGTAGTGTAGCCTTCTTGACCTTCAGCCCAGCCCATTTCACGTACGTGAACTAAAGCTTGTTGCCATTCTTCCAATGCCAGTGGGTTATCCCAAGTGTTTTCTAGAGCAATGTGTCCGCCAGTTTCTTGAGAGAAGTGAGCAAATGCCGTTACGATTGATTTCTTACAAATCGCATCAGAATCACGGCCATCGGTGTATTCGCCACAGAAAGCGGGGAACTTAGCGATTGCGCGTAAGAAACGAGTGTAAGTATATTCTGGTGCTGCCATTTGTGTTAAGAAATCCCACTCAGATTGAGGGAATACACGTTCAACACGTTTAACATTTTCAGGATTAGTTGATAAACCTGGTTCAACCGCTTCTACAACAGTGTTTGGGCGTGTTTCTAGCGCTTTTGCCCAAACGTCATACATAGGGTTAAGTGTTTTTGCGTCTTCAGCCGCTTGAATTTCTGTCGATGTTACCGTGTAACCGGTTGGGTTTTGCGGATCAGGTTGTGGGTTCATTGCGTAAGCATTTGCTGCAATGCCCATACCGATTAGGGTAGAGAGTATTGTTTTCTTAAACATAAAATATTTCCTTATTAATATGCCAATCCTAGGCATAGTTCCATTTTGTTCTGACGTTGTGCGTGTCAGACAAATCCTTTTTCTAAATGTAGATAAAAGTTTGACTTTTGATATTAAACTGCTATTTAGGCTCCTCATAATGGGTATAAATTGGAGTGATGTCAAGATGAGCAATAAGGCTTGATGATCTAGATCTTTTCTTTTCGGATCTTTTTTATTCAATGCTATTATTGGCACCTATCTTTTCACTGCTGAGTTTTTTATGTTGCACCAAAAAGCACTTTATCTTCAAGAAATGGGCATCACCCACTGGCAAGTACGTAAACCTGCTCTATTTGCGCAAGGCAGTGGTTTTCCGATGCTCGATCTCAGTGAATGTAACCTTTTGTTTATCTGTGCTGAGGGCGAATTTGAGCACCCTTTAACACTGGCAATATTAAAAGCTTTTAATATAAAAGAGAGTGATGTTTGTTGCTGTAGCTTAGAGCAATTTGAAAATCAGCAGGGCAACTTACCGGCTGTTATTTGGTCGACATTAGGCGATGTAAAACAAGTCAGGGGCCATGGTTTATTAACCTCTCCTTCGATTACACAACTGACCCAATTACCACATGCGAAAAAACAACTATGGGAGCAATTCTGTGCTTTGCAGTAAATCATTAAATATTGTCCCGATGGGTTTTGCTGATATAAACGCAGTAACTAAAATTGAACAACAATCACATAGCCACCCGTGGTCTGAAAAACTATTTTTAAGTAACTTCGGCCAACGTTATTTTAATCACTTAATACAGCTCAATGATGAAGTGATTGGTTATTTTGTCGCGAGCGCTGTCGCAGGTGAAGTGACATTGATGAATATTGCCATTTCGCCTGATTATCAGGGAAAAGGCGCAGGCCAAGTTTTGTTGCAGTTTTTATTGGATTATAGCCGTGAAAATGATCAGCAAGAGATTTGGCTCGAAGTAAGATCTTCGAATAAAAGTGCAATTCATTTGTATCAAAAATTAGGTTTCTCGGAGGTAGATATTCGTAAAGCCTATTACCCTGCAGAGAAAGGCCGTGAAGACGCAGTGATCATGTGTTGTTACTTGTAACTTCAATCTAATTTAGCGCTCGTTTAAGCGAGAGGCTAAGCGCATCATTTAATGTGTTACTTATTACCGAATTCAGGAATAAAGAATGATTTCCAAAAATCAGTTAAAACTAATCAAAGCACTTGAATCAAAAAAACAACGTAAAAAAAACGGTCTCTTTTTGGTGCAAGGTGAAAAAAATGTAGCTGAACTATTTAACTCTAATTTTTCAGTACAACAGTTATATGCCACGGCTGATTATATTAATAATAACGGTGCATTATTAACTGAGCATAATTTGATCCCATTAGTGGTCGAAGCAAGCGAAGAAGACTTAAAAAGAGCGGGTACGCTAGTCTCGAACAACAGTGTGTTAGCGATTGTTAAGTGTAAAGAGGTCGCGTTACCTGCAATTGCAGAAAATGAGCTGATTTTGGTATTAGACCAAGTTGGCGACCCTGGAAATTTGGGCACCATTTTACGAGCTGCAGATTGGTACGGAATCAAAAATGTAGTCTGTAGCCCCGACTGTGCTGATTTTTATAACCCTAAAGTGATTGCCGCGACAATGGGGTCTTTTGCGCGAGTCAGTGTTTCTCATACTGAGTTAGTCGAGTATTTAAATGTGCAAACTAAACCTATTTATGGTGCATTTCTTGAAGGTGAGAACATTCATAAGGCACACTTAAATAAGAGTGCCTTTATTGTTATGGGCAGTGAGTCTCATGGTATTTCAGCACCTGTTGAGCAATTCATAACAGACAAAATTACCATTCCTAATTTTGGCCAAGCGGAATCATTAAACGTCGCCATGGCAACGGGTATTATCCTAGATAACTTTAAGCGCTAGTTAATCAGTTTTTCCATCTCATTCTTACTTAACCAAAGAAAATAGCCATTAAGAAAACTGCTATTTTCTTTGGTGACTTTTCCGTTGTTATAATGGCGTGCTACTTTTAGATTTCCCTGATCATCAAACTCTTTTAAGAGGCCATCAGCCTTAGAGTCTTTCATGGTCAGTTCATATTTTAAAAAGCCATTTTCATGGAAAAAACGTTTTGCGCCATTTTGTTTATCATGATGATAAATGATCTGTTTTTTCAACTGTCCATGTTGATAATATTCGTTATAAATTCCTTCTCGCAGACCTTGCTTGTAATAAGATTGCCAGTGTAATTCCCCGTTAAGATAATAACCGCTACTGCCACCATGTTGCTGATTATGTTGGTAAAGCTGCTCCAGCTTAATGAGACCATTCTCATAGAAGGTCAGTGTTTTGCCATGACGTAAATTATTCGCGTAATTTACGCTACTGATTAATTGGCCTGTCTCGTTGTATTCTTTTGAGAGGCCATTCTTGTTGCCATTAAGGTAAGCATGTTGAGAGTGTAAATTACCACTCTCAAAATATTGAAACTTAAAGTGCGAGAGTAATCTTCCTTGTTGATAGATCCATTTATCTGAGCGCTGACCATTACGTGAAAATGCCTCCTGCGTACCTTCGGGTAATCCGTGCTTAAAATAGGATTTTTTAGCAACGACTCCGGGCGTGTAATAAGAGATAGAAAAACCGTGCTTTTTACCTTTTTGATACTGCTGAGTACGCCAGATATCACCATTTTTTGAATAATGGCTGACTAACCCCTGTTTAAGGCCTTCAACAGACGTTGACTGTATGGAAAGCTCACCACTTTTATAATAGGTATAATTTGCTTGGCTTACTTTGATATTGTTTTTGTAGGTAATAACATAAGCTAACTGGCCACTTGCATGGTAAGTTTTTGTTTGTTCAATCAGTGGTTTTGCTGGTGTGTTTTCCGTCGGATCTGATTTTTGTAATGGTTTGTTTTTTATTAATAGCTCAGTTTCTGGAGAGGCAGATAGCACTTCATCTTGGTTATTTTTAGTGCTTTGGTTACTACAGCCTACTAGGCTAAAAAAGGTGAGGATAAGTGTGAGTTTGAGCTTCATTATTGTTTTAATGTCCTTTTAATACAATAAGTTACAGTATTTTAGTGGTGATTTCATTACTTTAAGGAGAATAATACAGCTCTATGACTATTTAGCAAACAGTATCCTATAATTTATATCAATTTTCTGCTTCAAAGGTGAGCAGTGATTGACATAATTTACACTTGTAATGATTACCTTTAAGCACTTTATTATGACGTCTGATGGTTAGCGTATGTGTTGTACATGCACAACGATAATGAAACTGCTTACCTATCACATCATTTATATCGAGTTGGTGGGTGGTTAATGCGGGGCGTTGAAAAACCGCTACCATGACGCTTTGCCACTCTTTACCGTGTGGGCGAACGTTTCCATAGAGTTGAAAGGTGATGAGATGCGCGACTTCATGGGGAATGACTTGCTGGAAAAACTCTTCTTTATTATTGATAAAGAGAATGGGGTTTATTTTTATCAGGTTACGTTGCAGGTGTGCTGTGCCAGCAGCTCTGCCACGTTGGTTAAAGAGATAAGTAGGGCGTTCAAAAGCGCGAACAAAAAAGCACTCAGCTTCGATGAAGAAATGTTCTCCTTGAAGCTTGAGTGCTTTTTTATCTTCTTCTGTCAGCATGCGACTATTAATATACGAATAGCGCTAAGCAATTTTATAGCAAAGCGCGATGTGCATACCTTTAGAATGCGTCTGATTTCAGATCTTCAACTTTGTTTAATGATTCCCAAGGGAATTCTGGACGACCAAAGTGTCCGTAAGCAGCTGTTTTCTGGTAGATAGGTTGAATCAGATCTAACATTTCGATTAAGCCGTATGGACGAAGATCGAAGTGCTTACGAATAAGTTCAATGATTAAACTCTTAGCTACTTTCTCTGTACCAAATGTTTCTAAACTAATAGACGTTGGCTCAGCAACACCGATTGCGTAAGAAACTTGAATCTCACAACGATCAGCAAGACCAGCCGCCACTAAGTTTTTAGCTACATAACGTGCTGCATAAGCGGCACTACGGTCAACTTTTGATGGATCTTTACCTGAGAATGCACCGCCACCGTGACGTGCAGTACCGCCGTAAGTATCAACGATAATTTTACGACCGGTTAAACCACAATCACCTACTGGACCACCAATAACAAAACGGCCTGTTGGGTTAATTAAGAATTTAGTGTGCTCAGAAAGAAGATTAGCCGGTAATACTGGCTTGATGATCTCTTCCATTACCGCTTCAACTAAGTCTTTTTGTTGAATGTCTTCAGAATGCTGTGTTGAAAGTACCACTGCATCAATGCCAACAATCACGCCATTTTCATAAGCAAAAGTTACTTGGCTTTTTGCATCTGGACGTAACCAGTCTAGTTGGCCACTTTTACGTACTTCAGCTTGTTTTTTAACAAGTTGGTGTGCGTAAGTAATAGGGGCTGGCATGTATTCTTCTGTTTCGTTTGTTGCGTAACCAAACATTAAACCTTGGTCGCCAGCGCCTTGCTCACGTGGGTCGCTACGGTCAACACCTTGATTAATATCAGGAGACTGTTTACCAACAACATTAAGAATTGCACAAGAATCAGCATCAAAACCTATATCAGAGCTTGTGTAACCAATATCACGCACTGTTTTACGTGTGATTTCTTCGATATCAACCCAAGCGTTAGTGGTGATTTCACCGCCAACCATTACCATGCCTGTTTTAACATAGGTTTCACAAGCAACACGTGCTTTTTTATCTTGCTTTAAAATAGCATCAAGTACCGCATCAGAAATTTGATCGGCGATTTTATCTGGATGACCTTCAGAAACTGATTCTGAGGTAAATAAGTCACGTGACATGTGAGCTCCTAGCTAGTTATTTTATAAATTCGTTTGGATGTTTTTACATCTAGACGTCTATCTTACCTTTTTTTATGACGAAAGCCACATTATTTATTTCTCTGTACTTAATGTCATTTACAATTACACAAAATATTATTAACCCGAGAACGCACCAAAGCGACTTTGCATCTTTTGCTGTCATCGGTATATACTGCGCCTTCGCCCTTTTTTTAGCCGTTTATTGTTCGAGTTTTATTATGCCTTTTTTGATACGTATTAAAGCGTTATTAAACGTTTTTATCTCCTTTATTAACAACCTCCCGCGTAAACATTTTTTTGCACTCATTATTTTATTTGTCGGTTTGTTAGTGCTCTCTTTTTTACCGAGTCAATCGGTACAAAATCAAAATATTAAGCGTCAATTAACTTTACCCGTGGCAAGTGTAGCAAAGGAGGGTTATCCCGTCGCAGAGCCTATTGAGGCAGAAAGAGAGCAATACGGAAAGCCCTCTATCGATTTCACCGGAACACGTGAAATTCGTTTTGTAATTAAAGAAGGGGACTCTTTAAGTAATCTATTTCAAAAAGAAGGCCTTTCTGCCGCTGTTTTACATGAATTACAGGAAGCGGATAAATTACACCTACGATTAGGCAACCTAGTGCCTGGGCAGGAAATAAAGTTATTGGTTGATGGCGATAATCAATTATTAGCGTTAAAAATAAAAATAGATTTTGCTAATACGCTGTCTTTTGTTTTAAAAGAAGGAAGCTATGTTTCATTATTAGAAACAGAAAAAGGCGAATGGCGTAATAGTTATTATCAAGGCAGTGTGACGGGCAGTTTTTATGTCAATGCTAAAGCATCCGGCCTTTCTGCTGGGCAAATTCAGCAGATATCAGGTGCTTTACAGGAAAAATTTGATTTTAATCGCCAGCTACGTGCCGGTGATACTTTCCACGTATTAGTGTCCAAACAATATATTGATGGTCAATATACTTACGATAGTGAAGTGTTGGCTGTGTTAATAAAAACCAGGCAACAAACGTATAGTGCTTTTTTAAGTGAAGACGGCCGTTATTACGATGACTCGGGTCAAGGGTTAGGTAAAGCTTATCGTCGTTCACCATTGGATGGACGTAATCGTATTAGTTCTCGCTTTAATCCGAAACGTTTACATCCGGTTACCAAAAGAATCCGTCCGCATAATGGCACCGATTACGCGGTAGGTGTGGGTACAAAAGTATATTCAATTGGCGACGGTATTGTGCAACGTGCGGGTTACCACCCAGCTGCCGGTAATTATATTGTTATCAAGCATGGTCGAAAATATACCACACGTTATTTACACTTAAGTAAAATATTTGTGCGTAAAGGGCAACGAATTAAGATGGGCCGTTTAATTGGTAAATCAGGTAATACAGGTCGTTCTACTGGACCTCACTTACATTATGAATTCCATATTTATAACAAACCGGTTGATTCGACAAAGGTAAACTTACCTTTGTCTCAAGAGATTTCTAAAAAGAATAAAAAAGCATTTAATGCTCGACGTGATGGTTTCTTGAAAGAGATGCGCGAAATTTAGTGTTTTAGCCATAGCCGTTATTGTTCAAGGTATACAATTCAGAAATCGCTCAGGTAAGCACTTTCTAATCAGAAAGTTGAAGATATAACGGGTTCAATCTAGACTGTCTAACAATGAAGATGATTGTCTCAACGCTTGCCCTAGAGACGGAATAAATCACTTTGATTGATAACGGCTATAAGTATGACTATATTTTAGTTAAGTAAGTTAATTTTAAGTTTAAGGATGTTGTTAATGCTACTTGATAGCGAAGCGTACGATGCGTGTATCGGTTATTTTGCTGATAATTTAAACCTTTTTGAAGGACCTAGTGGGCCTGCTAAAGGTGATTTAATTTCTGATATTGTGTCTGATCAAGTGGCGGATATGCTGATTACTTTTTTTCAGCAACAAACGCAACTGAGTAATAAAGTACGCTTAACGGTTATTTCAGAAGGTGATCGACTCGTCGATGATCTTGAACAAATATTGGGGCGTTTGTGGGAGAAACCTGCTACATCGTCACAAGTAGAGTTTATTGAAGAATATTTTTTATTGCTTAAAAACAGCTTGGATTCCCAAGTACCTATGTTCTCTTAATAGATAAGGTTCTCTGAGTAGGTAAAGTTTTCTTAGTGGATAAAATAATTAAATCCGATCTACATTGTTCTTTGTAGATCGGACTTTTCAATCAACTAGCGAATACTAAGCAAGTGTATGATGTAAGTGTACTACTTCAAGCAGTTGATCTTCTCGCTCAAAACGACCTTCCATAATTTGACCTAATTCAGACAGATCTTTATCAAAATCTAGCAGTGCTTTGTCGCTCGCATTTTCCGCATATTTATCATTAAAGTTCAATGCAGTATCGGTTGTTTTAGTGATGCGAGAGTAAAGTTCCTGTGCAATTTTTAGATTTTCATCACCATCAACTTTACATTGAGCGATAATTTGCTCATACACTTCAAAATGACCCGTTGAAGCATAATCTAATAATATTTGGCAGAACCTTGTGATGTTAGCTTGCTCTGGCAGGCTACGTGTTTCTTGCTGATATGGCGGTAAACCGGCTAATTTGCAATATAAAATGACACATTCTTGGCGAGCGTCAAGCCAAGTATCAATAATGGACAAAGTGCCACCCCATTCTTCTTTTGCTTGTTCTAATCTGGTTAGCATCGCACTTCCTTTTATGACTTTACGGATAGATGAGTTTTAAAACCTAAAGAATATTGCTGTTATCGTCAACTTGAATTTGAGTATAACGCTTATCTTCATGTATAACTGTGAAGTGATTAAGGATTTAAAAGGCAAAACATGAATACTCAAAAAAATTGTTGGTGGTTTATTGTTGCACAAGGTCAAATTTTGTTGCAACCGCAGGGGGATCTCGTCCCGTATGGGAATTTGGATGACCTGCCGTTAACAAGCGCGCTAGTGGCTAACAAAATAGAGATAGGCGAATATCAGTCTAGCCCCTGTTATCTTGTTGAATTAAAAGAGCCGCGTGATGTTGGTTTTGGTGAATATGACGATTTACGTGCATTGCTAGGACGCGTAGACGATCGTCTTTTCGATATTGCAGGACGGGCATTTCAGCTACTGTTGTTTTATAAAACCCATCAATACTGCGGTCAGTGTGGCCAAAAAATGCAAGCGATAGATTGGGAAGTCGCCATGCAATGTTACCCGTGTAAACATCGTTGTTATCCGCGAGTTTCACCTTGTATTATTGTGGGCATTCGTAAAGAAAATAAAATTTTACTGGCGTTGCACCGTCGTCATCAGAAAAGTAATAACCAGGTTTTCACTGTGTTAGCAGGTTTTACTGAAGCGGGTGAAACCCTAGAACATTGTGTCGAACGGGAAGTATTTGAAGAGTCTGCGATTAAAATAACCAATATTCAATATGTGACTAGTCAGCCGTGGCCTTTCCCACATTCCTTGATGATGGGGTACACGGCGGATTATCTATCGGGCGAAATTAAAATTGACCCAAGAGAGCTAGTTAGCGCTGATTGGTATGATATTAATGATTTACCTAAGCTCCCGAATGAAGGCACGTTAGCAAGAAAATTAATTAACCGCATGATCAGTCAGTGTGATTAGAAAAATATTAATATCGAAGTGAAAAGTGATAGCATACGAACAACAAAATTTTACAATTATTTAGTAGGGTAGATAAGCATGACAGAATTAAAGAATGATCGTTATATTCGCGCATTATTGAGACAAGAGGTTGATAAAACACCTGTATGGATGATGCGTCAAGCTGGACGATATTTACCTGAATATAAAGCAACACGTGCACAAGCTGGCGATTTTATGTCGTTATGCCGTAATGCAGACCTTGCCTGTGAAGTGACGTTACAGCCTCTACGCCGCTTTGATCTCGATGCTGCTATTCTATTTTCTGATATTTTAACGATTCCAGATGCAATGGGTCTTGGTCTGTATTTCTCTGAAGGTGAGGGTCCTAGATTTGAACGTCCTATTCGCTGTAAGAAAGACGTTGATAACCTGATCATGCCAGATCCTGAAGGTGAACTTCAGTACGTTATGAATGCAGTACGTACTATTCGCCGTGATCTTAAAGGTGAAGTGCCATTAATCGGTTTTTCAGGCAGCCCTTGGACATTAGCAACGTATATGGTTGAAGGTAGCGGTTCAAAATTTTTCACTAAAATTAAAAAAATGGCCTTTGCTGAACCACAAATCCTGCATACTTTATTAGATAAATTAGCTGATTCTGTTATCAGTTACTTGAATGCACAAATTGCAGCTGGTGCTCAATCTGTAATGGTATTTGATACCTGGGGTGGTATTTTATCGCCACGCGATTATAAAGATTTCTCACTACAATATATGGCAAAAATAGTGGATGGTTTAACCCGTAACTATGATGGTCAAAAAATTCCGGTTACTTTATTCACAAAAAATGGTGGTCAATGGATCGAACAGATTGCAGACACAGGTTGTGATGCAATCGGCTTAGATTGGACTATCGATATGGCTGAAGCGAAAGCACGTGTTGGCTCGCGTGTTGCGTTACAAGGCAACATGGACCCATCAATGTTATATGCGTCGCCAGAACGTATCCGCCAAGAAGTGGCAACGATTCTTGAAAGCTTTGGTAGTGGCGCCGGTCACGTATTTAACTTAGGCCATGGTATTCATTTGGATGTACCGCCTGAGAATGCAAAAGTATTTGTTGATGCAGTACATGAGCTAAGTGTGCCTTACCACAAATAAAGCCAGCCTTTAATTCAGCTTGCTAATAAAAAAACCATGTTTCGACATGGTTTTTTGTTTTTAGAATAAAAAACAATCAAAATTAAACGCTTTGAAATTTGAAAAATAACACCAATTTACTATCTTTATTGGGCTTATCTTTTTATAGGGGAGTCTTTATGCTTAAAAATAGTATCCTCACATCACTTGTTTTGTATTTTTGCATCTTAATCACTTTCTACTTTTTATATCACAATGTTTCGTTATCAATTCTCTTAGACGGTCTCAATTTTCAACAAAAAAAAATGGCAGAGATTTTATTTTTATTGCTGTTTAGTGCGATTTTTTGGAGTTTTCGACTGTATTTCTTAACCAGAAATTTAGCCGAAGGAGTAAGCCGTGAGCATCATCGATTAAAAAGAAGTGAAGCCTTAGTTCAGAGCTCAACAGATATCTCCTTTACGCTGAATAGCAGAGGAGAGATTACTTCAATTTCACCTATGTGTTACGGCTTATTAGGTTACCGACAAGAAACATTAATATCTCGTGCGTTTTCTTCTCTGTTTTTAAAAGCGCTAGATTATGAAGTGATAAAATCTCAAATTAGAAATTTTAGTGTCAACCCTCACTGTTTGCAGGTAGAGCTTGTTTGTAAAGATGGCTCTCACCTTTGGGCTGAGATTAGTACTGTATTGCAGCAAACTAAAATGGGCATTGAGTTACAAGGTCACATTCAAAACATTAATCAACAGCGTATTATGTTCGCTGAATTGCAAAGCAAGGAGCGTATTCTCACTAATATTATTGATAATATGAAGTACCTTATTTTTGTAAAAGACAATAATAACAAAACCATTCTAGCGAATAAGTTTGTCATTGATTTCATTGGGGGAACGCTTAATAATCAGTATGATTCTCCCAAAAAAAATAGTGAAAAAGATCCTTTAAATGCCATGCTGCCGAGCCGTTTTGTTAAACGCCAAACGAGCATACGTAACTATAAAAAAGAGTTGTTAGACAGCGCTGGCATATTGCACGAAGCGAGTTTTTCACAAATTAAGATTGAGCAGGGAAACGAATCACAATTAACGCTGGTAATAGGGCGCTTGCTCTCGGCCTCTGAGCGCAGAGCTGAAAGCATCGAATACTTTTTACAATATGACCTGTTGACTGGGTTATTAAATCGTAATGTGTTTATTAATAAACTTGATAAGTATCTGGATGATTTAGAGGCAACCAGCTTGGTGGCCATTTGTGTAGTTGACCTCTCTGATTTTAAACGTATTAATGATACTTTAGGGCATGATATTGGTGATCAAGCGTTAAAATTCTCTTCTCAAAAAATCAGTTTGTTAAGCGAATCCTTGACTATGTTGTGTCGTTATAATGGTGACGAGTTTGCTTTCATCATTGAAGATATCTCATCAGTCGAACATCTCGAATTACAACTTGAACGATTACATCAGTTGTTTGACTTGCCTTTAAAATTACATGATGTCGATGTTAAGTTAGCCTTGAATGTGGGGGCGGTTGTTTTCCCTAATGACGGTGAAAGTGCTGCTGTATTATTAAATAAATTAGATATTTCCCTGCATGTTGCGAAATCATCAGGGGCTGTTCGCACCCAGCTTTATACGGGGGCACTAGAAGAGTCGCTTCAAGCAAATATGCGTATTGAGAAGTGTCTTGCTCATGCATTAGAAAAAGAAGAGTTTCATCTTGTTTTCCAACCTTTTGTAAATAGTCACACGGATCAATTAATGGGAGCGGAAGTATTGCTCCGCTGGCGTAGCGAAGAGCTCGGTGAAGTCTATCCCGATCAGTTTATTCCTATTGCAGAGCAAACTGGAGATATTGTTGAGATAGGTAGTTGGGTGATTGAACAAGCATGTTTACAACTTAAACGTTGGATTGACCGTTTTGGAGACGATTTTTATCTTGCTGTTAACGTTTCCCCTCGGCAGTTTTTATATGGTGATTTAGTTAATGTGGTTGATAATGCACTGCGTAAAAACGAGATTAATGCTCAGGCGCTAGAGATTGAAATTACGGAAGGGTTATTAATCAGCGATCAGGCGTTAGTATTAAAAACGATGCAAGCCCTACATCAGCGTGGTGTGCGTTTATCATTAGATGATTTTGGTACCGGTTATTCATCGCTTAATTATTTAAAAAACTTCCCCTTTGATTGTTTAAAAATCGATAGCTCATTTATTACTGAGCTTAATAGTGATAAACAAAATGATGCCTTGGTGGTTGCTATCACTGAAATGGCGCATGCTCTGAATTTATCTGTTGTTGCTGAGGGTGTGGAAGAATTAGAGCAATTATTGCGTCTAAAAATATTAACTGTCGATATCATTCAAGGTTATTATTTTTCTAAGCCACTTCGATGCAACGATTTTGAGTGCTGGCATGAACAAAACAAAGGTAATCACTTTCTTGCTCGTATAGAACATTGATGAATAGCGCATTATTTACTTTAGAATTTACTCGCTCTATTTTTATCAAACCACAGTAATATTTTAGCTAACTCATCGCCCAGGCATGCCTTACCTTAGTATCCGCACGGGCGATGGAATAAAGCCTATTAAGTCGTAACGGATATATCCCCACCTGTTTTTGTTTAATCTATAAGCATTCTCTCAAGCTAACTTAGAAATCCCTTTATTTATAAATAAATAGCTCAAATTGCCATCGTTTTCGGGTAGAATACGAGACCTGGATCTAATAGTTCAGTTAGAGCTATTGTTAATGATTAATTTAACCGAGGAATGAGTACGAAATGGAAACTAGCCGACCGATAAAAAGAGCACTACTGAGTGTTTCTGACAAAGCAGGTATTGTTGAATTTGCACGTGAATTAGCTGAAAAGGGTGTTGAAATCCTTTCTACAGGTGGTACTTGTAAGCTACTTGCTGCAAATGGCATTAAAGTAACTGAAGTTTCAGACTACACAGGTTTTCCTGAAATGATGGATGGACGTGTTAAAACACTTCACCCAAAAATTCACGGTGGCATTCTTGCTCGCCGCGGTATTGATGAAGACATCATGGCTGCTAACGAGATTCAAGCAATTGATATGGTTGTTGTAAACCTATATCCATTTGCTGCTACAGTCGCTAACCCTGATTGTAAGCTTGAAGATGCGATTGAAAACATCGATATCGGTGGCCCAACAATGGTTCGTTCTGCTGCTAAAAATCATAAAGACGTGACTATCGTAGTAAACGCTTCTGATTACTCGCGCATCTTAACTGAGATGAATAGCAACGAAGGTAGCCTAACGTACAAAACGCGTTTTGACTTAGCGATTGCAGCTTTCGAACATACTGCACAATATGACTGTATGATCGCAAACTACTTCGGTACTAAAGTAGCAAGCTACGGCGAAAACAAAGAAGGCGATGAGGAATCTAAATTCCCACGTACTTTCAACATGCAATTCCAGAAGAAGCAAGATATGCGTTACGGTGAAAACTCTCACCAAGCAGCTGCTTTTTATGTTGAAAATGAAGTACAAGAAGCATCTGTTGCAACAGCAACACAGCTTCAAGGCAAAGCGCTTTCTTACAACAATATTGCAGATACAGATGCAGCACTTGAATGTGTTAAAGAATTTTCTGAACCTGCTTGTGTTATCGTTAAACATGCAAACCCATGTGGTGTAGCGGTTGCCGGTAACATCCTTGATGCTTATGAAGGTGCTTACAAAACTGACCCGACATCAGCATTTGGTGGCATCATCGCGTTTAACCGTGAGTTAGATGCAGATACAGCTGAAGCAATCGTTTCTCGTCAATTCGTTGAAGTGATCATTGCACCATCAGTAACAGCAGAAGCTGCACAAATTGTTGCAGCTAAGAAAAATCTACGTTTACTTGAATGTGGCGAATGGGCTGATAAAACAACTGAGTTTGACATTAAACGTGTTAACGGTGGTTTATTAGTACAAGATCGCGACCAAGGTATGGTTGGACTTGAAGACCTTAAAGTTGTTTCTAAACGTCAACCTACTGAAGCAGAATTCTCTGATTTATTATTTAGCTGGAAAGTCGCTAAATATGTTAAATCAAATGCCATTGTTTACGTTAAAAACAGTGCAACGGTTGGTGTTGGCGCAGGTCAAATGAGCCGCGTTTACAGTGCTAAAATTGCAGGTATTAAAGCTGCTGACGAAAACCTAGTGGTTGAAGGTTCAGTGATGTCATCGGATGCGTTTTTCCCATTCCGTGACGGTATTGATGCAGCTGCAGAAGCAGGCATTAGCTGTGTAATCCAGCCTGGTGGTTCAATGCGCGACGAAGAAGTTATCGCAGCAGCAGATGAGCACAACATGGCAATGGTATTTACGGGAATGCGTCACTTCCGCCATTAATCTGTTTTTGCGTCGTGCTTTAGTTCGAACTCGGCCTTAAAAGTGCTCACTTGCAGTAGCAAGCTCCGCGCTTTTGCCTTGATTTCGAACGAAATCACTTAGCAAAAAGACGATTAATCTATTTGATTTGGTGGCATTTATGCCACCAGTTTTTTATATATATTATGAAAGTAATTCTGGGCTAAGCCATTTTAATTTAGTTCAAGAAGAAAGCGCGGAGTTTAGTCGTCTAAATGAGCACTTTCGACGCAGAAATTAATTATAAATGGCGACGAGCAGAGTTGCGTAAGGACATAAAATGAATGTATTGATTATTGGTAGTGGTGGTCGTGAGCATGCTTTGGCATGGAAAGTGGCACAAAACGAACAAGTAGAAAATATCTTTGTTGCACCTGGTAATGCCGGTAGTGCACTAGAGGCTAAAGTAACTAACGTAAATATCTGTGTTGAAGACATTGATGCATTAGTGGCTTTCGCAAAAGAAAATAACGTTGAGCTAACGATTGTTGGTCCTGAAGCACCGCTTGTTATTGGTGTGGTTGATGCATTCCAAGAAGCGGGTCTTGCTTGTTTTGGTCCTACTAAAGCGGCTGCACAGTTAGAAGGCTCTAAAGCTTTCACTAAAGATTTCTTAGACCGTCATGATATTCCAACAGCTTGGTACCAAAACTTCACTGAAGTTGAGCCTGCATTGGCTTACGTTCGTGAAAAAGGCGCACCTATTGTCATCAAGGCTGATGGTCTTGCTGCTGGTAAAGGCGTTATTGTAGCGATGACGTTACAAGAAGCTGAAGATGCAATTCAAGATATGTTGGCTGGCAACGCATTTGGCGAAGCGGGACATCGTGTTGTTATTGAAGAGTTCCTAGACGGTGAAGAAGCATCATTTATCGTAATGGTTGATGGTAAAAATATCGTAGCAATGGCAACAAGCCAAGATCACAAACGTGTTGGTGACGGCGATACAGGTCCAAACACGGGCGGTATGGGTGCTTATTCTCCTGCGCCTGTTGTGACTCCTGAAATGCATGATCGCATCATGGAATTAGTTATCAACCCAACCGTTGAAGGTATGGCTGCTGAAGGTAATACTTACACTGGTTTCCTTTACGCGGGTCTTATGATCATGGCTGACGGAACACCGAAAGTTATCGAGTATAACTGTCGTTTTGGTGACCCTGAAACACAACCAATCATGTTACGCATGAAGTCTGACATCGTTACTTTATGTCTTGCTGGTGTGAATGGCGAGCTTGAAGGCATGGTTGCTGAGTTTGATCCTCGTGCTGCCATTGGTGTTGTTTTGGCTGCTGGCGGTTACCCTGCTGATTACAAGAAAGGCTTGGTTATCTCTGATATCCCTGCTGAATCTGAAGGTCTGAAAGTATTCCACGGCGGTACTGCTGTCGTTGACGGTAAAGTCGTGACAAGCGGTGGTCGTGTTCTTTGTGCAACGGCACTAGGTAATACAGTGACTGAAGCGCAACAGAAAGCGTACGCGCTAACTAAACAGATTAGTTGGGATGGCATGTTCCATCGTAACGATATCGCTTACCGTGCTATTGCACGTGAAGCAGAGAAGTAGCTTTTAAGAAGCTGTCAGTTAGTAGCTGTCAGCTATCAGTTAGGTACTAAGAATAAAAAAGCCGACATACGAAGTATGTCGGCTTTTTTATTACCTGCTGATAACTGACAGCTGACGGCTAATAGCTCTCTTTACAGTTCTACAATTAAATCAGAGTTGGCTTTGGTACTGCAACTTAATACATAACCTAGTTCAATTTGCTCCGCTGTCAGCGCTTCACTGCTGCTACTCACTACATCGCCAGAGACTTTACACTTACACGCGCCACAGATACCTGATTTACACGAATAAGGCACTTTAATACCAGCTCCTTGCATAGCATCCAATAGGGTTTGCTGATCGTTTGCCATAAACTGCTTATCAAGCGCAGGAAATGTAATTTGATGGTTAATATCGGAAAAAACAGGCTCTCCTGCTTTTGCTTCAGGGACAAAGCTTTCTTTGTGGAAATATTCCATATTAAAGTCAGTTGCGGAGACAATCTCTTCTACTGATTTCATATATAACGAAGGACCACAAATAAAGATGGTTTGCTCGTTAGTATCAGGCACTAATTGAGTGAATAGGGGGCTATCTAAGCGACCTTCAAAATGCTCAGCGTTGTCGCTCTTTTCTAGAATAAGCGTTAAGCGGAAGTTATCATGTTTTATCGCTAATTCTGTTAATAGCGAAGCCATGATCACATCGTCACTTATACGTGCGCTATGAATGAAATGAATATTCACATCTAAGTTTTTATCTAAACTATCTTGAGCAATCGCTAAACAAGGCGTAATACCACTACCCGCACTCATCAATAATAGGTTTTTAGTGGTTTTATTAGCTTCTTGCGTAAATTGACCAGCAGGTGCCATTGCAGGAAGCGCATGGCCAGCTTTTAGGTTATCAAGCAAGTAATTAGACACTTTACCGCCTGGCACGCGTTTGATAGCCACTGTCACGCTGTTTGGTTTTTCAGGAGAAGAGCAAATAGAGTAAGCGCGGTATAACAAATTGTTGTAATGATTGATCTCAAACGTTAAAAATTGACCTGCTTGGAATTCAAAAGGGGTTTGTTCGAGGTGTTCAAATTCAAAGGTGCTGGCATCAGTGGTTTGGTCAATACGTTTAATACAACGTAGGCGTTCAAATTGATTGTTATTCGTAGGCATACTGCTCTCTCGTTCTATGCGGACATTTAGAGCAATATACCCGTTATCATTCAAGATGCAAAGCTCAGCAAGTATTGAGGTGAAGAGATTCTAGGCAGGAAGTGGAAGATCTAACTGGTTCAATCAACGCTTTCTAACAACGAAGATGTTTGCCTCAAAACTTGCCCTACGGGTCGTTAGCTCGTAAACCAATTCAGCGTTACAAAATTCGATAAGGGCTAGCAATTTTCATCATGTTGCGCCTTGCCTTGGTATACGAGCTAGCGACTGAGCAAAGCATATTGATTGATGACGGGTATGAGTAACAAAAAAAAAGGTGAAACCGAAGTTTCACCTTTTTATTGTTCTTTATTATTAACGAAATTAAACGTTAACTGATTCTTTCAGTGCTTTACCAGCAACAAAAGCGGGTACATTTGCCGCTTTAATTTGAATGTCTGCACCCGTTTGTGGGTTGCGACCTGTACGTGCAGCACGGTGATTTACTTTGAAAGTACCAAAACCGATTAGCTGTACTGGTTCGCCATCTTTAAGGCTATCAGTGATGCTTGAAAGAATTTGCTCTAAAGCCGCTTTTGCTTGTACTTTAGACAGTTCTGATTTTTCTGCGATTTCTGCAACAAGTTGAGTTTTGTTCATTTCTCGATTTCCATTTATATAAGTGTGGGTTGAATGTAACTTACCGAATCAATGTATTTCAAGTGCACTTGTTAAGTAAAGTCTTATGAGCGTAAAAGTATGATTTATCACTTTTAAATGTTCTTATTGTGTTAAAAATCACATAAAAGTTGTTAAATCAATCAGTCAGCGCAATGCCTAGGTTAGTGACTCCGTGGCTTCGTACAAAGGCGCGGATGGATTTTATTAATTCTGGGCTGCGTGCATTGTCTAACATTCGTAGTAGTTCTGTTTGAAATTCAAGCTGTTCAATAAATAATGGTTCAGCAATTAATGCCTCATCATCTATCTCAGTATCACTTTGTAATTCAATAAAACTCGCAATGGTTGAGAAGCTGGTTTGGCTTGCGTCGAGTGCTTCTTCATTTGATTTGATTAAAAAAGTGTTAAAAGCACAGCTTAAAATCACGCAATGATCGATAGCAGGATAAACACCATAAAAATCATGATCACGCATGTCAGGAATTATTTCATCGAACTGCTCTTGCTGTGTAGTGAAATTGATTTTTGCGCCTTTAACGGTCATTTTTTCCCAGAAAAGTTCATTGAGTTTATCAATGTCATCCCCTAAATCACTTTCAATCGCATCACAAAAAAGATGGAAATGTAAAACGGTATGCTCACTGAGCGCCATACAAAAAACACTTTGTTGCCAGCTTAATAAGTTCTTTAGTTGCTCGTTAATCGGTAGTGACAGCATAGTTTTCCTAATCGTTGAAAGTAATTACCTGAAAGAAGGGCAAGCATATATTGAATCAACAAAAAAGCCACCGGAAGGTGCCTTTAAATAGGATGATTCGATACTTTGTAACGAGGAATTATAAAGAACTAAGAGGTAATAATCAGGGTTAAGGCATTTATTGCGCGATCAATGCATAAAAAGGTGACGCTTGTGCATGACGAGCAGTTTATCGTAATCATAAAAGTGACAGAAATTTTTCAGTGTCTATTTCGATTACGGTAAGTAAGTTACGTTGAAGGGGGGTTATGCCGATTGGTATTATTTGAGGCGATTTTAGCCACTAAGTGTAAAGTTATTGATAAAATCAAGGCATAAAAAAAGCGACTAAAAAGTCGCTTTTTTAAATTGCTATTAGGTTAATTAACCCATGCCATATTTTTTCAATTTCTTACGTAGCGTACCACGGTTAATACCTAACATAGTTGCAGCACGAGTTTGGTTACCACGTGTGTACTGCATAATGATATCTAACATTGGTGCTTCAACTTCAGATAATACTAACTCGTATAATTCAGTCGTATCTTGACCGTTTAATTGCGCCACGTAACCTGAAACAGCTTGACGCACTGAATCACGAAGTGGTTTTTGAGTTATTTGCCCGGTAGCCGGAATACTAGTTGTCGTTGTAAGTGCTTCTTGAGGAATATTTTGTTCAAACATGGCTATTAACTCTTTAATTATTCAAATAAATTTCTAATGACTTTAACTGCTCGGTAGCGCAGTCAATGGCATTAAATTGTCGTTTAAAGCAACCTAATTGGTCTTGCGATTGTAAATACCAGCCTACATGCTTCCTAGCAATACGGGGTCCCATCACTTCGCCATAAAACCCATGCAATGCTTGCACGTGATTAAGTAGAATTGAGGTAACTTCCTGTTTTCCCAATGGTGTTCTATGTTCACCAGTGGTTAAGTAGTGGTTTATATCGTTGAATATCCAAGGTGCACCTTGTGCGCCTCGTCCAATCATAATGGCGTCTGCGCCAGTGTAGTCGAGCACATATTTGGCTTTTTCAACACTGGTGATATCACCATTCGCAATCACAGGTATAGTTACATTTTCTTTAATTATTTTTATTGTGTCGTACTCTGCTTCACCTTTATAAAGGCATTGGCGAGTTCGACCATGTACTGCAAGTGCTTGGATACCAGCATTTTGGGCAATTTGTGCTATTTCTAGACCGTTTCTACTTTCCGGGTCCCAGCCAGTGCGAATCTTCAAAGTAACAGGTATATCAACCGCATCTACGACACTTTCTAAAATTGCTTTCACAAGATCAGGGTGAGGCAGTAAAGCTGAGCCTGCTTTTTTCTTATTCACTTTTTTAGCGGGACAACCCATATTGATATCAACAATCTGCGCGCCTTGCTGTACACATAACTGTGCAGCAACGGCCATTGCAATTGGCTCTGCGCCTGCAATTTGCACGGAGCGAATACCCGATTCGCCATGGTAATCCATTCTTAATCTAGATTTTTTACTATTCCATACACGTGGATTAGATGACAGCATTTCAGAAACAGCCAGTCCAGCACCTTGGCTTCGACAAAGTTCACGAAAGGGGCGATCGGTCACCCCAGCCATTGGTGCTAAAATAATTTTGTTCTTTAATTGATGTTGTCCAATGTGCATATAAAACAGCCAATCTCTCTAACTCAAGGCGGCGTAGTGTACGCATTTTTGCAAACAGAATAAAGGTTAATAATTGACCATAGCGCAATTATTTTGCTTGCAAATCGCCCAATATTCAGATTGATCTCATTTTTGATGGCTTATTGTCTGTTTTATGAGCGCTTTTGGCCCGATAGACGTGCCCACTCTTCTTTTATTTCTGCTTTGTCCATCTCAAACCACTGACCGTAAGTTTCAAGTAACTCAGCCGCTTGTTGTTCTAGAATGCCTGAAAGAGCAAGTTTACCCGTTGGTTTGATCAATGCTTCGATACTTGTAGACAATTCACGTAGTGGTCCAGCAAGAATATTTGCCACTAAAACGTCCGCTAAAATGCCTTCTGGCATGTCGGCTGGTAAGTAAAGTTCAAGTTGGTCTGATACGTTATTACGTTGTGCGTTATCACGACTTGCAGTAATTGCTTGTGGATCGATATCAATACCGATAACACGTTTTGCACCGAGTTTAAGAGCTGCAATAGCTAAAATACCTGAGCCACAACCAAAGTCGATAATGACTTTATCTTGTAAGTCTTGCCCATCAAGCCATGCTAGGCAAAGTGCTGTTGTTGGGTGTGTACCTGTACCAAAAGCTAGGCCAGGATCAAGCATCACGTTAACTGCATTTTCATCAGGTACTGGCTTCCAGCTTGGGCAAATCCATAAACGTTTGCCAAACTGCATTGGGTGGAAGTTATCCATCCATTCACGTTCCCAATCTTTATCTTCTAATTGCTCAATTTTATAAGCAAAATCATCAGCTAATAGAGGGCTTTTTTTAAGCACTTCAATGATAGATGTCATATCGGCATCAGCTTCATAAAGACCGGTAATATCTGTATCACCCCAAAGTCGTGTTTCACCTGGTAGTGGTTCAAAAACAGGGGTGTCTTGTGCATCGGTAAAGGTTGCTGAAAGCGCATCGTTATTCATTAGTAATTCACCAATATCTTCTGCGTTAGCTGATGTTGCATTTAATTTAAGTTGTATCCAAGGCATAGTTTGCATCCTGTTTATTGAGTTTTGGGGGAGAATACAGGGGAAGTGAATAATATTCCAATGCAGTAAGGCGTTACTGAGTGGGATTAACTAGACAAAATACAAACATATTGCCGTTAATCAGTACAAGTTGATTGTAAATTCTACAAATTATTATAAAATCACGCGATATTTAACCACGAGTTCGCCAATGAATAAAATTGTGATTATCGACGATCACCAGCTATTTTTACATGGGTTAAAATTAACCCTCGAAAATAGTGAGAATGAGGTGTTAGTTTTTGATAACCCTATGATTGCTTTGATGCAGATCGAGCAGTTGCAACCAGATCTCATTCTGATGGATCTCTGCATGCCCGAGATGGACGGCATTTGTATGATTGATGAACTGGCCAAACGACAAATTTTATCACCGGTGATTGTGCTGTCTGCCTGCGAAGACTATAAAGAGGTTGTGACTGCCTTACAAAAAGGTGCGATGGGGTTTATTCCTAAATCTTATTCGCCACAGGACATGTTAATTGGTTTAGAAGCGGTATTGATGGGAGATGTTTTTATTCCAACAGAAATAAAAGCACAATTAGAACTGTTAATATTAGAAGAGAAAAAGAATAAAGAGCTGTATCACTTATCAGATCGCCAAACGGAAATTTTATCGCTGATACATAGCGGAAAAACGAATCGAGAAATTGCACTGTTATTATCGATTTCTCCTGATACGGTTAAGTTTCATCAAAAGGGCATCTATCAGGTGCTAGAAGTCTCGGGTGTTAATAGTCGTGCTAAAGCCATCGAAAAAGCAATACAAGTTGGCTTGTTAACCGCTTAACCTCTCTTCCTTTTTCAACTGACTACGCAGTTAGTGCAATAAGCCTTATTTAGGCGCTAATAGTTGTCGTAGTAATAATCGTAATGCTGCCGGCTTTATGGGTTTGTGTAATATTTTATAACTTCTGAATTCCCCCTCTTTCAGCTTATCAGGATCCACCTCACCGGTTAATAATACCGAAGGAATGCCTTGTTTCTGTTGCGCTATTTTTATGAGGTCAATACCATTTTTCGCACCGGGCAATCGGTAGTCTGAAATAATAAGGGCAAAGTTTCCGGTGGTTAATGCCTCTATTGCTTGCTCACTATTTTCCGCACAATCTACACTATATCCCCAGTTCTCTAATAACATGGAGAGTGCCGTCAGAATACTCGCATCATCATCAATCAATAAAATGTGCTCACTGTTTTCCTTGGTTAAACACACGGGAGCATAAACTTCAGGCGTTTCTATTCCTTTCGCTATTTTAAGCGAGAAGCAACAACCATTATCAGAGGTTTTTACCTGAATTTGAGTATTTAAAAGTAAAGCTTTTCGCTGTGATAGCGCGAGCCCTAATCCTAGCCCTTTGGCTTTATTATGATGAGGATTTTTAGGGTAATACAATTCATCGAATAGAGAATCAAGGTGATCAGCATTGATGCGTGGGCCTTTATTCCAAATTTGAATGTTTATGCCGGACTGTAATTGGCGAGCGCTTAATAACACAGTGGTACCTGGTGTTTGTAAACCATGTAAGAAAGCATTACTTAATAAATTGTCGATGACATCGCTGAGTAGTTTGCTGTCTGTATAAAGAACGGCTTTGGTTAAGCGAACCTTTAGACGCATATTTTTTTCAGTTGCTTGATCGTTGTATTTTTTGATGACTGTAAACAGAGAAGTCTTTAGCGGTGTGTTTTTTACATTCGCTTGTTGGCTTTTAGAATCAAGTGTGGCGAGTTCAAGTAGTGAAGATAACCAACGATCTAATTGTTTTGAGGCGCCTAATAGATTTTCGACAAGCAGTGATTGTTGATCGTCCTGAACTTGTTTTTCAAGTAAATGGCTATAGAGCGATAAGCTACTTAAAGGCTGTCTGATATCATGAATGATACTTTTTAAATAAAGTGAATGTTGTTTACTGAGTGTTGGTCCTCGATTGGCTTTCATTACGCTATTTTTTGAGGTGTAAGTATTGTTCTTTATATGCGAGTAAATAGTTAAAAAACCAAGTGTAAAGAGGAATGTTAAATTCAAAATAAATACCAGCGTACTGGTATCACCCACAACGGCTGTAAAACTATAACTAATGATGGCAATCGCGTTATTCGCGATCAGTAATTGAAAGTTATAAGAGAGCAGATAGGCGTAAAAAAGCGGTAATAACAGAGTGAAATAGAGAAAGCTATTCTGTGATGTTTCTGTTTCGAAGTGGCTATTAATAGTGATAAATAATGTGGTAAAGAGCGTGACTATTGGTATTAATAAAATGCTTTGTTGATCTTTCTTAGCGAGCAAACAATGAATAAGATAAGCACACAAAAAGATAGCAATAAGCGGTAATGAAATAGGTAAGTTAAAGGCGGCTGGAGGCGTGAAAACACTATAGCTTTGCAGTGTGCCTACCGCATAGAAAAGCAGGAAAGCGCTAAGGATAACGATGTTATAAAGGCGTAGTGACTGCCATCTTTTAAATAGAAACTCTTTGTTAGTCTGCATAGTACTCATAAGATTAAATTGGATATAACTTATTGATCATAATAACACTTTAGCTAATAACCTTAGCAAAAAAAAACCAAAAAAAAGCCTAACAAAGTTAGGCTTGCCTGTAATATGTCTCTTATTATTACAAATTTTTATAACAATCAAATCCATTTGTTGGGCATCAAAAGTGGGTTTACTACTATGCCTTAATTCCTTAATTCCTTAAGACAAGTTAAGAATGCCCTACCTTGATTGTTTACGTAACTACCTACCCGGGTAGTTTTTTGTTCCTCGAGGAGTAAACAATACATACAAGCGTATTTGTGTGAACAAAGTCACGTTTAATAACAGGCGATATTTAATTTCTTAGGCTATCGCTAATTGATCGCGAACAGACTGCAAAGCAAAAGAATAACCTTTAGCGCCTAATCCACAAATCACACCACGCGCAACATCAGACAGATAAGAGTGATGACGGAAACTTTCCCGTGCATGTACGTTTGAGAGATGCACTTCGATGAAAGGGATATTAACGCCAAGCAGTGCATCTCTTATCGCAACACTCGTATGGGTGAATGCTGCAGGGTTAATGATAATAAAATCAATATGATTAAACGCGTCATGAATTTTTTCTATTAACTCATATTCACGGTTACTTTGCAGATGGGTAAGCTCAATATCTAGCGCGTTCGCTTCTAGCGTCAGTCTATTAATAATATCGCTTAAAGTTTGTGTTCCGTAGACCTCGGGTTCACGTTGTCCGAGTAGGTTTAAATTGGGGCCATTTAAGACTAAAACATTTATTTTCTTGGGCATAAAAAAAAGACTCCTAAATCAATATATTTAGGAGTCTAACTGCTTGGCAATTAACTGGCTAGTATTCTCTGTTTATCAAAGAAACAAGGCGAGAGGCATCTCTCACTTCCAGTTAGTAGGGCTATTTATAGCTCTGCATTTTCTTTGATTAGCTGATCAACAACACTTGGATCAGCTAATGTGGATGTATCACCAAGCTGATCACTTTCGCCAGTCGCGATTTTACGTAAAATACGACGCATAATCTTACCTGAACGTGTTTTTGGTAACCCCTCTGCCCAATGCAAGATATCAGGTGTTGCGATTGGCCCAATCTCTTTACGAACCCACTGCTTCACTTCAGCATAAAGTTCAGGAGAAGAATATTCTCCGTCATTCAAGGTTACATAAGCATAAATACCTTGGCCTTTAATTTCATGCGGCACACCAACAACGGCTGCTTCTGCAATTTTAGGATGAGATACTAATGCACTTTCGATTTCAGCGGTACCCATACGATGACCAGAAACATTCAATACGTCATCAACACGACCGGTGATCCAGAAATAACCATCTTCATCGCGACGTGCGCCATCACCTGTTGTGTACATGTTTTTAAAGGTTGAGAAGTAAGTTTGCTCAAAACGATCATGGTTATTAAATAACGTACGCATTTGTCCTGGCCAGCTATCAAGAATAACTAAGTTACCTTCAACCGCGCCTTCTAAAATAACACCTTCATTATCAACTAATGCAGGTTGTACGCCAAAGAATGGGCGTGTTGCTGAACCGGGTTTAAGATCAGTTGCACCTGGGAGCGGTGTAATTAAAATACCACCTGTTTCTGTTTGCCACCACGTATCAACGATAGGGCAAGATTTATTACCAATCTTGTCGTAATACCATTCCCATGCTTCAGGGTTAATGGGCTCACCCACTGATCCTAAAAGACGTAATGACTTACGTGAAGTCCCTTTAATCGCGTCATCACCTTTAGCCATTAATGCTCGAATCGCAGTGGGTGCCGTATAAAGTAAAGTAACATTGTGTTTATCAACAACTTCACTCATACGAGCTGTTGTTGGGTAGTTTGGAACACCTTCAAATAACAGTGTTGTAGCACCATTTGCGAGTGGTCCGTATACCAAGTAACTGTGACCGGTGATCCAGCCTACATCAGCAGTACACCAGTAAATGTCACCCTCTTGGTAATCAAATACATATTTGAATGTCATTGTTGCGTAAACAAGGTAACCACCGGTTGTGTGTAAAACACCTTTTGGCGTACCTGTTGAACCTGATGTGTAAAGAATAAATAGAGGATCTTCTGCGTTCATTGCCGTTGGTGCACATTCTTCAGATTGGGGTTCAGTGATCGTTTCCCAATCTAAATCGCGCTGTTCATGCCAAGCGACATCGCCACCCGTGTTTTTAAATACAATTACTTTCTCAACGCAATCAGTGCCTTTTTTCTCTAGGGCTTCATCAACATTTGCTTTAAGAGGGACTACGCGACCACCACGGCGACCTTGGTCGGCAGTGATAACGATTTTTGATTTACTATCAATAATACGACCTGCAATCGCTTCTGGTGAAAAGCCACCAAATACAATTGAATGTACTGCGCCAATACGTGTACAAGCCAGCATTGCGACGGCAGCTTCTGGTGTCATTGGCATGTATAAGCAAACTACATCGCCTTTTTGTACGCCTTGTGCTTTTAATGCATTTGAGAACTTACAAACACGTTTATGTAGTTCGTTATAAGTGATGCTTTGGTCTTGGTCTGGTGAGTCGCCTTCCCAAAGAATAGCGACTTGGTCGCCTTTCGTTGCAAGGTGGCGATCAATACAGTTAGCAGAAACGTTAAGTTCGCCATCTTCAAACCATTTAATATCGATATTACCAGGCGCATAAGAGGTGTTTTTTACTTTAGTATAAGGTTTTATCCAATCTAAAATTTTACCTTTTTCACCCCAAAATGCGTCAGGATCACTTATGGATGATGCATAGTCTGCTAGATATTGCTCATTAGTTAGTAGGCTTTTTTCAGCTAATTCAGCTGATACAGGGTAAACGTGATTTCCACTCATTCTTAACTCCACATAATTAAAGAGACAAGCATTTGGTTTGCACATAAATACTTGAAATTGTCTGATATTTAGACGGACATTCTAAAACAGCAACAAAAAATAAATTGTGAGGTGGCTTGAGCTTGTTAAACAAATGTTAACCAGTTGAGTATGTAAAATTGTTTTTGGGATCAATATCAATAAAAACAGGGAGCTATAAACCGCCTTGGAAAGATCATTGTTTTATCTTATGTTGGTTAGTTTACTTTTAGGTTTTCTTTTCTAAACTTAGTGATGGATATTAGTCTTTTACGCGCTTTGAAAGTGAAAATTTAGATTTTTAACAGTGATTTTTAGACTAAAATTCTTCAGTAAATTCTGTTTTTTAAGTGTATTTACATACTTAAATGACTTTCCCGGAGTCTATTATGTTACCTAATACCTGCAATAAATTACCTTTTAAAAAACTAAAAACACAGCAAGGTTTTGCGGTGTTAACCTCTGCTATTTTACTTAGCGTCGCAGGTATTGTATTTACGGCTAATATGGCGTCCTCTCAATTAGTTGATAATCAGATCATTGGTAATTATTACCGTAATAATGAAGCCTTCGCAAATGCAGAGTCAGGCATGAATTTTGTACTGAGCATTTTAGATGATCCTGCTTTGGCTAAAAAATTACATGAAGACTTATATAACTCTAATAATGGGGAGGTGATATATCCCTCTACTGCGAATCACTACTCTGTCACTGTGAGTGGCTCTGCAAGTGGTGTTTCGATTGAATCTATAGGTAAGTCAATGGACGAGAGTGCTACGCGGGTTATAGCGTTAGATGTTGAGACATATGTAAACTTCACAATTCCTGAGTCGCCGATTGGTGTAAATGGGAAAATAAATTTTTATAAATTCAATAGTGGTAATAGCGGTTGTAATGGACTGGATCCGCAAGACTGCCTCGCGGATGGAAATATTGCAGAGACAATTATTGAGAGTAACCCTGGTATTTTGGGTAAAGCGACTGATGAGTGTTCGGGTATGGATACTAGCGCTACTACATATAATCAAAATAGTTTTGATATGAGTGGCAGTTCAGATGATAGTGATAATGCAGTCTTAGATAATGAAGGTATCTGGGAGTCAAGTGTGAAACCAGGCTCTACTATTTTTGGGATTCCAGTCAATAATTCAGTTATTGAAACACCAACATCTTTATTTGAAGCAACTTACGGAATTGAGTTTAGCGAAGAAAATATTGTAAAAATTAAAGAATACTCAGCAGAGGTTGGTGAATCTGGAGTGATATTAATAGATGGTGAGCGTTGCGATGAAGAATTACAGGATGTAGGGGAACAGGATGATGTTATTTTCATTACTGGTGATTGTGAAATTAGCAACTCCTATGCCGAACAAAGTGTTAGTTCAGAAAATAAAATATTAACGATTGGCTCTACAAAACACCCTAAATTAGTATTTGTTGAAGGTGGTAGTTTCGTCACTGCTCCCAATACGGGGGCGAAAGTGATGGGGATGTTGCACCTACTCCCAAGTGTTTTAGTGGATACAAATGTAGATGGCGTAGATATTTTAACAGATTTCAATGGCACCGTTATTGATGGTTTAGAGGGGGTCTATTTTAATGAAGATGAACAGCTTGTGAAACTTGTGGATGGTGTAGAGGAGTTTGTCGGGATAGATGGTGATTTTTCCCGTGACACGGTATTAAAAAGTGATCTGGTCACGGTTAATTTGAGTGGAGTAACGGTCGATGGCGCGTTATTAAGTGAATATAAATGTACTTATAGTGGTAGAACAACTGAAAGCCAAGATGAAAGTAGTACGGGGCAACAAGATACAAAAGAGCATTTTTCTGCTAATTATGACAAATTACTTCTAGGGGCGTTATATTCTGAAATGAATCAAGACTCCATTGGTAATGGTTATCGCCTAATATCTGGTACATGGAGGGACTTTTAATGCTAATAAAATATAACCATTTAGGTTTTTCGCTCGTTGAAATATTAGTTTCTCTATTTGTTGTGAGCATTGCCGCTGTTAATATATCCGGCTTGCAAAAGTTAGTGGGAGATCAAAATCGTGATAATTTTTCTCATACGGCAGTTGTTGAGTTAGCAACGGAAAAGTTTGCTGAGGTAATGGAATTACAAACGATTGCTGAGGTTGATAAACTCGATGATACAAACACCCCTGAGGCTATTACTATCGGGAATACTTCTTTTGGGTTGCTGTGGAGTGTTGAACCAGTTACTGGCGGAGGTGATGATATTCGTACGGTTGAGTTGAGTATTACTTGGAGTGATGCAATTGGAGCTGATCAGACCTTTATGTATTCTGAGCAAATCTCTCTTGCTATGTTACTGGATGCTTACGGGGAAAATACAGGTGACGGTTTTGAGAACACCATCGATAATTTATTAAAAACAAATAAAGTAGGGTATTTTGAAGCAAATATGGGTTATAAAAACGATGCCTATGTTATTTATAACAGTCAGATTTTTCATTCAACAGCAGTGCATTCGGTAGGTAATGGGGGAGATGATGCAAGATCTATTGACCCTCCGATTTTTTATGCAAATGGTTCTGGTCAACAATCTGGGGAGCGTATTTCTACCGTTTCCGATGGTTGGGAAAATCTCGGTCGCATCGATAATGCTGAATTAGCTTCTCTATTCACAGATTAGATAAAAGAGTAAAGTGCTTTGTATTGATATGTTATGGTTATTAACACTATGAATACAAAGAGTCCCTTTCTATGATTAAGAGCCAAATAAATATATTAGCGCAAGCCAAAGTTTATCTGCAAACCGTTACTCCTTTATTATATTCTCAAATTGTAAGCCCACTGTTTATTAGCTCCGCTGGCGCGCATATCCGTCATATCTTGGACCACTATCTAGCAATTATTGATGGCTTAAAAGTAGGTTGTATCGATTATGATAAACGTAGCCGTGGTGGGGTAGTTGAAAGTGAAACTTCTGCTGCTCTGTCGTTAATCTCTGAAATAGAGTCCTTCCTCAATTCGCTTTCTCCACAACAGTTGCAACAAACAATAAAGCTTTCAACAGAAGTTTGTGTTGTAAAAAAACAGATTGAAGTGGTTGAGACTACACTCGCAAGAGAGCTTATTTTTGTAGGGGCTCATGCAATACATCACTTTGCAATGATTCAGCAAATATCTAAAGCACAACAAATTTCCACGCCGGATAAATTTGGTATTGCACCAGCAACCGCGACGTTTCTGCGTAGCAATGAAAATTTAAAGACTAATAAAATTGAGAATATAAGTAACAAAAAAATAAGTGATAAAAAATGTGTACGTTAACCTACCGTTTAACTAAAACAGGTTATGAGTTGTTCTTTAATCGAGATGAACAGCGTAGTCGGGCTCAAGCATTACCTCCTCAAATTAACCGAAATCTTAATGCAATTTATCCTATTGATCCTGCTGGTAAAGGTACTTGGCTGGCAGTACATAAGAGTGGATTATCCCTCGCATTACTTAATTATTACCAAGCGGAAAAAAAGACGTCTACCGACCACTTTAATAGTCGAGGTGAAATAATACTGACGTTATTGAAAAAACCAGACAAGGTAATTGAAGTATTAAGGGGCATGATATTAAATTGTTATCAAGCATTTCAGTTATGTGTTTTTGCACCTGATTTAACGCTTGAAAATAACAAGCTACATTGTTTCCAATGGAATGGTGAGTGTTTAACTGAGCTTGTGCAAACATTACCGATTACTTCATCGGGTGTGGATTATGATCAAGTTTATCTGGCGCGGAAAATAGCATTCAACAAAATAGTTACTTCTGTAAACCCTACTGCGAAGCAACTATTAAGTTACCACCAGTCACAGCAACAGGAAGGTAAGTTGTCGGTAAAAATGTCGCGTGTAGATGCAAAAACGGTTAGTTTTAGTCGTATTAGTATCGCTAAAGAAATTGAATTTGAGTATGTTGACTACTTGGATAATCAACAAAGCTTCTCGGTACTCTCTCGGGTTTAAGCAATAGTGGCTTTAAATTTTAATGCGCATCTTCTGCAGAAGATCACCTTCGTAAATTGCTTGTTTGATTAAAGAAAATGAAGCGATAGTTGAGTCTGCATGTAATTCTGAAGTAGAAATAACGACTCTTTTTTGAAAGTCTGGTAAAGATTGGTGCACGATACATTGTTGAATGGCATTAAATAGTGTGTTTTGTGCGGCTGTTATTTTTCCTGCGATGACTATTTTTTCAGGGTTAAGCATATTGATCAGTATCGCGATAGTTTTACCTAAGTAGCTTGCTGCTTTTGCGACTACTTGCTCGCACAGAGGATCACCTGTGGCTGCCGCTTGATAGATACTGTCTATGGTTAATATTTCGCTGTCAAGAGAGGTACTTGCTCCTTGTGCGATTGCCTGTTGCACTTTTTCAACAATAACCGTATCGCCAACTTCCGTTTCAAGGCATCCAAAGTTACCACAATGGCATTGTTTGCCTATCGGATTAACTTGAATATGGCCAATTTCCCCGATATTGCAGTTAACACCTAATAACACTTTTCCTTGAATGATAATGCCTGAACCTACACCATGATGAATACTGATCACAATCGAGTCTTGGTTTTCTTGTGTCGTACCAAAGTAGTGTTCAGCTAATGCTAATGCGCGGGTATGGTTACCGATAAAAGTGGGGATATTGAATTTTTCTTCTAAAATATCCACCAGTGCGACATTGTTGAGCTTATTCAGGGCGGTATAAATTACCTTCCCTTGTTTAGGGTCGATCAATCCAGAAAGCGTAACAGAGAGGGCTGATACCTGATTACCTTGCTGTTGTTCATCATCGATTAATGTTTGAATTTCTGTCTGTAATAAAGTGATGAGCTGAGCGCCGGTTTTATCTTCAACATTAATACGTCTATCAACGGACTTGTGGCCCGTTAAATTGTAGATACTGAGAGAAAGAAGCTTACGACCTATTTTGATCGCGATAACGTTGATGTTTTTAGCGTTGGGTGCAAGAGAGATAGCGCAACGGCCACCTGTCGATGCTTGGCGTTCGGTTTCCGTGACAATGCCGCTTTCGATGAGATAACGTGTTATTTTAGTCACACTCGCAGGAGCAAGCTTGCTCACTTTTGCTATTTTTACACGAGAAATGGGCGCATGTTGCTCGATGACTTTGTAAATGATGGCGCAATTAACCTGTTTAATCAGATCGATATTAGCAACACTTGAAGTGGGTTTTGAATTTAATTGTTGCATATAATACCTATGTTGAGGTTTTAATTATTGGCCAAAGAATTTAATTGATTCAGCCCACCTATGAAGGCTCGTAGGTGGGCTGAATCATCGTCATACTAATGTAATGAACACTTATTTAGTATCGTTCATTATAATTATGATGCTTTATAAACACCATTAACAACCGTTGCGTTTACTTTGTAATCGTTGTTAAAGATAGCAAGGTTAGCAATTTTACCTGCTTCGATGCTACCAAGTTTGTCTTCTACTGAGATTGCTTTTGCAGGGTACAGCGTTGCCATGCGAATAGCTTCTTCTAGTTCGATGCCTACAAATTTAACTGTTTGTTCAACAGATTCGATCATCGTTACTGCAGAACCGCCTAATGTGCCGTCTGCACCAAAGCATTTACCGTCTTTGTAATAAACCGTGGTGCCAACAAAATCAAACGACTCAATATTTGCGCCAGCGGGTGCTGTTGCATCAGTCACTAAAAATAGTTTTTCACCCATGATCTTTTTAGAAATGCGTACATTTTCGTAAGCAACATGGAAACCATCAACAATCACACCAGCGTAAATATTAGTATCATAGATAGCGCCAACAACACCAGGTTCACGACCTGTAATTGCGCTCATTGCGTTAAATAGATGAGTGGCACAGCTTGCACCGTTATCAATAGCAACTTTTGCTTGTGCATACGTGGCATTGGTATGACCCAATGAAACAACAATATTGCTCTCGCTTAATTGTCTAACTACTTCAGCAGGACTGTTTTCTGGAGCAAGTGTTAGCATGCTAACAATGTCGCTGTTTTTACAGATAAGGTCAATCATGTCTGCGTCAGGTTTACGAATAAACTCAGGGCGGTGAATACCTTTTTTCTCAATACAGAGGTAAGGACCTTCTAAATGCAGACCTAATACTTCATTCGGTGTTTTATCAATGTAGCTACGTGCGACTTTTAAAACACGTTTAATGCCTTCATCAGCATCAGTAATAAAAGTAGGTAGGTAACTTGTTGTACCCGATTTTAGATTGGCAGCTTGCATTATTTCAAGTGTTTCTTGGGTTTCTGCGCCATTTAGCATTACGCCACCACAACCATTAAGTTGCAAGTCGATAAAACCAGGGCTTAGGTTTGCGCCATTTAAATCAATTTTTTCAATGCTTGAATCAAGCTCTGTATTGCTAACGATGTTTTTGATTAAGTCGTTTTCAATAATAACGGCGTGGTCTGTTAATACAGACTGTGTTGTGTAGATTGTGCAATTGGTTAATGCGTACATGGGAACCCCTAAGAGAAATAAAGGGGACGGGGTTTTAACCCCGCGATTGTCAAGCAATTTGCAAGGCTAAAGCCTTGTCCCCGTTAGTTGGTAGCCTTTATAGGTTACCGATGTTGTCAGCTTCTAGCTCAGTGAAGTACTTAAGTGTTTTCACTTTAAGCTCCATTGTTGCGCCTTCATCACAAGCGATAATCGCTTTAGGGTGAAGTTGTAGTGCTGAAACCGTCCACATGTGATTTACAGAACCTTCAACAGCCGCTTGAAGCGCTAATGCTTTGTTATGGCCAGTTACAAGAATAAGAATTTCTTGTGCGTCAAGCAATGTACCAACACCAATCGTTAATGCTACTTTTGGTACTTGGTTGATATCGTTATCGAAGAAACGAGAGTTAGCGATACGTGTATCTGGCGTTAATGTTTTGATACGTGTACGAGAAGCTAATGATGAAGCTGGTTCATTAAATGCGATATGACCATCAGTGCCAATGCCACCCATAAATAGGTTAATTTGACCGTAGCTTTTAATTTTATCTTCGTAACGTTGGCATTCAGCTTCTAGATCAGCAGCAAGACCATCTAATAGGTTGATGTTTTTTGCTTGGATATCAATATGTCTGAAAAAGTTACTGTGCATAAAGTTGTAGTAGCTTTCTGGATGTGATGGTTCGATACCTACATATTCATCCATATTGAAGGTAACTACGTTAGCAAAACTTACTTCGCCAGCTTTATGTAATTCAATCAAACGCTTGTAAGTAGATAGTGGCGTTCCACCTGTTGGTAGGCCTAAAACAAATGGGCGTTCCGCTGTAGGTGCAAATTTGTTAATTACATTAACAATGTAACGAGCTGACCAAAGGCCAACATCAGGTGCCGAGTTAAGAGGGATTAAACGCATTTTCTTCTCCAAAGTTTGAGTTAACTATATAGTTAATGCGTAGCGTAAATTAAGTTTGTTTAACTTACCACCACATTTGCAATAAAAACGCCATTATAGTTGATTATTATCACAAAAGAGCTTGTTTTGATTTGCGTAGGGTAAGAAAGTCTTTAGAGTCATCAATAGATTTTTTAACCGCATGCTCTTTAGGACTGTTAAATAAATCCATAATAAAAATTTAAAATCACCCGAATAATCAAACTTTAGGAGAGTTAATAGTGAATATTCTTGGTTACATGCAAAAAGTAGGTAGAGCCTTAATGGTTCCTGTTGCTGTTTTACCAGCAGCTGCAATTTTAATGGGTATTGGTTACTGGATCGATCCAAATGGCTGGGGTGGTGGTTCACCGATGGCTGCATTTTTAATTAAAGCAGGTGCTGCTGTAATTGATAACATGTCTGTATTGTTTGCAGTAGGTGTTGCTTACGGTATGTCTAAAGATAAAGACGGTGCAGCTGCACTTTCTGGCTTAGTGGGTTTCTTAGTAGTTACTACACTTCTTTCTCCTGGTGCTGTTGCGCAAATTCAGGGCATTCCAGCCGCTGATGTGCCATTCGCATTCAACAAAATTAACAACCAATTCGTTGGTATCTTAGTAGGTATTATTTCTGCTGAGCTATACAACAAGTTCTCTGGTGTTGAATTACATAAAGCGCTAGCGTTCTTCTCTGGTCGTCGTTTAGTACCAATCGTTGTTTCAGTTGTAATGATTGTTGTTTCGTTTGTACTAATGGCAGTATGGCCTGTTATCTTCTCTGGTCTACAGCATTTCGGTGAAACGATTGCAGGACTTGGTGAAGTTGGTGCTGGTATCTACGCATTCTTTAACCGTCTATTAATTCCTGTTGGTCTTCACCATGCACTTAACTCTGTGTTCTGGTTTGACGTTGCTGGTATTAACGATATTCCAAACTTCCTAAGTGGTCAGTCTGGTATCGATGCAGGTACGGCTATCATTGGTAAAACTGGTATGTATCAAGCTGGTTTCTTCCCAATCATGATGTTTGGTCTTCCTGGTGCTGCACTTGCTATTTACAGCGCTGCAAAAGTTGAAAACAAAGAAAAAGTAGCATCTATCATGCTTGCTGCTTCTTTATCTTCATTCTTTACAGGTGTTACAGAACCTCTTGAATTCTCATTCATGTTCGCTGCTCCTTTGCTTTACGTAATTCACGCATTGCTAACAGGTGTTTCAGTATACTTCGCTGCAAGCATGGAATGGATGGCTGGTTTTGGTTTCTCAGCTGGTCTTGTGGATATGGTTCTTTCTTCACAAAATCCTCTTGCTAAACAATGGTACATGCTAATTGTTCAAGGTATTGCATTCTTCGCAATCTACTACTTCATATTCCTAGCGCTAATTAAAGGCATGGATCTTAAGACTCCTGGTCGTGAAGAAGAAGAAGCTGATGCTCCGAAAGTAGCTGCTGGCAAAGAAGATGCTAACGAATTAGCTAATCAATATGTTGCTGCACTTGGTGGCATTGATAACCTTGAAGTAATTGACGCTTGTATTACACGTCTACGTCTTACATTAAAAGACCGTAGCGTAGTAAGCGAAGCTGAACTTAAAGGTCTTGGTGCGATGGGTGTTGTTAAGCTTGGCGAAAATAACCTACAGGTTATCATCGGTCCACAAGCAGAAAGCATTGCTAACCGCATGAAAGCTGTAAAATAATCTCATTATCTTGACAGCTAATCGCTGTTAATCGATAACGTTATAAAGACACTCTTCGGAGTGTCTTTTTTTTTGCCCTCTATTTGCCTTTTCTCTTGAGCTTAGTTACAGAATATAAGATGATTGCTCTCTGTTTTTTTATAAGTTAATTTTAGAGGTAGACAATGACTCAGGTAGACACTAGCCCAAGCAATTTTATTCGTAATATTCTCGATGAAGATCTACAAACGGGCAAACATCAGTCTATCCAGACACGCTTTCCGCCTGAGCCAAATGGCTATTTACATATAGGTCATGCAAAATCTATCTGCCTAAATTTTGGTATTGCTAACGATTATGCAAATGCAGCTTGTAACTTACGTTTTGATGATACAAACCCGGTTAAAGAAGATGTTGATTTTGTTCATGCAATTCAAAAAGACGTGTCTTGGTTAGGTTTTAAATGGCAAGGTGAAGTCCGTTATTCTTCAAACTACTTTGATCAATTATACGCGTTTGCTGTTGAACTAATTGAAACTGGCAAAGCTTATGTCTGTGAATTAAATGCAGAGCAAACACGTGAATATCGCGGTAATTTAACCTCTCCGGGTAAAGATAGCCCATTCAGAAATCGCTCAATTGCTGACAATCTAGATTTGTTTACACGTATGCGTGCGGGGGAGTTTGAAGAAGGTTCGATGATGCTTCGCGCTAAAATCGATATGGCATCGCCTAATATGAAGATGCGTGATCCGGTTATTTACCGTATTCGTTTTGCACACCATCATCAAACAGCTGATAAATGGTGCATCTACCCAATGTACGACTTTACGCACTGTATTTCGGATGCGATTGAAGGCATAACACACAGCTTATGTACCTTAGAATTTGAAGATCATCGTCCACTGTACAACTGGGTATTAGAAAACATCAGTATTGAAGCGAAGCCGCGTCAAATTGAGTTTTCTCGTTTAAACCTGCAATACACACTAACGTCTAAGCGTAAGTTGAAAGCATTAATCGATGAAAATATCGTAACTGGTTGGGATGACCCACGTATGCCTACGATTTCTGGGATGCGTCGCCGTGGTTACCCTGCTGCGTCATTACGTGAATTCTCAAAACGTATTGGTGTCACTAAACAAGAAAATACAGTTGAACTTGCTTCATTAGAAGCTTGTGTACGTGAAGATCTTGAAGCAAATGGACCTCGCGCAATGGCGGTATTAGATCCGATTAAAGTGATCATTACTAACTACGATGAAGACAAAAGTGAGCAACTGATTGCACCGTGTCATCCTAAAGATGAAAGCATGGGCACACGTACGTTACCTTTCTCTCGCGAGTTATACATTGACCGTGCTGACTTTAAAGAAGTCGGTAATAAGCAATACAAGCGCCTTAAATTGAACAAAGAAGTACGTTTACGTAATGCTTATGTTATTCGTGCTGATGATTTTAAAACTGATGAAGCGGGTAATATTACAGAAGTTCACTGTACTTATGATGCAGACACCTTAGGTAAAAATCCTGAAGATGGCCGTAAAGTAAAAGGTGTTATTCATTGGGTTGATGCAAAAATCAATAAACCTGCTGAGTTCCGTATTTATGACCGTCTATTTTTAGTGGATAACCCAGCTGCTGAAGAAAACATTCACACTGCGTTAAACCCTGAATCATTAGTGGTACAGAAAGGTTTTGTTGAAATAAACTTAGTTGAAGCGGTTGCTGAAAAAGCGTATCAGTTTGAGCGTGAAGGGTATTTCTGCACAGACAGTAAAGATTCAACGGTAGATAACTTAGTATTCAACCGTACTGCCGCATTACGCGCGACTTTTTAATTACGCATTTAGCAATGTGTATTGCTAGGGCATAATTGTCTGTTTAAACGCCAATCTATCACTTATAGATTGGCGTTTTTTTAGCTGTTATATCTGCAATTATTACCTTTTCTATTTACGCCTTTATTTACTAGCGTAATAACTCTGATACTTTAATCTTATTTAATCCCCCCATTTTACTCACTTGCGCAAGTAATAACTCTGCACAGGCTAATGCATCAATAAGTGCATTGTGGCCTTCGTAATAGGGCAGGTTGTAGCGTCTACGGCAGTTAGTTAATCTTAGTTCGCCTTCTTTTATCATGAGTTGTTTGCGTAATAATCGTTGGTGCTCAATATGCAGGGTATCAATGGCAAATAAGCGACACTTTTTAAAATTTTCTTTTAACAAGGCCTGCTCTAGAAAACTGAGATCTAATGGCGCATGGTGTGCGACTAACAAGCTACCCGTGGCTTCTCTAAATAACCACTCTAATGCATCACTTAATGACAGCGCTTGCGCTAGGTCGTTGTCTACAACGCCATGTATCGTGGCACTTTGCCCGACACTGCCGGCAATTTTTATTAGTTTATGTTGGCCTTTACTGAGTTCTATCCGACCCTTGATAACCGGGATAATACCAATACTAATGATTTGATCTTTTTTGGCATCCAGCCCTGTCATTTCAAGGTCTAAAGCGAGCAGGGGCGCTTCACTAATCGGTAGGGCTAATAATCCTAAACAAGCTTGCTGGTAGGCGCGCAAGCGCTTATCTGGGCATCGATAAGATTGATAACCTAAAGAAGCCCTCATAAAATATTGGCGTAACACTAAAACTGCCTTAAGAATTTAAGCTTTATACCCGCTTGGCTATCATGCACAACTTTAAATGCATCTTTTAAATGGTGCCTTGCTAATGGGCTGAGGTTGTTGGGTAATAGATAGTTTGATAAATCACTGCCTTGCTCATATTGAAGGCCCTGATTCATAAGGCGTTTATGCGCGATAAACTCACTCGCATCGATTAAGTTATGCATATCTTGCTGGTTAAGGCCTGTATTACCGATGAGGGCGATTAAGCGTTGTTGGCTATTAACGGCTTTAATGCCGTTTGCTAATGCATAAATACGTGCAATATCATTAATCAGTGCCAGTCCTTTGTGCTTAAGATCAATGCCTTTCACTTCGCTTCCATCTCGTTCTATCACAAAGTTTTTAAAGAAACCTAATGGTGCGACACGTTGCACTGCATTCCGTGTTAAAGCTGCGATAAAAATATCATTGTTTTTTGTTTGTTGTAATACGCCATTTTGTAATTGTTCAAAGAGGGCTGTTTGCCCATAAATAGGGCGCATATCAAAAAATATGCTGGCATTAAGCAATGCACGTGGTTGTGGCATGCTTATCCAGTCGCGAAAGTAGGTTTGCCATTGAGCAAGTGAGCATCGCCATTTAGGGGTTGTCGCCATGATGTCACCAGGGCAATAAGGGAAGCCACATTTATCGAGACCCGCGCAGACTATTGTTGCGAGTTTTTTAAAATAAAGTTCACTACTTTCATCTGTTTCTTGTTCAAGCAGTAAGGCGTTATCTTGGTCAGCGCCTGCGGCTTGGTCTTGGCGTGCTTGTGAGCCAAAGGCTAACCAGCAAAATTGCATTGGCGCCTCACCGAGTTGCTCCTGAGCAATAAAAATTAAACGTTTTGTTAATGCGTCGGTCACTAAGGTGAGTATGCGCCCAATTTCTTGCGCTTTGGCTTCGCCTGCAATCAGGTTTTGCAATAAAGAGGGCAGTTGTTTACTGACGTTAACAATATTTTCTATGCTGTTTTGACGGTCTATTTGTCCGATTAATAGTAGAGGCTGTGAACTTTGACTGCGCATGATGTCGGTACTGGTTAGCATCGATATCGGTAAGTTATTCTCAACCACGGGTAAGTGGTGAATGTTTTTTTCACTCATTAATAACATGGCTTCGAAGACAAGTGCGTTTTTAGGAATGGTGACCGGATTGGTGGTCATAACCTGTTTTATTAAGGTATCACCGGTTAAGCCTTTCGCGAGAACACGATTGCGTAAATCTCTGTCGGTTAAAATGCCTGTTAGCTGGTTATTATCAATAATGATTAACGATGAAACGCGTTTTTCGGACATTAAACTGGCTGCGTTTTGGATCGATGAGTCGCTATTAATGCTAATCATTTTTTCTGAAATGAGCGAATGAATACGACTGCTATTAATCTTACTACTTTTAATTTCGCCTTGATGGCGTAAACGTTTAGCAAAAGCTTGATTAAAGAAATGATCAAATACTTGGCTTGAAGCGCGCAGATGATTAAAGATTTTTAAAGGCAGTTGATAGATTAATCCGTCTTCTAAAATGTGTACTTTATTAACCACTTTTTCACCTGATAACATGCCACTAAAGCCAAAAAACTGGCCATCACTGATACGGTCAATCAAGGCGCCTTTCTCGGTGGTTACTTCAAAGGCCCCACTGCGCACGATATAGAGTTGTGGTTGGTTATTATCAACATGCACTAATAGCTCATTTTTACTGTAATAAACCACAGATAATGCGCTACAGCATTGGTTAATAAGTCGGTCGGTTAATTGGTCGAAGGGGGGAAGTGTTTTGATGAAATTACTAACGGGTTGAAGTTCGGTTGTGTCCATTACAAGGTAACCTATAGAATTGTCTATGAAAGAGCGAACAACTACTTTGAGAGTAGTTGTTCGCTATAACAGTTAGCGATTAATGATCTTGTGCTTCACCCGCTCCTTTAGGGAAACGGATAGACTCGACCATATCAACAACCGATTGAGGTGTTGCTGCGGTAACTTTACACACAGCGGCTGCTACGGCAAAGTTAATACACATACCTAGCATACCGATACCTTCAGGCGAAATACCGAATAACCAGTTGTCAGCGTTATTAGCGCTTGGGTTTATAAACTTGAAGTAAGCAATATAAACAGTGGTAAATAATAGACCAGCAAGCATACCTGCGATTGCGCCTTCTTTATTCATTTTCTTAGAGAAAATACCCATCGTAATTGCAGGGAATAATGAAGAAGCTGCTAAACCAAAGGCTATTGCGACCACGGCTGCCACAAAACCCGGTGGATTAATACCAAAGTAACCGGCCATGACAACACCTGCGCCTGATGCGATACGTGCATACATTAACTCCTTTTTATCGGAGATATTTGGCATAAGGTTCTTTTTCAGTAAATCATGTGAAACGGATGTTGAAATAACTAACAATAAACCTGCGGAAGTAGATAACGCTGCAGCTAAACCACCGGCTGCCATTAACGCAATAACCCATGCTGGTAAATTAGCCATCTCTGGTGTTGCTAATACGATGATATCTCGGTCGATTTTCATCTCATTTTCAGCACCTTTAGTGTACTGCATTTTGCCATCGCTATTTTTATCTTCCCATTGAATCAAGCCTGTTTTTTCCCAGCTATTAACCCAGTTAGGTGCTTGCTCATGTGGAATGCCTTTACCATCTGCACCATTGATAGATTCAATCATATTCACACGAGAGAAAGCAGCAAGTGCTGGAATAGTTGTGTACATAATTGCGATAAACAGTAATGTCCAACCAGCAGAACTACGTGACGCTTTCACACTTGGCACAGTGAAGAAACGAACAATTACGTGGGGTAAACCGGCAGTACCAAACATCAACGCACCACAGATAAAGAACACATCAATCATGCTCTTAGCACCTTCAGTATATTGCGCAAAACCGAGTTCTGTAGAAAGTCCATCTAGCTTATCAAGTAGATAAACACCGGAGCTATTACCCGTTGCATCTAATACTTCAGCACCAAACCCAAGTTGCGGGAACACATGACCAGTCATCATCACAGAAAGGAAGATAGCCGGTACCATGAAAGCAAAAATCATCACGACGTATTGCGCTACTTGTGTATAAGTAATACCTTTCATGCCACCTAAAACAGCGTAGAAAAATACCACACACATACCGATATAAACGCCCGTATCTACTTCTACTTCAAGGAAACGAGAGAATACAACACCTACTCCACGCATCTGACCAGCAATATAAGTAAAGCTGATAAAGATGGCACAAATGACGGCCACAGTACGCGCAGTTTGCGAGTAATAGCGATCACCAATGAAATCTGGCACTGTAAATTTACCAAACTTACGTAGGTAAGGCACCATCAACAGAGCAAGTAGTACGTAACCACCTGTCCAGCCCATCAGGTAAACACTACCGTCATAACCAACAAAGGAAACGATCCCAGCCAGTGATATAAATGAAGCCGCAGACATCCAGTCAGCCGCTGTTGCCATACCGTTTAAAATTGGTGGAACACCACCGCCAGCTACGTAAAATTCTTTTGTTGAGCCTGCACGTGTTTTGATTGCGATACCGATATATACCGCAAAGGTAATACCAATAACCAGATAAGTTAATGTTTGAACATCCATTTTTATTACTTCCTATTATTCGTCAACGCCATATTTTTCATCAAGTTTATTTGCTTTGTGTACGTACACAGCAATCAGCACTAAAAACACGTATATCGCGCCTTGCTGAGCAAACCAGAATCCTAGTTTAAAACCCATAAACTGTATTTCGTTTAAATAATCAACGAATAAGATGCCACATCCAAATGAAACGACCGCCCAAATACTTAATAGGGATATAACGAGTTTTATATTCTCGTCCCAATATTTTTTAGCTGTATCTTTACTTTCAAAACTCATTTTATTTCCCTTTTAATCAGTTATGTATCACTTCACATCAATATTTTGTCCATATCTGAAAAGACGCTGTTAATACTATGTTAAATCCGTTTAATTGTTAGCCATTTAGCGAGGGTTTGATCATGTTTTCATGATGTTTATTTGTGATAGAAGTCGTAAATATTAATCTATGCTTAATTTATGTGATGCAGATAGCTTTGGTTTTTTCTATTTAAAGTGACACAATTTTTATTATGCAGATAAATTTAGGGCTAGATACTATATTTAAGATAATAAAGGGGAGAGGGAAATGAATTTATTTAGAATATCTTTGATCATGTTATTAGCTGTGTTTTCAACTGTGAGTAACAGTCAGCCTATTGTTGTGTGGGATCAGTTATAACGCATCCCAATTCGATGGTGCCTGAGCTATTAAAGCGGGCTTTGCAGGTAACCAGTGACGAATATGGTGAATACCAACTTATCCCCTCAGAAGCAATGGAACAGGGAAGGGTCATCAAGCAATTACAATCAAAAAGGATTGATATTGCCGTTTTTGCACCTAATGAAAAAAGAGAAAAACTCGCGATTCCAATTCGCATCCCCGTCACCGGGTCATTGCTGAGTTATCGGATTTGCCTTATTCAGGCCGATAGCCAAGATAAATTTAACCATATTTATAGTTTAGAGGACTTGAGAAGCAGTAAGTTAAAAATTGGGCTGCACCAGAATTGGCCTGATACTGAGATTATGGAAGCCAATGGCTTGAAATTATGGAAGGCAAAAAAATACAGTTTATTGTTCGATTTACTGGCCGCTGGGCGTTTTGATTGTTTTTCTCGTGGTGCCAATGAAGTGGTGAAAGAGTTTTATACTCACGGATATAAAGGCTTAGTGATAGAAAATAGTCTTATTATTTATTATCCGTTACCACTCTATTATTTTGTTAATCAGGATAAACCTGAACTTGCTGAGCGTATCAGTAAAGGGCTCGCTATTTTGCAAAATAATGACGAATATGAAGCGATGTTTAGCAGTAATTTTGGGAAAACATTACGGTTTCTGAATATGCATAATAGAACTATTGTTGAGCTGAATAATCCATTATTGAGTGAGTCGACAAAGATTAAAATGCAGGCGGATAAAATTTATTATGATGAGCTAATACGTAAAGTCGCTATTCAGCCGTAATATCTTTAAAGCGTAATTAAAAATATGATTAAAGTGATAAAAATCACTGTGTTGGGCAAGTGTGTTGATGTCATACTTTAGCTTAATTTGAATTAAGGGAGTTAACGATGGAATTTGAACAGATGCTGAATATCTTGTCGAGTAAAGATGGTTCTGATCTTTATTTAGCGACAGGCGCGCCACCTTCAGCGAAGTTTGAAGGTAGCTTAAAAACCTTAAGTGATGATGTTTTACAGCCGGGTGAGGTGGCTATCATCGCTAATTCAATTATGGATAGTGAGCAAAAGGCCACATTTGAGCATGAATTAGAAATGAATCTCGCTATCTCTATCTCGAACGTAGGTCGCTTTCGTGTCAATATATTCAAGCAACGTAATGAAGTTTCCATTGTTGCACGTAATATTAAAGTAGAAATTCCTAAGTTTTCTGATTTGCGTTTACCTGAGATTCTAAAAGATGTGATCATGACAAAACGTGGTTTAGTCTTATTTATTGGTGCAACAGGCTCGGGTAAATCAACCTCATTGGCTGCATTAATTGATTACCGTAACGAAAATGCATCGGGTCATATTATTACCATTGAAGATCCCGTTGAATTTGTACATAAACATAAAAAAAGTATTATTAATCAACGCGAAGTAGGGGTTGATACCCGTAGTTTTCACGCTGCTTTAAAAAATACACTTCGCCAGGCGCCAGACGTTATTCTGATTGGTGAAATACGTGACCGAGAAACCATGGATCATGCGTTAGCATTTGCAGAAACAGGGCATTTAGCTATCTCAACTTTACATGCCAATAATGCCAACCAAGCCTTAGACCGTATTATTAACTTTTTCCCTGAGGAGCGTCGTCCGCAATTATTAAACGATCTGGGTAATAATCTTAAATCCTTCATTTCTCAGCGTTTAGTGCCTACCTTAGATGGTAAGCGTTGTGCCGCTATCGAAGTGATGATGGGCACATTAACCGTGCGCGACATGATTAAGAAAGGTGATTTTGGTTTGTTAAAAGATGTCATGGAGAAATCTAAGTCATTAGGTATGCAGACTTTTGATGGAGCATTGTTTGAACTTGCCATTGAAGGGCGTATTAGTGAAGAGGAAGCGACAAAAAACTCGGATTCACCGACTAATATTGCACTTAAGTTTAAATTGCATAAAGGTGGCGTTGCAGAACAAATGGAAGAAAATGCTAAAAAAGAGGGAGGCGGTTTAACGCTTGAACCTAAAATGAGTTTTGATGATTTAGATTTTTCTTAATAAATTATAATAAATTCGGTTAGCATTAATGAGTAGGGCGGTATTTATACCGTCTTTTTTATGTCTGAAATTTATATGAGTATTAATTTTAGAGGGGGTAAAGGCATTGTTAATTTGGAAGGGATAATTAAATTTTAGAGTCGATGATTTATGTGCAATTAATTGACTGAGAATTACTTATAAGTATTTTATTGTTTAGATAGGGCAGTTAATAGATAGGAGATTAATGTTTTTCTGAGGTGGTTTTGTAGCGCTATAACTTTCTATGCAGAATTTATCGAATTCTAAAAACAGAAAAACCGCAATTAAGCGGTTATTTTCATGTTTACTATTTCACACTGTTGGCGGACATTAGCGTGGGACTCGAATATTTCGAGTATAACTGTATAACACTGCTTTGAGTATGTAAGTATTTTTTCTATGGTGGGAATTTATCGAATTCTAAAAACAGAAAAACCACAATTAAGTGGTTATTTTCTTATTTACTCTTTCACACTGTTGGTGGACATTAGCGTGGGACTCGAATATTTCGAGTATAACTGTATAACACTGCTTTGAGTATGTAAGTGTTTTTCTACGGTGAGGATTTGTCGAATTACAAAAACAGAAAAACCGCAATTAAGCGGTTATTTTCATGTTTACTATTTCACACTGTTGGCGGAGTGGACGGGACTCGAACCCGCGACCCCCGGCGTGACAGGCCGGTATTCTAACCAACTGAACTACCACTCCTTAGAGTGTGTAACAGTTTAATCTTTTTTAATGGAGATAAACCATTTTCATCCACAGTACGTTGGCGGAGTGGACGGGACTCGAACCCGCGACCCCCGGCGTGACAGGCCGGTATTCTAACCAACTGAACTACCACTCCATAACGAAGTACTGATTCAGAACTCTCATTTTACCTTTACATGTCGGCATGAAAAACCGTTTTGTTTATATATGTTGGCGGAGTGGACGGGACTCGAACCCGCGACCCCCGGCGTGACAGGCCGGTATTCTAACCAACTGAACTACCACTCCAGCTTGGACATATAAACTATTCAACATTCGATTTAACAGAATCTACTCAACAACTATCAAAGATAGTGGCGGAGTGGACGGGACTCGAACCCGCGACCCCCGGCGTGACAGGCCGGTATTCTAACCAACTGAACTACCACTCCAATTATCTTAAACCTAGGTCTAAAGTAACTGATATTCAGTTAAATCAACAACACGTTTTGCTGTGTCTCTGTTGAGGCGCTGATAATACGTAGTTGCCATTGCTGAGTCAACACTGAAGAGCAAAAAAATGCATTATTATTGCTTTAATTTAGCAAACGTCTAATTTGCGTTCAGGTCTTGCTTATTTACTATCCGTTAGGTCAATCGGCATAGGTTGCAACTCATCTAAACTAAGCTCTCCACTGTCTCCATCATCACTATTTATTTGTTTTTGCTTTCTTTTGAAAAGAAAAAACGCAATTCCAGCAATAAATAATAAAAGTGAGATCGAAATTGCAATGATGATCCATAAATTATCAAACAGTGAAGGTGAATCTAAACTTTCTAATGTTGTCTCTTCAATTAATGTTTGCTCTGTTTGTGTTGCTAGCGCTTCACTTGCCGTTTGTTCTGGCATTTCGAATTTTGGTGTTAATTCAAAGACGCTCTCTCGCAGTTGCAATTCTACTTCTCGTCCAGTGCGAGTCGTCGCATAGGCTTTTCCTGAAAAAGTATAAATATCGTAACCAAGCTTAAAGGGCGCATTAAACTCCCCTGACTCTGAAACAGTATCAAGACTATGCATAAGTACCTGTTGCACAACTTTATTATTGGTATCTTTAAGCACGCCATTAATGCTGACTGAGCTAGGGTCTATTTCACTACCGTCAACCGTAAACGTAATGTTTGCTTGGTCACTACCGGTCTCGAGCGCTTTTATTTTATATTTTAGGGGAGAAAGAAAAACCACCGCATCTTTATTGACATTACGAATGAAAATGTCGTTCTTAGTGCGAATATGCAATAAGTAACGGCCTGGCTGTAAATCCACGTATAAACGCGCGGTTAACTTGCCATCAAAGGGGAGCTCATCGTAATGTTTCCCATCATCTTGATATAGCGCCATTTTATTGCTCGCGCCACCGAGTAAAGAAATGGATAACTTAGCCCCTTTAATATAGTTGGGATTGATCATCAGCTTTTTATCTGAATAGAGTGCCGCATGAGTGGTAATGTATTCTTGTGCATAAAGCTTGAGTGGTAAACGATTAACGGATAACTGTACTTCGCTGATAATTTTTATGCGATTGTTATCATCAAGCTCAGCAATGGCTTGCCATGGCCCTGCCATTGGGTTTTGTATGGTAACAATATCTTGTTTTTTATTGCTCACCCAAGCAACACTTTCCGGATGACGTTGCTGATAAAGCTTACTGCCATCGGGTTTTACTAATACGACTTGTTGATAACCTTTTTTATGATGAAAGATAAAGGTCGCTTGTTCTGTTTTGGGATCAATGCGAAAACGATTATCTAAAAGAGGGATATCATTGGGCGCATAAATAGTGTGCGCCACAGAAGTAAGGGAAAAGAGTATTACAATAGAAGCAAATAACGTTTTTATGAAGATGGCCACAAATTATCCTTTATTAGTTTTAAACGCTCAGTATGTGCAAGTTCCTCCGCATCGGTCGCGCGGATAACGGTAAAGGGCGTGAGTGTTGTCCGCGCTATTCTTCCCGTTGATTCTGTACCTGATTCGTTACTTGTTAGATTTAGCTTAGCTTGCCCGCCACTCATTAGCAGGTAAACATCTGCTAAAATTTCTGCATCGAGAAGTGCGCCATGTAAAACACGATGTTTAGTATTGATGCCAAAACGATCAGATAACGCATCAAGATTGTTTCGTTTTCCCGGAAACATCTTCTTAGCCAGTACTAAGGTATCGGTCACTGTCGAAATATCTTCAGTGGGTTGCGTCTTTTTATTTAAAAAACGAAACTCTTGATCCATAAACCCGACATCGAAGGGTGCATTATGGATGACTAGATCAGCACCACGAATAAAATCTATAAACTCATCGGCTATTTGTTCAAAAGTCGGTTTATCTTGCAAAAACTCATCGGTAATACCATGAACGGCTATCGCTTCGGGATCACTATATTGCCCAGGGTTAACGTAAACGTGGAAGTGTCGTCCTGTTAAGCGACGATTGATAACTTCAACACAACCAATTTCGATAATTCGGTGGCCTAAATAAATAGTGCCATCTTTATTCATACCCGTTGTTTCAGTATCTAAAACAACTTGTCTGATCTCTTTGCTTGTGTTCATAGGGTTCTCTAATTATAGTTTGCAGAAATGTCACACTCAGTTCATCGTCTTTACGCTTTTTTTTGTTTTTATAAAGCATTTAGTGTCTGTTTTTATATCGAAATAGGCACTTTAATTGATACTGAGTTGTTGTAAATAAATTAAGTCTAACAAAATGTGCGCAAGGTTATGAGGCTACAATGAAAAAAATAGAAATTTATACGGATGGGTCGTGTTTAGGCAACCCTGGACCAGGCGGTTACGGTACGGTGCTTATTTTTAATAAACATCGTAAAGAGATGGCTGAAGGATATAAACGTACCACTAATAATCGCATGGAAATGCTCGCTTGTATTAAAGGGTTAGAACAATTAACCGAACCTTGCGAAGTTGATTTAACGACAGATAGCCAGTATGTACGCCAAGGTATCACACAGTGGATACATAACTGGAAGAAACGTGGTTGGAAAACAGCGGCTAAAGCACCAGTTAAAAATGTGGATCTGTGGAAAGCATTAGATGCCGCGCAAGAAAAACATACAGTGCAATGGCATTGGGTAAAAGGACATTCAGGGCATCCTGAAAATGAACGTTGTGATGATTTAGCACGCGAAGCCGCTGAAGCAAAACCGACACAAGAAGATACAGGTTATGACGGTTAAAAGAAGCTGTCTGCTTTTAGCTATCAGCTTTCAGTAAAGTCAAAATCAAACACGAAAAACGATAGTTTTGCATTCTAGCGGTGTATTTTTCGTGTTCTCTGTATAACGAAGTGGTTTTATGATCGTATTTTGTTATTTATTGTCTATGATGGCGGGTAGCAAGAGGCTGGCGATTAATCATCGGTTTACTGAATTTAAAAGGTGATTTAATGGTGGTCATCGGAATGCTTTGTTTTTTAGCCACGATAAAATAGGTGCTACAAAGGTAAGGCAAATAACGTTGGCCAATGCTTTCAACAAAATTTGAGAACTTACTATTAAATTGGCAAGAGAGAAAATCGAAATGTTGTTTTTGCTGTACTTCAAATCCCAGCAGGTGCAACCAATCAATCACTCGATTTGGTAAAAACAAACGCGCCGTGTGTGGGTTTTTAGGGGTTAGCAAGGATCGTAAACCAAATAAGCTAATGGGATTGTAACCGCTAATAATTAACGTCCCATCTCGTGTTAAAACACGATCTAATTCACGTAATAGTTGGTGCGGATCACTCGAAAAATCGAGTTCATGCGCTAAAATACAAAGATCAATAGAAGAGTCTTGCACGGGTAATAGATGCAAGTCTGCAAACAAACCAATATCTTCACCGCTCGCTGCGCAGTTTATCTGATGAATAATCGGTGATTTTGCGGTACTTAATTGGCTGCTAAGCTGGCCTAATTTTAATAAGTGATAGCCAAAGCAACGTGTGATCGTGTGATCAATACGCTGTTGGGTGTGTTTTAACAAACATTGCCCGTGCGGAAGTTGCGACCATGATTCAATGGGCGTTAAAATTCGCGACGTTTTAGCTATCTTCATATGTATTCACTTATTCACTATTTAGAGAATTATCATGGTTAATTTAATAACAATTCCATCATTTAACGATAACTATATTTGGCTTATCAAAGATAGTCAAAGCCAACACTGTATTGTGGTTGATCCCGGTGATGCGACGCCGGTGCTTGAAATGCTTGAATCACAAGATTTAATCCTTGATGCGATTGTTATTACACATAAGCATTATGATCATATTGATGGTGTTATGCCTCTTTTATCAGCCCTTAATAAAGAGATTAAAATTTATAGTAAAAATAAGCTTTTCCCGCAATCTATCGAAGTATTAGAAGGGCAAACGCTTCATTTTTTTAAAGGTAGGTTTTCATTAAAAGTAATGGAAGTAGCAGGGCATACACTAGATCATGTTGTTTATTATAATGAACAAATGCTTTTCTGTGGTGATACATTATTTTCAGGTGGATGTGGGCGTGTATTTGAAGGTACTCATCAACAGATGTTTGATGCCCTTTCTCTGCTAGCGAACTTACCTGACGAGACTAAGGTCTACTGCGCACATGAGTACACTGAAAATAATTTAGCGTTTGCTTATGCGCTTGAACCTAAAAACAGCGCGCTGTTAGCTTATATGCAACAGGTTGCTAAGAAACGTCAACTTGGATTACCGACCATTCCGAGTAATATTGGTCTCGAAAAAACAATTAATCCTTTTTTACGTTGTGAGGAAGCGGTGCTAGTTGATCACTTACAAAATAGATTAGCAATGCCTCTTAACGCAGGTGTTGATACCTTTAGTGCGCTACGAACCTACAAAGATAACTTTTAAAGAGGAAATATTCGCTTCTTTTTGCTAAAATATGTGACCGGTTTTTTTAGAGTGTTTTTTATGAAGTTATTTTTTCCTTTTTTATTATTATTTTTAGTCTCTGCATGTCAGATAACACCTACAGAAGAGCTGAGTGAATCAGAAACAACATCTGTTGCAGAGCAAGAAGCCATTGAAATGTTGTCAGAAGACGATGAGGAAGGTTTATCTAATCTGGTTAAAGATAAAACAATCACCGAAGGGCAACCTGAAGAAGCTGTTACTGAGCTGAAACATAAAAACATTTGGCTTAAATTGGCAGAAGGCTTTGAATTTGAAGTGCCCGATAATAGTCGAGTCGCAAAGCAACGTGACTATTATCTACGTCATCCTAAATATCTAAAACAAGTCTCTAAACGCGCAGAACCTTTTTTATACCTTATTGTTGAACAAATAGAAGCGAAAGGCCTACCGCTTGAATTGGCTTTATTACCTGTTGTTGAAAGTACCTTTGACCCCTTTGCCTATTCACCTGCAAGCGCCTCTGGATTATGGCAATTTATGCCAGTCACAGGTGAACGTTTCGGTTTACAACAAGATTGGTGGTATGACGGTCGCCGTGATGTTTATGCCTCGACAACGGCCGCACTGCGTTACATGGAAATATTGCACAATTATTTAGGTGATGATTGGTTATATGCTTTTGCTGCTTACAACTCGGGTGAAGGGCGTGTTAAGCGCGCTGTTCAAAAGAATAAAAAACAAAATAAACCGGTAGATTATTGGAATTTGTCACTGCCGACTGAAACTGAAAACTACGTTCCTAAGTTATTAGCGCTTGTTGATGTTTTACGTAATCATAAGAAGTACGGTGTTGAATTGCCGTTCATAGAGAATGAGCAAGTACTTACTTATGTTGATACAGGATCGCAGTTAGACTTAGCCTATGCTGCACAATTAGCTGAGTTAACGGTTGCAGAAATTCAGCTGTTGAATCCGGCGTTTAATCACTGGGCAACCTCCCCTGATGGACCACACAAACTGCTTATTCCTACGGTTGTTGCCAAAGAATTTGTCGAAAAATTGGATGCAACGGGTAAGAATGAACGTATTCGTTGGGCGCGTTATAAAGTGCGTTCGGGTGATAGTTTAAGTGTGATTGCTCATAATCATGACACCACAACCAGCGTGTTAAAACAGAACAATAATATTAGTGGTTCGTTTATTAAAATCGGCCAGCCGTTATTAATTCCGCTAGCCAGTGAATCTCAGCAAGATTATCTGTATAGCCAAGCGCAGCGCTTTGAACGTTTTGAAGCGAAGAATAGTAAAGGTAAGCGCAAAATAACCCATACCGTGGTTGAAGGAGATACGCTTTGGGATATCAGTCGTTTATATAAAGTGACCTCGAAAGAAATTGCAAAATGGAACAAGACAACCACCAAGAAAACATTACGCTTGGGTGAAAATCTAACTATTTGGAAGCCTGCAAAATCAACGAATAACAAAACACGTCGATTAACTTACAAAGTGCGTTCGGGTGATTCGTTAGGGGGGATAGCACAGAAGTTTAATGTTAAAACCACTGATTTAGTGCGCTGGAACAAATTGCAAAAACAAAAGTATATTCAGCCTGGTCAAAAATTATTGGTACATGTGGGTATCCGTAAGTCACGCGGCTAATATTTTTCTGCCTTCATCAAACGGTCATGTAAGTTTCTTATTATTGCCTTAAATGATTAATAATAAGAAACTACTATGTCCGATATGACTTCTATCTCGCTTGATTCGATTATTAAAGAACGACTATTAACTGTTTATTTTCAGCCTATTGTTAATAATAAACAGGCACATATTTTTGCCTACGAAGCGCTCATTCGTGGCCCTATTAATACCCCGTTACATTCCCCCGTCGTACTCTTTAGTGAAGCCACAAAACAAGGTCGACTTGTGGAGTTGGAGTTATTGTGTCGAGAGTTATCTATTGAGCAGTTCCAACACTTACAGTTAGCGGGAAAGCTATTTTTAAACGCTAGCCCGGAAACGCTTTTCCAACCCGACTTTCGCGCGGGACAAACGCTAAAAATGTTAAAGAAAGCCAATTTATCACCAAGCCGAGTGGTTATTGAGTTAACCGAGCATAGCCCCTTAGAAAATTATCAAGTGGTGCGTGAAGCGCTAAAACATTATAAAGAAATGGGCTTCGAAATTGCGATGGACGATTTAGGATCAGGCTATTCAGGCTTGCGTATGTGGTACGAGTTACGTCCTGATTACGTGAAGATAGATCGCCACTTTATGTGTAACCTAGGCGCCGATAAGGTTAAGCAAAAGTTTGTTTTATCGATTAAAAATATTGCTAAGGAACTCAACTGTAAAGTGATTGCAGAAGGGGTGGAAACGGAAGCTGAGTTTAAGTTTATAGAGAAAATTGGTTTGCAATATTGCCAAGGATTTTATATCGCTAAACCCGCTGCTTTGCCATTAAGAAAAGTGGATAAACAATTATTTCAATCTCAAATTGAAAAAAGCATTCATTTTTCAGATAACCAAGCGCCCATTGTGGCTGAACTACTACAGAAAATACCGGCGATTAGTGAATTAGAAACCGTTGAATATAGCGCCAAACTCTTTGAGCTGAACCCTGATTGGGAAAGCATTCCGGTTGTTGAATTAGCGCCATCTGGGAAGCAAAGACCGCTGGGTCTTATTCGACGCAATTGTTTGACGCAGTTACTTTTTTCAAAGTATGGGCGAGAGCTATCCGGTAAAAATACCATTAGTACATTAGTTGATAGGAATGTATTAGTCATTGAGGGCTGTCTGCTGACAGAGCAAGCAAGTCATGCCATTAATAACCAATCACAAGCGCAAAAAGCACTTGAGTTTATTATTACTGAGCAGGGCTATTACGCGGGTGTTGGTTCAATTATGGACCTTATAAAGGTCATTACTCAGCTACAAATCAGCAATGCACGCCATGCGAATCCTCTGACGTTACTACCCGGAAATGTCCCTATTAATAAAAAGTTAGACCAGTTTATTCGCTCACAATCTCCCTTTGTGATTGCTTATTTAGACCTCGATAATTTTAAACCTTACAACGATTATTATGGCTATGAAAAAGGCGACCAAATTATTACTGGGCTCGCGGATATTTTACGCAGTGTTATTGAAGATAAAATGGATTTTATCGGCCATATTGGTGGCGATGACTTTATTGTTGTTACCACGAGTCAGGACTGGGAAATACTTTGTAATGAAATATTAACGCAGTTTAGTGAATGGGTAAGGCATCGTTATTTACCTGAAGATCAAATGATGGGGGGGATCTCTGCTTCAGATCGATTTGGGCAAAAGCAATTTTATCCAATGTTAAGCTTATCAATTGGTTGTGTTGCGTTATCGCCACCTTCTTGTAAAAGTTATCATGACGTTGCTGTGTTAGCCAGCCACGCTAAATCGATGGCTAAAAAGTGCAAAGGTAATTCTCTGTATATTGCCGGTAACCCTGCTGTAAAAGAGTCGGCGCTCAAAGTGGCTACAATAAAAGCCACTGAGCACCCTGTAAAAGTACAGCGAGTAAAAAATAGTGTATTAACTAACAATGAAACGAATAATCAACAATCGCTTAAGCTTGATTATTCATTAACTGCTTAGCTTGCGCGTAATTGTTTTGCTGCTTTTACCATGTTAATTAAAGCAGGCTTGACCTCATGCCATTGCCTTGTTTTTAAACCACAATCTGGATTAATCCATAGGTGTTCGCTGGGAATATGTTGAGCCGCTTTGTGCATTAAAGAAACCATTTGTTGTACATTTGGTGTATTGGGAGAATGAATGTCATATACGCCGGGTCCAATGGCATTTGGGTAGTTAAAGGCTTCAAATACTTCTAATAATTGCATATCAGATCGTGATGTTTCGATGGTAATAACATCGGCGTCCATCGAGGCGATAGCTTCGATAATATCGTTGAACTCTGAATAACACATATGGGTATGAATTTGGGTTTTATCAGCAACGCCGTTGGCACTAATACGAAATGCTTCAATGGCCCAGGCTAAATATTCATTCCACTTAGAGCGATGTAGAGGTAGTTTTTCACGTAATGCGGCTTCATCAATTTGAATAATATCAATGCCTGCTTTTTCAAGATCTAATACTTCTTCACGGATCGCTAGAGCAATTTGGTTGCAGGTTGTTTTTAAGGGTTGATCATCACGTACAAATGACCAATTAAGAATGGTCACCGGCCCTGTTAACATGCCTTTTACTTTTTTATCAGTTAATGACTGTGCGTATTTAGCCCATGCAACTGTCATCGCATCTGGGCGTGAAACATCACCAAACAAAATAGGCGGTTTAACACAGCGTGAGCCATAGGATTGCACCCAAGCAAACTGCGTAAAAACAAAACCCTCTAACAATTCACCGAAGTACTCGACCATATCATTACGCTCAGCTTCGCCATGAACAAGTACATCCAAACCAATATTGTGCTGCTCTTCGATGCAGTATTTAATCGATTTTTGCATCTCTTGTTGATATTGGTGTGCATTTATTTCGCCTAAGCGTTTTGCTTTACGTGTGGCACGAATTTCATTGGTTTGTGGGAATGAACCTATGGTGGTGGTTGGGAAAGCAGGTAAGTTTAAGTGTGTTTTTTGTCGTGTTTTACGCAGGTTAAAGTGTTGCTGTCGTTTACCCAAATGAGGAGTGATATTAGCGACTGCCTTTTTAACTGTGGGGTTATGGATACGTGCACTATTTTTACGTGATTCAATCGCTAATTTGTTTTCTGTTAATTGTTCAAAGACGCTTTCAATATTAGTGTTCAGCGCATGACCTAATAAACTTAACTCATCTAATTTTTGTATCGCAAATGCGAGCCAATTTTTAACTTCGCTATCTAGCGTTTGTTCATTGTTTAAATCAACCGGTACATGTAATAGCGATGAACTTGGCGCTAACCAAAGGCGATCTTGAAGCTGTTCATGGATAGGTGTTAACCATCGTAAGCTTGCATTAAGATCTGTTTTCCAGATATTGCAGCCGTTAATAACACCTAAGGAGAGTACTTTATCTTCGCCTAATAAGGCTAATACTTGTGCAACTTCATGTTTGGCGTTAATCGCATCGATATGTAATCCGGCAACCGGTAACTGACAAGCGAGGTTTAAATTATCTTTTAATTCACCAAAGTAGGTGGTTAATAGCAGCTTAATGTCTAATTGAGCGAGTGTTTTATAAGTGAGGCTAATGGCATCTTGCCAACTTTTATCTATTTCTAGGGTTAAAATGGGCTCATCTATTTGCACCCATTCAATACCATTCTCTCGTAATTCATGCAGTAGCTTCTGATAGGTGACTAACAGCGCGGGTAATAAAGCCAACTTGTTGCTTTGGTCTTTTTCTTTGCCTAACCACAGGTAGGTAACAGGGCCAATAATGACAGGTTTTACGTTGTTGTTAATACCCTGAAGCTCTTTAATCTGGGCGAGTAGATTTTCTGAATTAAGATTGAAAGTCGTCTGTTGATCAAATTCTGGCACGATGTAATGGTAATTTGTATTAAACCATTTTGTCATTTCACCCGCATCCGTTTCGCCGTCATTTTTATTATTATGGGCATGTACGCTAGCACAACAGCTTTTTTTCTGTGAACGCCCACGAGCAACACGAAAGTAGTTATCTAGCTGATTATCACTCTGCAAAGCGCGCTTGGGTAAATTACCTAATAATACGCTGCTGTCGAGCACCTGATCATAGAGTGAAAAATCACCTACCGTATGAAAGTCAAAGCCTAATGCTTGTTGGGAAGACCAATTATCTAAACGTAACTTGCTTGCTGTTTGTTGAAGTTCAGCCTGTGAAAGTGAACCTGACCAAAATTTTTCTAATGCAAATTTTAATTGGCGTTTGCTGCCTATACGCGGAAAACCGAGGTGGTGTAGTTTTGCCATCTGCTTATCTCATCTGTTAGTTGAAGTGAATGGCGATTATATTTACAATGAAACATGAATAATAATGATGATTAATAGGTTAACCATGAGAGGTGCTCATAATGATTGAACCACTACATCTTAAAATAATGATTGCCCTCGATGAAAAAGGCACATTAACGCAGGCTGCTGATGCCCTTTTTTTAACACAATCTGCGCTGTCGCATCAAATACGTCATCTTGAAAAAAAGTTGAACGTGAAATTATGGCAACGCTGTGGACGACGGTTACGGTTAACACCCGCAGGCCAGTTGTTATTAAAAACAGCACATCAGGTCATACCAACATTATTACAAACAGAACAGTCGCTCAAGGCGATGGGGGAGGGACAGCAAGGATTATTACGCATTGGTGTTGAGTGTTTCCCTTGCCATGAATGGCTCACTAATGTGGTGGCGCATTTTCTAACTGACAGGCCAAACATTGATGTTGATATCATCCGACAGTTTCAATTTTCTGGTTTAGAGGGGCTTGTACATCATCATGTTGATCTATTGATCACCCCGGATGTAAGTGAGCATGAACGTTTATTAAATGTGCCATTATTTGAATATGAACAAGTATTATTAGTGGCTAATGAGCATCCCTTAGCGGCGCAATCAGAGGTATTTGCCACGCAGTTACAGAACCAAGTGTTATTTACATTTCCGATTGAAAAACAGCGTTTAGATATTTTTAATCAGTTTTTATGGCCTGAGAATATAGAGCCTAAGATGCACAAACAGATAGAGTCTGTCGCTATCATGTTGCAAATGGTTGCTCATCAACGTGGTGTGTGTGTCTTACCTGAGTGGTTGGCGGACAGTTATGCTGCGCAATATAAGGTCAGTAAATTACGACTGGGCAAGCAGGGGGTATTTAAAACCTTATATGCGGTGCTTAAAAAAGAAGATCAAAATGTTGCTTATATCGAACATTTTATTGAGTTAGGTAATAAAGTGAATGCAAATACTCAGGCTAATGTTGCTTGGCAAATGTGATTAACGCATCGAGTGAAAGGGGTTTGGAGAAATAATAACCCTGATAAAGGTCACAGCCGGCATCAGATAAAATACTCGCTTGTTCTTTTGTTTCAACCCCTTCGGCTAAGACCGTCATACCTAAGTTTTTACCCATGCTAATAATGCTATTGACCATCGCTTTATCATTTTTATCAATACTAATATTATCCACAAAACTTTTGTCGATTTTTAGCTCATCAATAGGGATTTTTCGCAGCATACTTAACGAAGAATAACCGGTGCCAAAATCATCCAATGAGATACTAATATGATGCGCTTTCATTTTATAGAATAGCGGGAGCAGGCTGTCCACGCTTTCAATAAACAGGCTTTCGGTTATCTCGATAGTGATATCTATCTGGCCACTGGTGAAGTTTTTACAGGCATCCATTAGCTTTTCTATAAAATCTATTTGAATAAATTGACGCACGGAAACATTAATCGATAGTTTAAATGAAAGGTTGTTTTGTTGTTGTAAGTCATCTATTTCCTGCATCGCTTTATGCATGATATATAACCCCAACTTAGGCATTAAACCTGTCTCTTCTGCAACGGGGATAAATTGATCCGGTGCGATAAAACCCAGTTTTTTACTATGCCAACGTACTAAGGCTTCAACGCCAAAGAGTTTATTATCTCTATCCATTTGTGGTTGATAAACCAAGTTGATTTCATCATTTTCAATGGCATGATGCAGTGCTTGTTCTATCTCGATATTGCGCATTAATTGATGATGGACATGCTTAGAAAAAAACAGGTATTGGTTACGTTTCTTTTTTGCCATGGTCATGCTGTTATCGGCATAACTCAGTAACGTTTCAATATGTGAGGCATCATCGGGAAAACAGGCGATACCAATTGATGAGCTGATGCGAAATGCATTTTGGTTAATCAAATAGGGTAGGGCAATGCTTTCTAATAGGCGTTTAGCATAATTTTCAACGCTCTCACGATCCGCGACGTCTAAAAATATAACAAATTCATCGCCACTATAACGAGCGACCAAACCACTATGAAGTGCCAAACTGTTCGTGATACGTTGGCTGGCCTCAATCAAAATGGCATCACCGTAACTGTGGCCAAAGGTATCGTTAATATTCTTAAAGTTATCTAAATCGACATATAAAAGCGAAAAATGGGCCCCTTCTTTAGCCTGAAGGCGTTTAAAGTGACTTTTGATTACGGTGCGATTAGGCAGGCCAGTTAAGGTATCGTGCTCTGCTTTGTAGGTTAATTCATTAATCTTAGAATTTTCGACTTTGACTATCCAACGAAACAGAATATAACCAATGCTGATCAGTAATAGATAAAAAATAGAATAGAAAAAGGAGTGCGAGTATAAACGTTGTTTTACGTGTTCAAAGGGCAGTGAGGCACTCACCCAAAAGTGATAATTTTCATTGTAAGTCAGCGTATAAAGATGTTCATCTTGGCCTTGTGAAAAAAAGGTTTGCAGAAAATTAGTCTTGTCTTGTTGACTGTTATATTGATTTTTTAATAATTCATTTTCAGGTGGCGCATGGTTATAAAAGCGTTCAAATTGCGACATAGTTAAATTGTTACGCAAAATGCGATAGTTACCATTTTCTAATGTTGCTTCAATAGTGTGCGGGTTGTTTTTTTGCCACTCACTTTGTAGTACCGCTAAATCAAGCCCAGTAGAGATAACGGCAATGATTTCCCCCTCGCTATTAACGATTTTTTTACGCAGAGGTAATATCCAACGATTCAAACTTGTTAGGAAATAGGCACGTCCAATGACCATTTTTGAGCTATTAATGGTTTCTCGAAACCAAGTTCGTGTATTACGGTGATTAAGCAGGTTGGTGATTTGTTGCCCTTTAAGATTAGAGCTGGTGACTAATAGATCGCCTTGGGGAGAGAATATCCAGATACCCGCAGAAAGGTGATTTTGTTTAAGGGCGACATCAAGGGAGTTACTGGCAAAATGTTGTTGATGCAGGTATTCATCGGCAATTAAATTTTGAATCACCTCTTGCTGAGCAAACAGCGAATCTAACGTATTGTAAAATACATGGTTAAGATAGATTTGATCGTTTTTTGTTTCGTTTAATATCTCATTATATTTATTGTAAACAGCGGCCGCTAAAAGCCCGCTTCCAATGATGATAATAAGATAAAAAAGAGCCCATATGTTTTTATTCAGGGGATACATGAGCGAGCGTCAACAATCTTGAGTCCATTTAAAGAGTATCTATATATTTTTCTAAGTCTGTTAAGTTTAACGGTTTTGAGAAATAATATCCTTGGTAGAGGTCACACCCTGCCTCTTGTAATATCGTTGCTTGCTCCTTATTCTCAACGCCTTCGGCTAATACCGTCATGCCTAAGTTTTTACCCATAGTAATAATGCTTGAAACCATCGCACAATCATTTTTATTATTGGCGATATGATCCACAAAACTTTTATCTATTTTTAATTCATCAATAGGCACGTTTCTTAACATGCTTAATGAAGAGTAGCCGGTGCCAAAATCATCTAAAGAAAGCGAAATTTTTTCATCTTTCATTTTTTGAAAAATAGGCAATAAGCGTTCAATATTTTCTATAAACAAGCTTTCTGTTATCTCAATGGTAATCTCTAAATAAGGTGATTTATAACAGGCTAAGCAATCAACCAATGCTTCAAAGAAATTGAGCTGCACAAACTGGCGTCGCCGTGACTGTAACCGTAACTATCATTGATGCCTTTAAAGTGATCTAAATCGATATAGAGCAAAGAAAATGAGCAATTTTTTTGATGATATTTTAATTTTTTATATTTTTAATATACTGCGATTATACAAGCCGGTTAATAAATCGTGTTCTGCTCGGTAGGTGAGTACTGCAATTTTTGTTTTTTCAATGCGTACTATCCATTTAAAGAGAAAGAAAATAATCACTAAAAAGAGTAAGTAAAAAGTGCCATAGATAATGGTTTGTGAAATCATTTTTTCTTTTAGCGTAGAGTTGGCTTCAGTGGCGCTAATCCAGACATCCAATTTCCTATTAAATAATATTGAGGCATACCTACCACGTTCTTGTCCGGTGCGTAATTGTATTATGCCACCTGATTTTCGTAACTCTTCCAGGGTGATTTTTTGTAGCGCAAGTTGTATTTTTAAGTCTTTTATTAATTCAGGTGTTATTGCTGTGCTATAGGTTTCTCTATAGTCTATTTGTGGTGTCATAGTACGTAAAACAGGGTAAAAACTACGATCTAATGTGGCCTGTAAAATACGCTTACTATTTTTGCTTCCGTCCCATTGCACTAGCAAGGTCTTTAGATCTAATCCAGAAGTAATAACACCAACAACTTGTCCTTGGATATTGGTGACTCGTTTTCGAACCGGAATCACCCATTTTTTTAATGCTGGAAGATAGTAGGGACGACCAATGGTCATTTGTGCTTGATTTAAGGTTTTTTCAAACCACTGACCTGTTTTTTTATTGGTTCGTAAATTAGGAAAATTGATGGAATTAAGGTTACGACTTGAGTGTTTAAGGCTGCCATCGACATTAAATAACGCGACACCTAACAATAATGGGTTACTCAATAAAATTTTACCAATCACGTCTATTTTTAAGTCGTCCTTAAAAAAATATTCGTAACTGATTAAACCCAACATAGTATCGAACTGGAAGAAAGCGGAGGAGATATGAGAATTAAACAACTGAGTCACATAGCGCTGTTCGTTTTTTAAACTGTTCTCTAGTTCGTTATATTTTAAATAGGTCGCGCTACTGAAAGTGATCAAGCCAGTAAAGGCGATAATATAGAAGAGTAACCAGTTTTTTTTTAATAAGGAATTCGTAAAGCCGAATATTTTCTCGAATCTGAGGGGTTTATATTGGGTAATAATAGGCTAATTGACTGAAATTGTTTTTAAATAACGAACTTTTTAGTTCACCTTTTACTTTTTATTGAGAATCACTATCAAATAAATTTATTCTATTTTAACCATTTATCACCTTAAGCCTCGTATTTTCTAGCCTCATTGGTTCTTTTTTATGTTATTCGCTTTTTTTTAATAAATATATATATGTTCTTTTTTTACTCATTTTGAAAAAAAGTTACAGAAAATGATGTAAATCAAACCCTCCCCCCCTATTAAAAAGGTAAATTAGTACCCATTGTGATCGATGTAACAAAAACTTTCGTCTATAATGCTCGCTGAAACACAAATGCAACGAGGAAATGTTGTAGTTGGAAGCATTAATGGCAAGCCCAGGTAAAGTAAACTGGCGCAAATCAGAATTTTATAGTTTTAAATTTAAATAAGGACACATCATGTCAGTAAAGAAAATGGTTGATCTAGATTTAGCAGGCAAACGCGTATTTATCCGTCAAGATTTAAACGTGCCAATCAAAAATGGTAAAGTAACTTCTGATGCGCGTATCCGTGCTTCTATCCCAACAATTAAATTAGCCCTAGAAAAAGGCGCTAAATTAATGATTACTTCTCACTTAGGTCGTCCTACTGAAGGTGCTTCTGCTGAAGAAAACGCAGCATTCTCTCTACAACCTGTTGTTGATTACCTTAACGAAGCATTAGACGTACCAGTACGTTTAGCAACTGATTACCTAAACGGTTTAGAATTAAACGCCGGTGAAGTTGTTGTTCTTGAGAACGTTCGTTTTAATAAAGGCGAAAAGAAAAACGAAGAAGGTCTTTCTAAGCAACTAGCAGCATTATGTGACGTTTACGTAATGGATGCATTTGGTACAGCTCATCGTGCACAATCTTCTACAAACGGTGCTGGTGTTTATGCTCCTGTTGCATGTGCGGGTCCTTTACTTGCTGCTGAACTTGAAGCGCTAGGTAAAGCAATGGATAACCCTGCTCGACCTTTAGTTGCTATCGTTGGTGGTTCTAAAGTATCTACTAAATTAACAGTTTTAGAATCTCTTTCTAAAATTGCAGACCAATTAGTTGTTGGTGGTGGTATTGCAAACACATTCATCGCGGCACAAGGTCATAACGTAGGTAAATCACTCTACGAAAAAGACTTAGTTGAAACAGCTAAAAAATTAATGGTTGAATGTGCAATTCCAGTAGCAACTGATGTTGCTTGTGCAAAAGCATTTGATGAAAACGCAGAAGCAGTCATCAAAAATGTTGCTGACGTTCAAGATGACGACATGATCTTCGATTTAGGTCCTGATTCAACTAAAGTATTGGCTGATATCATCAAAGGTGCAAAAACAATCCTTTGGAATGGTCCTGTTGGCGTATTTGAGTTTAAAAACTTCCAAGCAGGTACTGAAGGTATCTCTAAAGCAATCGCTGAATCAGCTGGCTTCTCTGTTGCGGGTGGTGGTGATACACTGGCTGCAATCGATAAATTCAACATTGCTGCTGATGTTTCTTACATCTCTACTGGTGGCGGCGCATTCCTTGAGTTTGTTGAAGGCAAAGCGTTACCTGCAGTGACAATGTTAGAGTCACGTGCAAACGATTAATCAATCATTTTAAAAGCGAGTTAACCCCTCGCTTTTTTTATGCGTGTTTTTTGTCGCACTTTTGTGTAAAATAGCGCGCGAAATTAAACAGATTTTTAATTTAACTAAAATAGATAGGAAATATATCATGACTAAGATTTTAGACGTTGTAAAACCTGGTGTTATCACTGGCGATGATCTACAAAAAGTATTTGCAGTTGCAAAAGAACATAAATTTGCACTTCCAGCGGTAAACGTTGTAGGTTCTGATTCAATCAATGCTGTACTTGAAGCTGCTGCGAAAGCACAAGCTCCAGTTGTCATTCAGTTCTCTAACGGTGGCGCGGCATTTAACGCAGGTAAAGGTCTTAAACTTGAAGGTCACGAAGCTGCTATTCTTGGTGCTGTTTCTGGTGCTAAGCACGTTCATGCTATGGCTGCTGCTTACGGTGTTCCAGTAATTCTACATACTGACCACGCTGCTAAGAAACTACTTCCTTGGATTGACGGACTACTAACTGCATCTGAAGCTCACTTTGCAGAAACTGGCGCACCTCTTTTCTCTTCACACATGATCGATCTTTCTGAAGAGCCTTTAGAAGAGAACATCGAAATCTGTGGTAAATATCTAGCACGCATGGCTAAAATGGGCATGACACTAGAAATCGAACTAGGTTGTACTGGTGGCGAAGAAGACGGCGTTGATAACTCTGATATGGATGAGTCTTTACTTTACACTCAACCGTCTGAAGTTGATTACGCATACATTGAATTATCAAAAATCAGCCCTCGTTTCACTATCGCTGCTTCTTTTGGTAACGTACACGGTGTATACAAGCCTGGTAACGTTAAACTTACTCCTACAATTTTACGTGATTCTCAAAAATTCGTTTCTGAAAAGCACGGTATTGCTGCTAACGCACTAGACTTCGTATTCCACGGTGGTTCTGGTTCTTCAGAAGCTGAAATTCAAGAGTCTATCGGTTACGGTGTTATCAAAATGAACATCGATACAGATACACAGTGGGCTTGTTGGGACGGTATCCGTACTTATGAAGCTGCTAACCGTGATTTCTTACAAGGTCAAATCGGTAACCCAACGGGTACTGACGCTCCAAACAAGAAATACTACGATCCACGTGTATGGTTACGTGCTGGTCAAACGTCTATGGTTGAACGTCTTGAGAAAGCATTTGCTGACTTAAACGCAATCAACGTACTATAATTTAACCCCTTATTGGGTTACGTTATAAGTAAATAGAGCCAGCTTAATTGCTGGCTTTTTTTTGCCTGTTTTTTACGTATTAAGTTTTCGAAGCGATATAAATTGGCTCGATTGTCGCTGATAATGCGGCATCAAAGTCATTGTCTGCTTGCTCAGCAAATAAGTTATCGGTCAAAACACGCGAGAAACTAGCAATAATTCCGTTATTTTCACGTAATCGGCGGTTAGCTTCATCAATAGGGAAACCTCCTGATAGAGCAACTACTTTAACCACATTAGCGTGACCAATACATTGCTGATAGAAGTTAGCCACTTCTGGTAATGACAGCTTCAGCATAACCAATTCATCGCTGCTTAATAGCGCTAACTGTTTTAATATCTCTGCTTTCAATAAGACTTCTGCCGCTGCTTTTTCTGGGCTATTAATATCGACTTCTGGCTCGATAATAGGGACTAGACCCGCTGCACAAATTTGTTTTGCTACTTCAAATTGCTGATCTACTAATTGTGCGATACCCGCAGCGTTTGCTAGTTTAACGACTGAACGCATTTTTGTGCCAAACACATCCTTGGCTTTGGCTTTTTTAAGCAAAACATCTAAACCAGGAATTGCCTTCATGAGTTGCACGCCATTAACTTCATCTTCTAAGCCTTTATCTACTTTTAGTAATGGCACAACATTTTTTTCTTGCCATAAATATTGAGAAGAGGGCTTTCCTTCGATTTCACGGTCTAAGGTGTTTTCAAATAAAATCGCACCTAATACACGTTCGCCATCAAACGCTGAGCTAGTGATAATGCGAGAGCGCATCTTATGTACTAAATCAAACATCTCTTCGTCAGTATTGTAAGCGTCTTCATTTACACCGTAGGTTTTAAGTGCAGTTGGTGTGCTGCCACCACTTTGATCCAGTGCGGCGATAAAGCCGACTTCCGTTTTAAATCGATTAAGTTGTTTTTCAAATGTTTGCATTATTAAGACTCAGTGGGTGAATGAATTTAGTGATAATATACATTGATATTTTTCAAATGCAAATGGTTATCATTTGCTTCTGTTGTTTTTATTTAAACTAAATTTTTAATAAGCAGGAAATTAAATGATTGAAATACTATTTTTTTATTGAGAATATGAACTGTTTATTACCCTGTTGGTCTTACCGTCACTACTTTATTAAGGAAAGCATATGCGTTATTTATTATTGGCACTATTTTCAATCTCTTCATTTTCGGCGATGGCAGGTTCTTTTCCAGATGACCCTTACATCTCAGTGACGGGCAGTGCTTCAATGGAAGTAAAAGCAGATCAAGTTATTATTCAATTTCAGCCAAGTGCCACTAATAAACATGCTGAGATGGCTAAGCAAGAGGTTGATAAAAAGGTCGCTGATTTATTAAAGAATTTAAAAAAAGCAGGGTTTGATACTGAGAAAGTAGAGAGCATTAGCCAATCAACACGCCCTGAATATGATTACCAAAAGAATAAACGTATTTTGTTAGGTGTGCGTGTAACGCACGAGTTAAGTTATCGTTTAACGGATGTTAACGAAGCGAATCAGTTCATCGATGCTTTGTTAAACGCTAAGGTAGAATCAATTTCACCATTACAATACGGTTTACAAACACCTGAGCAATGGCAGGGGAAAGTACGTGAAATGGCCGTATTAGACAGTAAACAAAAAGCGGGTGATTTGGCTAAACTATATGATGCGAAGTTAGGTAAGGTTTATTCAATTAACTATCAAAATAGTCAGGCTAGACCCGTTATGATGCGCGCAATGGCAATGGACAGTAATGAGTCATTAACAGTACAGCCTAAAGCAATAACGATTAACGACCGCGTTGAAACTGTATTTATACTGAAACCGTAATTGGTTTATTAGTTAGTTGTAGGGGGGGGAAGCTTCAATAACTCCCTTTATGACTTGTGTTGGTAACTACTCAGCACTCCTTCGAATTTGAGTTGTTTTTATAAAAATAAACTGTAAATGCTCAGGGATAAGCCATTTATGCCTAGTTCAAGGCAAAAAAGCGCAGTTTAATGGTTTAAATGAGTATTTTTCAACGATGAACTAGGCTTAAATGGCAACGGCCTGAGTAGTTACTTGTCTTGTTTCAATATTTAACTTTTGTTTTGTCGCATTAAATAACATCAGGTAAGCGCGTTGGGGCTGAAATAGAACACTAAGATGCTGCTGAAATACACTCACCTCATGGGCCGATAAGTTAGATTCAAAGCTAATGTAACTACTGAGTTTTTCTGGGGTAATATGTAGCGTGAAATAGCGCTCTCCATCGATCGCATTCAGGGAATACCCTTTAGGCTCAAAACTGTATTGGTCGATGCTAAAACCGTTAAAATAGCTTGTCAGCTTTAATTGCTTGGCGACTCTCGATGTATCTACTTTACCTTTCTGCAACTCTTCAAAAAATACACTACCTAGCTCATGTAACATAAATATGTTTTTGGTCGGGTTAGCTTGTTGGTTATTACCAAACAGAAAAATATCACCGCAATAACCCTTAGACCAATGCTGGCTATTACCCTTTAATTTATTTTGTAGCTGTAAACTGTCTTGCTGAAAACTGCTTTTTTGACGTTCTGGATAATGCGCTTGATGGCGTTGAAATAACAAAGAGGTTATTTCCTGACGTTGTACGGCCTTTTGAAAAAATAGCGCAGCCTGCAATAAATGTGTTTCACCACAGGTGATCAGCAATAAGCGATTTTTCCACACAAATAGGCTGGACTCAGACAGTAAGAATGCTTTGATCTGTTCATTTTCAATTTTAGAAATAATAAAAGCACCTGCTTGCTTAACCATTTCTTGCCAAAAATCCTCATCAAATTCAAGTAAGTTTAATGTTGATGTTATCTCTAAGCGTTTTTCACTACCTTCATAAAACATAATTAACTATTTTTTTCTTGTGCATTGGCCAAGCCGGCGCTGACTAAACTTGAAACAACAATCGCCATATAAAACACGCCAACGATTGCTTCAATATAAACAAGAAAACGTGCCAAGGGACTAATTGGAAGTAAGTCTCCGAAGCCTAATGTCGTTAGGGTTACAAAGCTGAAGTAGATAAAATCGGGGAAATTTTGTTGCCATGAGCCTGCTTCAAGCCCTGCAAATGCATTGGGAGTAAACTCGGTAAGTAAGATATATAACATTACCCAAATAAGGCCGAGTAATAAAAAGATACAGATAGAGCCCACAATGCTATTACGCGTGACTTTACCTGCAAATAATACCTGTTGAGAGGCTAGCCTGAGGGTGATGATAAAAAAGTAGAGCATTAATAACAGATGGATAAATTCGAGTTCTGCTTTGTCTAATAATATCACTATTGCGCTGATAACAATCGTAGCGACGACTAAACCTAATGCGGTATTAAATGCATAACGGCTGGATCGTAAACTCCACACACCAATTGACATGCTAATGACAGTAAGTGCAATAACCAAGGATTGTCCGATTAAAGAGTGCGCCAAAAATTGGTCAACCAATGCGCTCGATAATAATAAAAAAAACAGGCTAAATAAAAGATACGAAAAGTTATCCTTTTCAGTCACATTTTTCCTTGAAAGTAACGCGTGCATCTTTTACCTCACTGATAATAATTGAGCATCTAGTTTACTGTTTTTTAATCTGTTTCGATAACCATTTTTAATGGGCTGTCACTGTGAACGCCATTGAGAAGCCATTAATCAAGGATTTTTCCTCAGCAGACTGCTCATAGAGCAGCAGTGCATTGTTAGCAAGAAGGGCTAAGTCAGTTAAATACAGTGTTAGGTTATCGCTTTTGAGTTAATCATGTAAATAGAATATCAATTCAATATGTTAGTAACTAGAATGAAAATCATTACATCATCAATATGGACATTTATCATGGAAAGTCATCAGTTTACAAAAAACACAATTGAAGCAACTATTCGCCTCAGTTTAGTCGCGGTCGTTATTTATTTTTGTGCGAAAATATTATCTCCCTTTGTAATGCCTGTACTGTGGGGCGCAATTATTGCTGTGGCAATTTACCCTATGTTCACCCGCTTTAAAAAAGTGTTAGGCGGTAAAGCTAAATTAGCCGCATCGTTATATGCAATTATTGCAATTTCTGCGTTAATTACACCAACGGCAATGATCTCAAATTCATTGATTGATACGTCAGTCGCACTGAACGAGCAATATCAGAGTGGTGCATTAAAAATACCACCACCAAGTAAGAATGTAGCTGAATGGCCATTAATTGGTGAAAAAGCCTATGCATTTTGGAATGGCGCTTCAAAGAACCTTGAAAACACATTAAACGCACATTTACCTCAAATGAAAAGTCTTGCTGGAGGCGCCTTTTCGGCTATTGCGGGTGTCGGCGGGACGGTATTACAGTTTGTGCTTTCTATCATCATCTCGGCTGTTTTTGTCGCCAGTGCTGAGAGTGCTTATGCGGTTTTGATTAAAGTATTCTCTCGTTTAACGGACTCAAAAACAGGTAAAGAATATACCGATCTTGCGCGCGATACGATTCGCAGTGTGGCACAAGGTGTATTAGGTGTGGCATTGATTCAAGCGACGCTGGCAGCATTAGGTATGTATATAATGGATGTGCCTGCATGGGGTTTATGGTCTTTAGTTATTCTGGTCATGGCGATTGCACAACTTCCGCCTATTTTAGTATTAGGTTTTGTTATTTCCTATGTGTTTTCAGTCGCAGATACAACACCTGCGGTTATCTTCATGATTTACTCTCTGGTTGTTAGCGCAAGTGATGGTTTCCTCAAGCCAATATTTTTAGGTCGTGGTATGGAAACGCCTATGCTGGTTATTTTATTGGGCGCTATTGGCGGCATGATGATGTCGGGCATTATCGGACTTTTTGTTGGCGCGATCATACTGGCATTAGGTTATGAGCTGTTTATGAAGTGGTTAAATACCAGCACTGAAGAGCTGGTTAAAAACGAGAATAGTAATGACTAAAGAGAATGAAAAAACAGAACAATCTTCCGTTGCTGACGTAGCGGAAGAGGTTGTGGCCGTGCAGAAGGATCCGGTGCGCCGCATTACTAAAATAGTCTTAATAGCGGTCGCCTTTGTCTTTGTTTGGTATGTGATTGCAGATAGGCATGCACCGTGGTCTGATCAAGCGCGCATACATAGCTATGTTATTCCTGTTGTTCCTCAAGTTTCTGGGCGTATTGTTGATGTTGATGTCGAAAAAGACCAAGTCGTTGACGCGGGAAAAATGTTGTTTCGCATTGATGCTAGTGATTATGAGTTAGCCGTTGAAACGGCTGAGTCATCATTAGAACTTGCTGGTCAAGAGATTGGTGCGGGTGTTGCCACTGTGGTGACCGCACAAGCACAATTGGTGGTTGCTGAAACAAACCTAGAACATATTCAAGCACAAAGTGCACGTGTATTTGAGATGGAAAAAAAACAAGTTTTCTCAAAGTCTGAAGGTGATAAAGCCCGTGCTGCGATTAAACAAGGTAAAGCACAAGTGCGAAGTGCTGAAGCAGGGTTAGATAAAGCGAAACAAGCGTTAGGCGCAGAAGGGGATAAAAACCCACGTATTCGTAGCGCGATGGCTAACCTTAAACAGGCTCAGTTAAACTTAAGCCGTACCACAGTGTTAGCCCCTTCATTTGGTGGCATTACTAACCTACAAGTTGATGAAGGTTTCTATGCGAATGCAGGACAGCCGGTAATGACTTTTGTTGAATTTGGTAATATCTGGTTACAAGTAAACCTGCGTGAAAACAACTTAGCTAATTTAAAAATTGGCAATCCGGTTGAGATATCCCTTGATGTGCAGCCTGGCACTATTTATAGCGGAAAAATAAGCAGTATTGGTTTTGCTGTTAATTCATCTACGCCAGATGCTATTGGTGGGTTAAATACGGTTGAAGGGACAACAGGGTGGTTACGTGATGCGCAACGTTTCCCTGTGATGATCTCTTTTGATGATATCGCTAGCATGCCTAAAGGGTCGTTACGTGCAGGCGGACAAGCGGACGTGCAAGTGTATACGGGAGACAACTGGTTCGTAAATAGTATGGGCTGGTTATGGATAAGGGCGCTTAGCTGGTTATCCTATGTCTACTAAGGTTGTAAAAATAGGTTTTTGGCAAAGCATCAAACAAGATGTTACTTGTATGCGCCAAATGCGTTTTGCATTTGGTGTTACATTGTCTGCTGCTCTTGCGTATGGTATTAACTGGCCACTTGCATTTTTACTGCCTATTTTTAGCTGCATGTTATTAGCATTACCTTTCCCTAAACCTAGTTTGCAAGCGAGCCTTAAAAACATGCTTAATACCCTAAAGGCGTTTGCTTTAGGGTTAGTGTTTTCGTTGTTCTTTTTACAGTATCCGATCGCTTATATTCTGATGCTAGGCTTGGCATTATTCCATATCTATTATTACCTCAATCGAGGTGGATCATTCTGGTTAACCCTGATGAGCCTGATTGCTATTTTAATATTACCGATGATAGCGAATACCAGTGAAGGCTTGGCCATTGGGTTTTCTGCAGGATTTGTTTACTCAAGTTGGTTAACCATTGCGATGATCTGGCTAATGCACTTTATTTTCCCTGACCCTCAATTTAGCGCCTTTCCAACACCCCCTGGTTTTCAAAAAAAATATGCCAAGGTTGCAGCTCAACTTGCCCTAAAAAGTACTTTGGTTACTTTTCCCGTGGCGGCTGTTTTTATTAGTTATGGTTTGATTGATTATTTATTAGTGATGGTTTTTGCCGCACTATTTATCTTAAAACCTGAATTAAGTGCTGGCATCGACGCAGGTAAAAATTCGATGATATCAACACTATTAGGAGGTGCTTACGCATGGGTTTTTTACTGGTTGATGGTTGCCGTACCGCAGTATCACTTTTTTCTTATGTTATTGCTCGCCACCTCGTTGTATTTTGCACGTAATATATTCTCGAGTAAGAGTACGGCTAAATATTACAGTTCTGCCTTAATCGCAATGCTAGTTGTCTTTAATAGCAGTATGGTCGCGGGCGCGGATTTTAATGCCATTTTGATTAATCGCATCGTTCTTATCTCTGGTGCTATTGCTTATATCGTTACGATGTTAAAAGTGTTGGATCATTTTGGTATTGCGAATAGCAAAGGCTAATCTCGGTTTATTAGATAAAACAATGTCGATTCAATGAATAAAGCCCTCAGTATGAAAGTACTTAGGGCTTTTTTATTTGGTGAAATTAACTATGCCACTTCAGACCGTGGAATTGGTTATGCTTATTGATAGCCCTAATTCGCTCTCGCGGGTGTAGAGGCTAACTCATTGCAACAATGAGTGGAGTGGCTTAGTTTTGTTGCCATCTTCGCTTTGAGGGGCTTAATGAGACTATCAAAACCAAATTCGACCACGAAGCCACTACGTTACACAGAGAACCCGAAGGAAATCTTTAACCTTCATTTTCGTCGTGTCTTCGTGGTGAATTGCTTTTGAACTTGTTTAAGCTTGCTGTGCAAATAAAAAAGAAACAAAGATAAAAACAAAGATAACCACGAAGCCACTGCGTTACACAGAGAACACGAAGGAAATCTTTAACCTTCTTTTTCTTCGTGCTTTCGTGGTGAATTGCTTTGAGCTTTTGAACTGTTTAAGCCGCTTCGTCTCTTGGGTTTTAATCAAAATCTGAACCAAGGATGAGTCCGTTGTAGAAACAAAAAAGCCACAACTAAATGAATAGTTGTGGCTTGAATGATGGCGCTTCGTCTCTTGGGTTTTAATAAAAGTTGAACCAAGGACGCAGTCCGTTATAGAAACAAAAAAGCCACAACTAAATGAATAGTTGTGGCTTGAATGATGGCGCTTCGTCTCTGGGCTTCAAATTAAAAGTGAACCAAGGACGGAGTCCGATTTTAAATACAAAAAAGCCCTAAGTAATAAATTACTTAGGGCTTGAATGGTGGTACTTCGTCTCTGGGCTTCAAATTAAAAGTTGAACCAAGGACGCAGTCCGAATCTAGAAACAAAAAAGCCCAGATAAATTTCTTTATCTGGGCTTAAATGATGGTGCTTCGTCTCGGAATTGAACCAAGGACACGAGGATTTTCAATCCTCTGCTCTACCGACTGAGCTAACGAAGCATAACTTTTGTTAAACTTTCAACTCTGTCTTAAATAAACTGAGCTAACTAAGTCTAACTTTATCATCTTGCGATGAGTTGTAACTGGTGCCGACTACC
>NZ_PJBZ01000182.1 GCF_002835995.1 Psychromonas sp. Urea-02u-13 | reverse complement strand
AAAAAAACTTTAAATTAAGGGAATACAACAGGAGTATTGAATCGTGCATTGTATAATAACAGACGCTTTTAATTTGAGTTTTTGAATTAGTATTTAGAAATTAAGAACAAAAAATATAACCATCAAAACGACAAGGCTTGATCCCATTTACGCATTGAATTCTGTAACGCTGACGCTTATTCAAGCAAGGTTTGATCTTACATTACCGTTCTTTCGCCGGAGGCGAGTGACTCTTTTCTGGCGAGCAGAAAAGAGTAACCAGAAAAGAGCTCGCCCGATTATTCCCTGCATTTGATTTCAAGATTGTTTTAAGCGCAGCCATCATTTCAACAAGGCTTACAGACCATCCATGTTATGAAGCGCACTTACGCCTGACTTCCTGTCAGGCGTTGCTAAAGCAAACTTTAAATCAAGGGAATACAACGGGGGTATTGAAGCCTGCATTGTGTAATGCAGAACGCTTTGAATTTCAGTTTTTGAAGTAGTACTTAGAAATTAAGAGCAAAAAATATAACTATTAAAACAGAGAGAGATTAGTCAAAAATGGTAGGTGTCCCATTTTAACTCTTATTAACGACTTAATTTTACAGGTCCCACTATAAAGTTACTCGATACTATATGTAGCCAGTTAGCCCTCTCTGGGGCGTATTCCTGGCTAAGAACCGCAGCAAGGCTATATTAAGTCTAAATTTGAACTTCCAATAATAAGGTGTTAAGGTAGTTGTGTTGAAGATAAACGGGAGAAACATCTTATCTGATACACCAGGCTTACAAAGAGGCAATAACAGTCCCTTTGCAAGCCAACAGAGTGCAGTGTGAGCAACCAAGAAAGACAAAACTCACCCTGCGTCTATATAGCGTGCTTAGTGGGATCACTAACACATAGCGCGCTACAAATAACGGGGAGAAGTGATATATGAACATCGAAACAGTCAGCTATTTAAAGAAAAACGCCGCTAGTCTGCCTTTAAATGAACCGTTGATAATCACACAAAATGGTAAGCCAGCTTACGTTATCGAATCTATTGAAGATAGAGAGAAACGTGATGAGGCAATAGCCCTTTTGAAACTTGTTAGCTTTGCAAGAAACGATAAGCAAGCAGGTCGTGTTATATCATCAAGCTCATTTAAGGAACGGTTGGCAAAAAGAAAACTCAACCTACAAGGGGCAAAAGCCCATGAGCCAAGTCACAATTGAATATACAGAAACATTTAGTAACTCAACAGACTTAGCAATTATGCATTTAATGCGATGGAATGATGAGCTAAGCGTGTTGGATAAGGTAGAAAGCACCGTTGATACATTTGAAAGTGCCGTTAACAACAACCCTTTGATTTACCCAGTATCACCGAATCTCTTTGACGTAGCGGGAATCTCAAGCATTAGAGAAGCGAATATAAATGGATTTAAGCTTTTGTATGAAGCCGAAGAACAGGGCGAAGAAACACTGATTACAGCACTCTTGTTGTTAGGGCAAAAGCAATCGGTTAAAGAGCAACTAACTCAACATTGTTTAATGTACCGATAATTTACATTTACCCGCTTAATTGCGGGTTTCTTTTTTAGTGAACATCCATCACCAACACTACAACCCCATAAAAAATCAAGAACGCCCAATCCTTTTAACTATGTCAATTGAGGACCCCCATAACTTCAATCATATAAAATCAATAGGTTAAGGTATTTCAGTAGACAGCTCTCCCCGATTAACACTCCCTTTTATCCTCGGTTCGTTGAATGAGTAGTAAGGCATTAAGAGCAAAAAAGATAACTATTAAAACAGAGAGTGATTAGTAAAAAAGGATTGTGTGTCTCCTCTCTGCTTTTAAGTTTGTGGTTATAGCGCTTTATATCAATAAATCGATTTCTTACGTCACCGTGTTGCTTTTGTCGGAACTGTAAAAACTGTCACAATAAAGGTTATTAATGGCACTCATTTTTTTTTCTAGAGAAAAACAGAATTTTAGGGGTATTTCG
>NZ_PJBZ01000181.1 GCF_002835995.1 Psychromonas sp. Urea-02u-13 | reverse complement strand
TATGATGAAGCCATGCAAACATAATATCATGCCCGTTAAAGACACACCTATTACTGTCGAACGCTTAAATAGGTTGTGGTTAAGTAATTAAACCATTGATTAAACGTTAAATGATTCACTTTCCTATCTCGCAATATGCCCTTTCAGCCATAGAAAACAGCCAATCGGCATCCAATCGGGGACATCCCAATCTTTTAGTTTAACCAAACAGAGATTCCCGATAAAACAATTCGGGAATGACGGGTAACACGACACAACGTGGCTGCGGGAACCCCCTTCCATTTTTCTTGCTAAGGTGTCGCTGATTTAGCAAGGGGCGACAGGATGAGCGCAGACGAACAACTTGCTATGTGGCTACGTTCAACAAGGAATTTAAACGAAACTAAAACAGTGGGTTACGTTTCGCTACACATTTTAACCCACAATTTTAGTCCGCTTAACGCGGCGTTAAATGGGTAGCGATATCAAATTCGTGTAAATTTCTACCAAATAGTCAGAAAAGAATTGCATTTAGTTTCAAGAAAGGGTGTAATCGCATGGATGTTTACATATATGTTAACTACAATAATTGAGAACGATATAGAGTGACTGAAAAACTTAAAAATAAACATGTAGGCACACATTTCACAGTGGAGCATTGCGATAAAGCCATTGACAGCTTTGAAGATGCATTAGTAAGTGTTTCTCCTCATAAAAAGAAGAAAACAGTTACCAATGCGATAATTCAGCTTATTGATCGTTTGGCAAATGGCAAGAGGATGTCTAAAGAAAATTTTCCGCAAGAGGGAAACTTACCTCAAGGCAAAGGAAAGTTTAATGCTTTTAAGAAAATACCAGTTAGAGCTTATTGTTGGTTATCGACTAAACATCCAAATACGTACTTTATCAGCCACTACACTTATAAAGATAAGCAGAAGCTAGATAAAAGAGATATCGATAAAGTACATGCAAATTGGAATAGCAAGGAGAAATAATTATGAGTGCTAAAGATATGTTTTACTCAAAAAGTAAAGACTTTAGTAATGCGGATGATAAAGCATATGCTAGAGAGGATCTTGTGTTTAATGTAACTGAAGATTTACTTCTAATGCTCGAAGATCTCTCTCTTTCAAAAGCAGAGCTTGCGCGGAGATTAGGTAAGTCCAAATCTTATGTGACACAAATATTAAGTGGATCTAGGAATATGACTTTAGGTTCTTTCTCTGATATTTGTTTTGCTTTAGGTTTTAAACCTGAAATTAAATTACCTGTTGAACCTGCTAAAATAAGTCAGAATGGATGGGTTAAATCTGGTAAGCAAACATTTACAAATAAAAATCAGCGCAAAGGAAATGCGCAGAATGTTTATCTTGCTTATGATGCTGAATGGTCAAAAAATAAGGTTGCTTGATGACTCCTGAAATACAAAAATGTGCAGATAATTTATTAATTCAATCTGTAATATTAAAAAACTTATACGTAAACCTCCGCGATGACATGGACTCTGAAGACTTTGACGATAGCTACCTTGAAAACTCTCAAGAGTTAAAAGGCCTGAGAATGTATAAAAACTTAGAAATAGAAGAAGGTAAGTGGCTATACAAATTATATACAGTTATTGGCATAAGGTTTGTATCACATGAGGACTTTGAAAATGAAGAGTCTAATGGTTCAATAGAACCAATTTTAGAGATTAAATCAGAGTTTGTAGCACAATATGAATCATCTTGTGAGTTATCAGAAGAAGAGATAAACCAATTTGGCGAACAACACGTTTTTTACCACGTTTGGCCATATTGGAGAGAAGTACTTCAATCGTCATGCGCCCGCTTAGGTATTACTCCAATATCAATCCCTCCTTTAAGAGTTTAAACCCATTTAACAAGTTGTTTAAACGCGACTAAAACAGTTGGTCATCGTTTCGCGATTATAACCAACTATTTTAGTCCGCTTAGCAATGGCCAATTCAGTGGCCAATTCAGGACACCCATAACTTCAATCATATAAAATCAATGCCCACGTTCAACTAGGTATTGCAGTTTACGGCTGT
>NZ_PJBZ01000180.1 GCF_002835995.1 Psychromonas sp. Urea-02u-13 | reverse complement strand
GTTGTCTTCAATATTTGGCATGTATTTAGTTTCTGAATTGATTTGCTTGCTTTAATTTAAGTTGTTTTATGTTCGTCAATTGGTGCGTTGTGAGTTTTGTAAATACGCTCATAACGCCATAAAAGGTTGTCACTAATAGTCGTCTGCGTACGTCGGTAAATAATGCAACTACGCTCCATTAATTCTTGCTTGTTTATAATGGCGTTATTCTGTTTCTAGTTTCCAATCGTGTAATCTTGCTTGGATCATGTTTTCAAATAGTGATTGTAGTTTCTGTTTTAAAGCAGTGTAAAATGTACCGAATATCAGCAAGTTAGTTTGCGCATTCGTTTAGTCCGAAAGTCAACTAACAAGGCACTTAAACGGAATTAAAACAGTTGGTTTCGTTCGTGCCTCACAAATTATAACCAACTGTTTTAATCCGCTTAGTGCGGCGTTAGAACTACTGCAATGAGTTGAGTCATCATGAATGAATCTGATCTTAAAGAATATTTAACCAATTTAGTGCAATTAAATAACATAAAAAATGAAATGGAATTTACTGCATTTTTGCAAAGTAACACGAATGTTAAAGATGAAATAGTATGTAATTGTGAAAATGTTTTTTGGCTTTCTTTTGAACACCAGACCTACGATGGATGGTATTGTTTAAAGGACGCTAGGCTTACATGGTATTCTGTTTATTTCAAAGAACACGGCACAACTAGATCATTTGATAATGTTCTAGAAACCAAAGTTCACGAAGAAGCAATTGCGAAAGTTCTTGTCTGCCATGGTTCACTTAAGTTCTAACAAGGCGTTTAAACGGAACTAAAACAGTGGGTTACGTTTCGCTTCGCTACACATTTTAACCCACTATTTTAGTCCGCTTAACGCGGCGTTAGGCTTTCAACGTTGTATCCACGTATAGGAGAATATATGACTTTTCGCGATGATAACGGTGGTTTTGCTTTTGCATGTAATGACGCGAAGTTTTCAGTGTGCGTAAGCACTTGGAATACTCGACTTTCTCAACTAGGAAAAATGGATGGTTGTCTTCGTATAATGACCCATCATTTACCAAACCTAGACTACATAGCAAAAATCATTAATAAACGTCCTATTGATATATTTATAATTGCTAATGAAGATGCAAGAGATAATGCTCAAATGTTAAAGAATAAATTCCCTAATGTTCATATAGCATTGCATCCAAATATGAATGCTAAAGTGGTGTTAATTGCTCCCGAAACTGTTTGGGTTTCTAGTTCAGATTTTGGAAAAACCAAAATGTTAGAATCAACGATCGGACTACACTCAAAAATGGCTCACGATAAAGCTTTAAAAAGTTTGTTTCAAAAAGAATGGTCTAAGTCTACTGAACTAGAAAAAGCCTAACAAGGCATTTAAACGGAACTAAAACAGTTGGTTAGGTTCCGCTTCGCTCCACATTATAACCAACAATTTTAGTCCGCTTAATGCGGCGTTATGCATTAATGGAGTTTCAATGGACGCTGAGAGTAAAGAAACAACAATGTTCTTTTTGAAAAGTTGGTTAGCTGAAGCCATTGATGGTAGTCGAGCTTTTCTAAATAATATTAATAAGCCGTTTTCTTTTGAGGATAGCTTTCATAAACGCAGAATGTTTGATGAGCATTATGTGTTAACTGCTACCGTAATGAGCGTTAGGTTTTCAAAACAAATCGTTCACCATTCCCCAAAGAATATCAAAGAGAGCCTTACATCATTTATAAAGGCAACTGAAGATGCTGTTGATGTTAGAGATATGAGAGAACATTCTGATGAATATTTTCTTGGGAAAGGCCGAAAGAAAGATGAGTTTTTCAAAGGAAGCGGTAATGGAATTCAATGTGATATGTCTTCATCAATACAAAATGAAAATGGCTATATGTTAGGTAATTTAATAGCAATGGAAACTATTCAATCTCAGTGTGAAACGTTGCTGGAAGTTCTCAATCAAAATGCATAACAAGTTGCTTAAACGGAAAAATAACAGTTGGCCATCGCTTCGCGATTATAGCCAACCATTATTTTCCGCTTAG
>NZ_PJBZ01000179.1 GCF_002835995.1 Psychromonas sp. Urea-02u-13 | reverse complement strand
ATATACACACAGATTAATTAAGGTGGCTATGAAAAATAAATCTCCCTTTCCTCAATCTATTGTTGAAATGATGAATACACGACGTTACGCGAGAAAAACGATTACTGCTTACATTCATTGGATCCGCTATTTCATCGTATTTAATAATAAAAATCATTCCGTGGGTTGCCATAATCAAGAAGTTGAACGCTTCTTATCTTTTCTCGCCAACGTCAAAAATGTAGCCCACAAAACACAATCACTGGCGCTTAAAAAATAAAAACGGGACATCCCATCTTCACATCAATCTGATCCCCTTACCCTCCCATCATCTTTTATACCTATATCAACATTATTTATTAGCATGCATTGTTTGTTAACGTGTATTATCCGAGCAATATAATACACATGTACGATATACAAACACCCAAGGAATGCTGATGGTTAAAATAGATAAATACACACTTGCGGGTTGTGCTGCGATTCTACTGTGGAGCACCACAGTGGGTTTTGTGCGTAATGTGGCTGAGCAACTCGGCGCGATAGGTGGTGCGGCCATGATTTATACGGTCAGCTCGCTGTTTTTAGTGTTATTCCTTGGTGCGCCAAAACTTAAACTCTTTTCGACTAAGTATCTGCTGATTGGCGGCGCGCTCTTTGTCAGTTATGAAATCTGTTTATCGCTGGCGTTAGGTATGGCGAATAACCGTATGCAAGCGGTTGAGATGGGCGTCATTAACTATTTATGGCCGTCGTTAACCGTATTAGTGGCGGTATTTATTAGTAAAAAACCAGTGAACAAAGCACTTTATCCTGCCATCGCGTTAGCCTTTTTTGGTGTCGCGTGGACCGTGGGTGGCGATCAAGGACTCTCACTGACGTATATCGCAAAGAACATTGCTTCTAACCCTGCGAGTTATGCGATGGCTTTTTCTGGCGCTTTTATCTGGGCGTTTTACTGCAATATTACTAAATATTTAGCCAATGGAAAAAATGCCATTACCTGGTTCTTTATCGCCACGGCGATCACCCTGTGGATTAAGTACTTTATAAGCAATGAACCCGCCATCACATTAACAGCAGACGCTGCCTTTGATTTATTGATCACCGGCGCGGCTATGGGTAGCGGTTATGCCTTATGGAATATCGGTATTTTGCGTGGCAACATGATGCTACTGGCTACCCTGTCGTATTTCACGCCTATCTTTTCTACTTTTTTATCCGCATGGATTTTAGACATTGAGCTCACTGCCACGTTTTGGCAAGGCGTGGTCATGGTGTCCATGGGTTCGTTACTTTGTTGGTGGTTTACCAGAGAAAAAGCGGTTTTAGTTGAGGATCCAGTCATTGAAGACGCTGTCATTGAAGGTGCAGTGATTGAAGGTGCTATAGAAATGGAAAAGAGAGAACCAGGAGAAACTCAGGTTATTAAAACTGAATAAGCTGACTTATTTCAATAAAAACGAACACGAATCCACCCATAGTAAAAATTCAACTTGCTCTTTAACCTTATTTTCTTCATGGTTAAGTAATTTAAGTTGTTGAATAGCATTTAGTCATTTAAAGACAAGAAAAAATAACGCCAAACTGCGAAAGGCACTTTGGCGTTTTATGAATCAATGGACTCACCATTGAGTCCTGCACTTTACTTGAGTGCGTGCTTTGCTCTAAATTCGGGTTAATTTAACATACCCATTGCCTGACTGCCGTTAGAGATAATATGAAAATCATCAAACTTAAATGTGGTTGTTTCTTCATCCCCATTTTTATTCATTTGCGCTGAAAGCACATCACAGATTCCATCCATCTCCCCTGTTAATACTTTCTCAGGGCCATCGGTAAAAATGGCGTATTTAGTGCCATCTAAATCAAAAAATATCACCGGACTATATAAATTAGCGTTCAGCTCAACGTTGGTTAAAGTAGCCATAATAAAAGTTCCTGTTTTTGGTTTATATACCTTGGTAGCAGCTCTTGATCATCATTTACATCAAGATGCTGTTAGGGTGTTTAATCGTGCTACAAAAAGATAACTTTTTAAGGTGACAGTAAGATGACAGTTAACTAAAAGATTA
>NZ_PJBZ01000178.1 GCF_002835995.1 Psychromonas sp. Urea-02u-13 | reverse complement strand
TATGTCGCTTACTGACGGTGTTCTTTGTCGCAATTTAATTTCAATAAGATTTTTTAAAGGAAGAGTATGTCTAGTGATATCGAGAAATTAAAAGCATTCCATCAAGTAGAATCATACTTAACGGAGGAGACAAGATGCTTGTTGAAAAAAGAATTAAACCTTGAAAATACAAATTTAGAACATCGATTACCAGGACTAAAGGTAGAAGATGAGTTTGCACTAATCCTACATTTTTTTAATAACTGTAAACATATTATTTCTATAGATGAAACTACTTCAAAATTAACCGATGAATCTTATCAAAGCGATTTTATTATTCATTTTAAAAATGATGAAAAAATAATGGTTGAAGTAAAAAGCACTAGAGATAATAAATTTAAAGTATCTAAAAATAATTTAGAAAAAAGAAGATCATTTGCTAATGAATTAGGCTATGAGTTATATATCGCATTAAAACTTAATGGGTATTGGATGCTATTTCATACTGATTATTTAATTAAAAATAACTGTAGAATCGAAAAATATAAGGATATGAATAATTCAATTTTCTTTACAAAATTAAATGCCACAATGCATATAATTCCTGCAGGAGTTAGAATTGAAAGCATCTATAGCTCAGCAGGAGATGAAAGTTTAGGTGCTAAGCATGAAGAGTATGGAGAACTAATTTCAATTAAATTATTTTATAAAGATTCTGCACTTTTTGAAGTATCTCCACAAAATACAGAATGTTTACCAATATGTATGCTTTTTGAATTATGGAATGACATGCTTTTAGAAGATATAGCTGTTGAAAAAATTGACGACCTAACAACGAAATCTGTTAATGAAATAAAGAATGAGCTCATGACATTAGACTATAAGTATTTTTTATCTTCAATAGAGCATATGTTTAATGTGCATAATAGAAGGCATGAATCATCGTCATTTTTAAAGTTATTAGCATCTGATATTGATGTTTCGCTAAATAAAGAAAGGTTAGAAATATTATTTAATGCACTAATTAAAGTAGGAGTTCCAATTTCTTCAGGTGTATTTGTAGCTAATAATGAAGTTAAGTTTTACTCATAGATTTAGATCTTAAAACTGAACGCGATCATATAACAAGGCATTTAAACGGAACAAAAACAGTGGGTTACGTTTCGCTTCGCTACACATTTTAACCCACTATTTTTGTCCGCTTAATGCGGCGTTAGGTTTACTTGAGAATCTGAAATTTTAATGTTGCTTACATCGTTTAATTACAGAGTGATTTTTCCATCGTGTTAGATTGGCACTCTGTTTGTGAAAATGGATTTATGAGTTTTCTATCCCAATTTCTGCATTGATTCACAAGTTACGTTTAAATCAATTTTATGTTGTAGCTTAGTTCAGCGTTTAACTTTAAAATTCAAAGTATTAGCTAGTTACTCATTAACTGATTTGTTCAGTTTTTATAGCAAATTCATCAGTCAGCGGGTTACTAGAATTAACAATAATTAATAGGTTTACGCCCGCTGTTGTGGGCTTAAACCTAACAAGTTAATTAAACGGAATAAAAACAGTTGGTCATCGCTTCGCGATTTTAACCAACCATTTTTATCCGCTTATTAAGGCGTTATATGTCGCTACCTTTTAGGTTATGTTTTAGTTTTTCATATACGCTTTGATCACTGTTTTACCATGCTGTTTTCGTAGGTTTTCCTAAAATACATAAGCTTAAAAGTTGCCTTGATTGTGCTGTCACTTTGTTTGGCTATCTTGTATTTCATCAATCTGAAAATCGCGGTATTTTGGTTTGCTGACTTAGTGATTTTTCCATTTCGTCAGCTAGTTTTTGAATTGCTGATTTGTAATCTCAAAGGGTGTTTCATACGTTCGTAAACTGTTTAATTATTAGTTTTAAGTAACTATCGGAGAGTGTTTCCTGCGGAGTTCAAAGTTAATACTTAAATGGCTTTAAATGTTGTTGGTTTGCGTTATTATTCCATTTCGTTATGTACTTGTATTATCAGAGTTTTTAAACTGATCGCGAGCATATAACAAGAGCTTTAAACGGAATAAAAACAGTTGGCTACGTTCCGCTTCGCTCCACAATTATAGCCAACTATTTTTATCCGCTTAAGCAGGCGTTA
>NZ_PJBZ01000177.1 GCF_002835995.1 Psychromonas sp. Urea-02u-13 | reverse complement strand
GATGAAAACGCGGTCGAAGTTGGTTTTGCAGGCCTTTATGATACGGTTCTTTCTTACATGGCCAGTCAATTATTTAAGTCTGCCAATAATAAATTACAGCAAACTGCACATAAATATGCCAATAAAGTATTACATTTAGCAGCTGCCGAAGAGCATCGGAAAGATTTTCCGTTACATAATATCAAAGCCTCAAAATCTAAAGGGGGGGAAGAGTACTATCTTCCTGGAGTACATTCTGATGTGGGGGGCAGTTACAATAAAGCAGATGAAGGAAAAATAAAAAAAGAAACTGATCCTGCAAAAAAAGAAGCTCTTTTAGTATTTAGGAATAAAGAGGAATTAACTATTAACCAAGGACAGTTGTGGGAGATGGAGGCTGATAAACAGTGGCTAGACACTCAAGGGTGGTATAAAGGTAAAAAAGATAATCGAACTGTATCGATGATTAAAAGTGATGCCAAAGCGACGATTAAAGAGCTTGAAAAGAAAAGAAAATTTAAGCTAGAACTTCGCGATGGTGATTTTACGATTAATTTGTATTTTCATCCTCGTCAGTCAAATAGCTACGATCCGAGTGTTTATTTTGCCTATGCAACGTTATCTGTTTCTAGGGTTGATATTCACAGTGCGTTTTCAAGCATTCCTTTAAAGGTAATGGCGGATTATGTCAAAAATGAACCTAAGTTGATGATCAAAAAAGAATTGGAAGATAGAGCTAACTCCGTTATTGATGTTTCTAATCTAGGCGATTTAGAGAAGAAGGTTTTAGGGTATATAGGTAAAAAACCAGCTAATTCAAAAGCGGAGGATTGGATTGGGGAAGGTGAAGAATTAAACAATTTTTTAAAAAACTATCGTAATAAACATTTAAATTTTTCGGCCAGTAAAGGGCCGGGATATGCACCTAAAATAGAAGACGGTAAAAGGACGAGGTTTATTTATGATGCGTAATTTATTGAGACCCCTTTTTATAGGATTAGCAACAGTATTAACACTAGGATGCAGTATGAATAACGAACCGAAATTTACTTGGGAAGCACAAAAAAATGGACCGAAGGGGTTTCCTGTTAAAATTATAAATGCAATATTGCTTTTCAAAGGTGAGGATCGAGGTTTACCTGTGCCAACAGGGCCATCAGATGGGAAATGGGGGGATGGGTTTGCCAATCATCCAGAAATTGAGTATCAGTTACCCGACCGTTTAAGCATCAGTTTTTATTCCTATTTTGAAAACCAAGTTTATACCGATGTATTTGATTTGCCTTACGATAAAATGGTGAAGTTATTCCAATGGGGCGTTGAAAATCCTTTCAAGCGGTTGAAGTTTCAACTTCCACAATATAGCCGTTTTGTTGTTGGGGTTGCTCCAGGTGGTACTGTTGCGGTTTGGATTGCAGGTCCGGGAGAACAACACGAAGTACTATTTGCTCAAGCAGAAAAAGGTGAAACTAATTTAAGCAGTGTGTTTATGGTTCCCTTTCCATCAGAGGAAGAAGCAGAAGCATTTCGTTTGAAAGTACTTAAAGGTGATGTTGGGGAGGAGCGCTATAACAAGATACAAAATGAAGGTCTCCCGTATGATACATGGGCTCGTTATCGTAAGCCTTATCAATGGGTCATTGAGTCATTTGATCAGGTAGTATTAACGGATCATTTTGCAACACTAATTGATGGTACTCGAAGTAATATTCAATTTGACTATTCGAAAGTGAATGAATCTGCAATCCCTTCTTATATTGATTTTTATTATGGCCCTAAACTCTATGATGTTCTTTTAGATGATTATGAAACGATTGCTGCTTTTGAAGAATTGCAGGCAATTGAAGGATTAAAACCAGAAGATCGGTTAATTCATATTGAAATGATGCCAAGGTTTCCAAAGAAAAATAGTACTGTTCGTTTATATAATGCTAAACATTCGATAGAACTTAAAAAAGCTATTTTTAGTGATTAGAATAAAATAACTATGTCCTCTAAAAGCCTTAATTCTAGCTGTTAAGGCTTTTTTGTTAGTCATTCCCGAAAAGGGTAATTGGATACCTCATAAACCTTCCATTGTTTTTAAGCTTCAACAGTATCTAATCGGGGACACCCAAAGACTTAGCCATAGTAACTAGTTGTTTTTATTAGTTTCAAAGTTTGGGTGTCCCATCTTTCTTC
>NZ_PJBZ01000176.1 GCF_002835995.1 Psychromonas sp. Urea-02u-13 | reverse complement strand
TATGTGAATTTTTGTGATGTAAATAACGTTGCCACAGGTTTATGAGAAGTTACCGAAGCGAAACGTAACCCACTGTTTTTGTTCCGTTTAAATGCCTTGTTAGTTTACTGATTACTAATGAGCTTAAAGAGTATGTCAGTATAACGATCAATATTCTTAAATAATACTTTGAAATCACTCTAAACATGGAATAGGATGGGTTTAAAGGTTCTCTTCACCTACTTTGATAGAAAACCACTAACCCCCTTTAGTTTATGGTTTATTTAAGAATAGGATTCTCGTCATGACTGATCGCATGGTTACATATTTTCAAATTTATGGATTAGTTTCAGTTCCAGAATTGGCAAACTTTCTACAGGTTAGCCATTCAACAGTGTCCAGAAGGCTCATTCCATATATAAATGATCGTAAAGTCATAACTTTAGGGAAAGGAAAAAACACAAAATACATATACTTACGAAACATTCCTGATGTAAACCAACCAATAATTATTCGTGAAGTTAATGATAAAGCCGATGTTTCAGTTGCAGGAAAATTATGGGTCACAAATACGGGGACAGTTTTAGAAACTGACACTGGTTTTATACCATATGATGATTTGCCTTGGTACCTTTTAGACTTAAGACCTCAGGGTTTTATTGGTAGAATGATTACCAAACACGTGAGCTCTAAAATCAATGTTCCAATTAAATCAGAAAATTGGAGTGGAGATGATCTCTTACGATATTTGATAATATATTCTCATGACACTCCTGGCTGTTTTGAATTATGTACGAAATTTTTGTCTCCAAGGAAATTCCAAACAAATAGAGTTACTCTGCCCTCTAGATTAGAGCAATATGATCGATACGTGATAGATTTAAGCAAAGGGGGTGCAATTGCAAACTCTGCGGGCGGAGAGCAACCAAAGTTTCACAGCAGATGGGAAGATAAAGAAAATCAAACATACAGTATCGTAAAATATTCACCACTTATTGAAATTGGAAACCCTGTTGCCCTTCGAATTAAAGATTTACTTATATGTGAAGATATTGCGTTAACTACTTTATATAACTTTAACGGGCATGCTGCTTTAACTAAATTGTTAACTAGTGAGCAAAGAGTTTATCTTGAAGTAACTCGCTTTGACCGTGTTGTAGTAAATGATTTAGAGGGCCAAGTAGGTATGGTTTCCTTAGAGACTGTTCTCGCAGAGTTTTCTGGACATGCAGATAATTGGATAGATGCTAGCATCCAATTAAATGATATGGATTTATTAAGTGATTCTGACTCTGAATTGTTAAATACTTGGTTGTCTTATAGTAGGTTTATTGGCAATAGTGACACCCATAATGGGAATGTTTCTTTGTTCTTAGAAAATTTACAGTTAAACGGATTAACACCCGCTTATGATATTCTACCAATGGCATACATGCCGACAAAAGGAGATGTTCCAACTCCCGAAATTAGAATAAAAAAACCTAATAACATTAATGAGAAAAGTTGGAATATTGGAAGAACACTTGGTTTAGAATTTTGGAACATCGTAAAGGAAACTCATAACGTATCACATGAGTTTAGAGAAATTGCTGATAATTGGATTTTGTATATTAATTCGATGGATGAATAATTAACTGTAAACTAACGCCTCGTTAAGCGGATAAAAATGGTTGGCTATAATCGCGAAGCGATGGCCAGCTGTTTTTATTCCGTTTAAACGACTTGTTAAATGCCACTAGCAAACTTTTCCTCAAATTTATTCCAACGACTAAAAAGATAAGACCAATACTCTTTAAGAGGTTTATTATGTGCTTTCTGATTATGGTAATTTATTTGAAAGTTAATTTGATTATAGCTCTCAGGGCAAAGTGAATTAGTTATAGATAATATTTCTTCAAGAACCTCCTCAATAGAAGGCCTTTGAGATATTGATGTAGAAAGCATTCTACTAATTAAATCTTTAATGTCAGAAGGTATTTGAGTTAAGACACTTTTATCAAGTTTATCTTCTTTCTTTATCCAAATTTTCCAGGGCTTAGTACCTGTCCACTTTTTACTATTTTCGCCAATTGGCTTTGGCCAATAATCGCCTAATTTAATCCCCACTGGATGATAACCATTAGTAAATAATTCGCATAATATTACACCTAAAGCAAATACATCAGTTTTAGAAGACAGTGGTTCTTTATTCCACTGTTCTGGAGCCATATAGGGGCGAGAACCTTC
>NZ_PJBZ01000175.1 GCF_002835995.1 Psychromonas sp. Urea-02u-13 | reverse complement strand
GTGTATTGTACTCGATACTTAGGATGTTTGGGAATACGTGATATCTAGAGTTTTAACCTCAAATACACTACGTTTTTCCATATCAACACTTTTCATATTAAACAGTGCAATATTGAAACCTTTTCCAAGCATGCTTTTGTAAATGATTCCATCATATCCATGTGTTTTAAATGCTTCAGCAATAACCTGTGTTGGAACATAATGAGCTTGAGTTTCATTGGTGTTTATTGGCATGGAAAACGCTTTATCTATATGCGCCCAAACGGCTTTTTCTCTTTCTTCTGAATTAGGCTCGTATATGCCTTTTTTTAAGTCAAAGTACAGTGGATTGGTTGAATGATTTTCTGAACAATCTACAACATTTAGATTTTTAGTTACGATAAATTGACCTACCGATAGATTCATTCCTATCCATGGGCGACACTCACTCATTGATGTTTCCCAATCTGTCGCTAAATAGATATACGGAATACCTTTTGGATTTACTCTTCCTTCATTTGCGGAACACTCTAGTGGGTACATACGATTTTTAGGGTATGGTACAGTTTCTTCCCCAATTTCAATGCCATCATCATTGCATATAGTTCGAATTTCACTTCCAATTTGAGATCGCCATAACTTGTGACCCGTTTTTAATGTTTTTTTTCTGGAGTCGCTCGTTCGCAAAACTTCATTTATAAAATTGCTGGTTTCATCATCATAGATGTACCGGGTATCACTTGTGATCTTTCTTGAGAACTTCCAATAGCTTTGCCAAGAATTAAATGACATACGAAACTCCTTTTTACACATAACGCCGCGTTAAGCGGACAAAAATTGTGGGTTATAATGTGTAGCGAAGCGAAACGTAACCCACTGTTTTTGTTCCGTTTAAACGCCTTGTTATGCCTATATGCCCCATTCTTCCAATTTTTTCATTATTGTAAATTTTGTCCTGCCAACTTTAACTGCAATTTCTTGATGACTTAACCCATTAGCATGAAGTTTTTTTACATTTTCTTTTTGTTCATCAGTCCAAGGAAAACCTTGCAAAACAGGCTCTCCTTTTTCTAAACCTGCTTTTATTAATAAATTTGAATAGAATGGAGGATAATCAATTGCAAGTTCATGCTCTGTAAATATACTTGCAAAATTCATAGGTCCCCCCCACGCCATATCGCGTTCATAAGCTCGTTTAACCACTGCTTCAATAATTGATTTTCTATATGAAACTAGTCGTTCGAAATTTTGTTCGTATATTTTTTTAAAAAACGGAGCATGTTCATCTAAGTACATATGCCTTTCATTTGGACATTTCATTATTGCTCTTTTTATTTCAAGATGATGAAACGAAAAAAACTTATCACAACCGAGAGTTTTTTTTAACTTACCTTCAACTTCGTTACAATCTAAACAAATCAAAGTTGGTTCAAATCTAACAATAAATATCTTAAGAAGATCCATCTGTTTCCAGATTTCGCTTTTTAAAACTTTGTCTTCAATAGGCTCAAGAAAACTGCCATATTCACTCATAATAAAATGTTTCACATAGTCACGCATGTGATCATGGTGATAAACTAACCAGCGTAATTTTTTTCCTGTTTCTGTTGTTATTTCACATTCATCTCTTTTTCTTGCACAACCAGGACAACGCCACCTTTCGCCAGCACTTGCCCAAGAATCCGTTTCTTCAAGGAAATCATTCATATCAAACCTTTAGGCATAACGCCTCATTAAGCGGATAAAAATGGTTGGCTATAATCGCGAAGCGATGGCCAACTGTTTTTATTCCGTTTAAATGACTTGTTAGCAATATTTACTTAAGTACTCTGATCCGAGTGCGTCTAAATTTTTATTCCATAACTCTGTAATTAATTTTAAAGAAAAACTATGGAAGCAATCAACACCAAGTTGTTCTTTTTTTACTAAACCACTCAACCTTTCAAAATCTGAGTCCTTTAGATTAAAGAGTGGCGTATGAACAGCATCATTTCTTAACTCTCTAAACCAGTCATATAATTCAAATTGAAACTCATCTATAACAGCTTCTTTTTTAAGTTTCTCTAAACGCTGATTATGATTTTTTAAAAATAAACCTGGAACATGATGCTCTAGCAATGTTTTTATCATCATTTCGACAAATGAATGGGAGACAATTATAAGTAAACGAGGGTTATCTTTGACAACTCCAATTTCTTTTGCCACTTGCAACATGTAATCCGATTTCAAATGATGCTCCATATATTG
>NZ_PJBZ01000174.1 GCF_002835995.1 Psychromonas sp. Urea-02u-13 | reverse complement strand
GTTGGGATGTCCTGTCTTAATTTTTTCAGATATAAAAAATCCAAATTATATCCGTGTTTATCAAGGTGATATTGAACAGATGGATATACCAAAACATCGATGTACGGCACTTAACTTATACCGTACAAGAGGTGATCAACGGTCATCGTTTTCCCGTTGAATTAGCGACTGTTATTCCAAAAGATAGCACGCGTGGTAACCCGATTAAATTTAATATTCTGGTCTAATTGAGCGGTTAGTTAGTGAGGTTTTATATGAGAATTCTTTGTCCGGAATGTGGTGAGAAAAGCAGTATTCAGAAGTCGAACAGAATATCGTTAGGGTATTCAGATTTGTATTGTAGTTGCCGTGACCCTGAGTGCGGCCACTCTTTTGTGATGAACCTGTCGTTCAGCCATACATTAAGCCCGTCCGCTAAAACGTCTACTCAGTTAGCGTTTGAGTTATTAAAGACATTAGCGCCCAGCCAACAGCAGGAACTTAAAGCACGACTTTCTTTGTTGTAATAAAAAGCCCAGGTTTTGTGGGCTTTGGGATTTAACAAATATCGGATGCCATCAACTTGGCGTCATTAACTTCGTAACAGTCATAAAACTCTTTAACTGCAGACATTTTCACTTTCCATTCAGAAATAGATTCTCCTTCTTCTGTCTGTGTTTTTCTATCCGGAATCGAGCTATAAAGGTCGAACTCATTAAATGGTGAATCAACTTCATCTAAGAAAAGAGTATGATTTTGAATATAGATTTCATCCTCAAGCACATATAAAACCCACCAAAATATGAAATTAGCTTTTGATGGATCATACATAGTTGTCACAAGTGCCGAACAAGGCTCACCATTTAAAACTCTTTCTAGTGCTAACTTCCATTGAGATAAATACTGATTTCTATCCCAATATGATAGAGAAGCATAAAATTTTTCTTGAAAATCACCAATATTTATAGAACCCAAAACTACCTGCTCTCCTTCAGATTCAAAAATACTATCGTCTAGAAGAATATCAAATTTACTCATTTTCTAATCCTTAATCCGCGTTGATAAATCGGAACTCCAAGTACCTATTCTTCGACCTTTTAAATCAAACATTTTCCAACCATTTGCTACGTTATGCCCATCAACATCCAGAGAGATATATTTTTTACCATTTGAAAATACTGATTGGCCATGTGAATTAAACGGAGACTTCTGGGGAGGGATTCGCTTGTTAAAGCCTAAGTTAAAAGCCACTGACTTTGAGTTAAATCCACTATTAAATCCTGTGCCTCCGCCACCACCGCCCGCAAATGTACTACCGCCAGTTCCACCATGGCACGATCTTCCACAAGTCCTCGTTGAAGAACGTTTAACTCGACTTTTCGCGCCTTCATACTGCTTTAAGCTACTTTCGATATTTCGTAATGTTACACTATTTGGCTGAGAAAGCCTTAGGTCAGAAAGTGTAGCAAGTTCTCGGCCAGCAACTTCATTATCCCCTTCCAGAGACTTATGCTGGCCTAATACCTTCGTTAATGCTTGTGTAGAAGTGTATATTTCCGCCCCTTTTACCCATTCAAAAGGTGCGTTTCTATATAATTTTTGTAAAAAAGCATAGGAAGCATTAACACTGTCTAAATCTTGATAATAAGTTATGTATTCTTTAAATAACTCATTAAATTTTTCGTCATCAGAGACATTGTGTACAAGCTGTTTCTCAATTGATTTTATCGGATTAATAATATTATCCGTATCTTCGTTTGCATAAACCCAAAAAGAACATACGGCCAAAAACATAATAAATATTTTACTTACAGACTTAATCATAACAATTCCCATTATCACTTGAAGAGGTAAGCATTTAATCACAAACAAACCAACATGGGTAGCAAATATGCAACCATAAAGGCGTTTGAAAACTAACGACATATTTCAGAACAATGTAAATAAAAGGCGTCATATTCATATTTTTAGCTAACCCTTACGCTAAATCTTCTTCATCATCGTCGATAAAATCACTACGAACGCGGGTGATTTTAAGCTGTACCTGTATTTCACTTTTACCGTAAAGTAACCAGCCAAGAGAAACTTCGTTGTCCTGGTGATCACCTTCCAACATTTCAGCTATCAACTGTTCGATGTTATCTACCGATTTTTCAGCTACTTCAATTGCTCCGCTCATCATTTACCCCCACTATTTATTATGTAAACTCACTATTACCCTCTTAAAAACCAATTAGGGACACCCGACTCTTTTTGACTGAACTTCAAGAGTAACCTATGGTTAAATAA
>NZ_PJBZ01000173.1 GCF_002835995.1 Psychromonas sp. Urea-02u-13 | reverse complement strand
ATTTGGATGTCCTTTCTTAATTTTTTGTCTTAATTTTCTTAATTTTTGTGTATACGCGATGCAAAATGAAAGACTTGCCCCTCGTAGTGATCAGCCACTAGGTTTTTAACCTATTTTAGTAAATTAATTCGTCCGGTAGCATTTTTAAACCATACAGCAGCATCAATATTAAAAGGCTTGTCTTCGTTTGATGATGAAGCCGCAATTTATTTCATAAAAAGACGCTACTCAACATAGCAGTTATTTCACGCACAAAACTTAGGCTAACATACAGTCCCCATTGTACCAGTAACTTTAATCGAATATAATATATTTTTAATTAACATAAAATGAGAAGAGCCACCGTGAAAATTGTAGTCGATGGAATTTACGAAACTAGTAAAATGAAAGTTGAAATTGGAGAAGATGTTGTCTCTAAATTTTTTAAAGAAACAGGAAATGCTAACAAGCGATACCAAAGAGAGAAAGAATCACTCCTACGATTAAGTGGTTCTTTTGGCTTCCCAAAATTAATTTCATTTGATGATGATAAGAAGATCTTAAAAATGAGCAGATTACCAGGGGGAAAACCTGAGAATCTTTCTGAAATACAAATTAATTTATTAAGAAAAATGGTAAATGAAATGCATCAAGTTGGTGTTACCAGGCATGCTATACCAATAAGAGACTTACTTTCTAACAATAGTGAAGAACTTGGTATGGTAGACTTTGAACGTGTAACACTTAGGCGATTCGGTTTGTCTCCTATTTGGTTAGTCGCAAAAAAAGTTTCAAATTATCACTTATATCGTTTAATACAAAAATTTCAACCAAATCTTCTTTCTGAGTCAGAAAGAAGATTTTTAAATAAAATGAATGAACTTAGAAATATGCTGCAAAAACTTAAGCCTCTAAAGAATAAAATAACCCTAAATTACTACATAAATAAATATTTCCGCTGAGGATACCACGGCTAGCGCATTTTAATCCCATGCTCTAAAAGGGCTGAGCGATAGCCATCATCTAATGCAGCCATCTTTTTTTCGCTGCTATACTCGCCGACTTTGTATTATCTTGTTTAAATAAGCCCATCGCTATTTTTCTCATTACGTTAAAAGCAAGTGGACCTCGGCCTTTACGAATTCTAGATTCATCTTCCCTAAAAGTCATATCTAGCATCCAATGCATACTCTCAATCTGCCAATGGTTACGCACTGCGTATAGGCTGTGCTCTGCATTTAAGGTCAATGAATAATGTACCTACGGGTTTCTGTTGTCTCTTTTCCTGTGGACTTTTCATATACATCGGAGGTAACTTTAATAATGCTATTCAGTCCTACCCATCGGTATTTTTTGTCTAACCATTTTTTATTAATGAGGACTTGCTGACAAGTTCTCGTTTCTATTCGACCATGAGCACTGTCCGTTACCGTATATTCAACGTAATTATCTGCTGTAAAACCTTCTCGTTGCACTTTGTGCCACTAAGCTTCTAACTCACTTTGCAACTCTGAGTGATTACCTTTGAGTGCTAAGATGTAATCCGCTTTTTGTTCTATTATCTGCTTTGCGATTTCCTTTTGGCACCCCATTGCATCAAGGGTAATAATACTATTTTCTATATCAAGCATGTTCAATAGCTCAGGGATAGCAGTGATTTCATTCGTTTCTATCAGTGAAGATATCCACGCTTGAAAAGCTTGTTCAATTTCATCTGCTTTTAAACGACAAATAACACGTGCAATAGTGTCATGGCTGGGTATTCCCGCTTCAAAAGGACGATACTGTCGGAGCCAATCAAGTTTTATATGGCCGAAGTTTTCAATATCCTCCCAACCTCAGAGCCAGACATAACGGCACTAATCGCTAAAAACCGATCGGGGACACCCGTATCTTTTTAACTGCACTTCAAGAATCCACTTCCAAGTTGAACGTGGGGATCATGTTTTTTAATGTGAAGTACGGATGTCGCCAACTATCTATGCCTCAAAGTATGCAAAAGAAGTGATGGTTCAAGTCCGCCTAGCGGTACCATATAAATGAAAGCGCTAAATCAGAAATGGTTTAGGGCTTTTTTGTGCCTGACTCAAAATAACATTTTACTATTAATCTGCTCCCTTATTTATAAGCCTTTGTATGCTGCGTTAAATGGGGTTTCGCCCTACGGGCAAGTTACCTTTTTCTCAACAGCAATAAAAAGTAGCTTAGATTCAAATAATAAGCGCCATTCCGACGCATTTTTTATCTGCTAAAAAAGTGTCACTCAGTGCTTAGCCCATTCATAGCACTGAACTGTCGTTCAATTCACCAG
>NZ_PJBZ01000037.1 GCF_002835995.1 Psychromonas sp. Urea-02u-13 | reverse complement strand
GCCCTGATTGTTATCACCAAATAGTTGATTGTTAGTATATGGTGATCTGATCGCTACTTATTGAAAAAGTTCAATTTATCTCAAAATTTATAATGATCTTGCCGTACAAGTTAAATGGGCGCAAAGCTAGAATATTTATCTGTATAGATATACACTGTGTATGTTTACAGCTTTATATACTATTTGCGAGGTAACTGATGAAAGAATTAACTAAACGCCAAGGCGAAGTTTTAGATGTGATTAAAGATTGCATCAGTAAAACAGGAATGCCTCCAACACGTGTTGAACTTGCTAAGATTCTTGGGTTTCGCAGTGCAAATGCAGCTGAAGAGCATCTAAAAGCGCTCGCGCGTAAAGGTGCGATTGAGATCCTGTCGGGTACTTCTCGTGGTATTCGTATCGTAGAAGATCACAAAAGCAATATTGTTCCGATAGATGCCGGTATACCACTTGTTGGTATGGTTGCAGCTGGAGAGCCTATTTTGGCTGCCGAACATGTTGAATCCCATTATGATATTGACCCGAATTTATTCCATCCAGTGGCTGATTTTTTACTTCGTGTACAAGGCGAAAGTATGAAGGATATCGGCATTATGGATGGCGATTTATTGGCTGTGCATAAAACACAAGATATTAGCAACGGCCAAGTGGTGGTTGCACGTGTTGAAGACGATGTAACAGTGAAACGTTTTTATCGTGAAGGCAGTGAAGTGACACTGAAAGCTGAAAATGCGAAATTTGATCCTATTAAAGTAGATCTTCAGTATCAAGCCTTTGATATCGAAGGTATTGCGGTTGGTGTTATTCGTACTGCTGATTGGATGTAATCATTTTTAATATTGTCGTATAATCCATTGCATTATTATCACAATAACCATGAAATTTCTTTTGTAGTTATTGTGATTAATTGCTTTTAGTGTGTGCCTTTTGTATGGTGCAATACTGACTAAATGAATGTAATGGGTGTTGATAATGAAAAAAGGTTTGTTGCTTGTTCTGCTGATATCTGTGATTGCTATTGCCACTGTTGTTTTTGTAAAAACAAACAGCGAGGCAGGCATTTCAGATAACCCTTCTTTAATTGTGCAGCAAAGCCATAAAGTCGTGCCAAATTTCACCTTCGAGATGGCACAAAAAGAAACATTCACTAATAAAAACCTATTAAACCATTGGACGTTATTTTTCATTGGTTATACCTATTGCCCCGATGTTTGTCCTACGACACTTGCTGATTTAGACCGTGTTTACCCTGAATTAAGCAAACCCCCTTATAATAATATTCAAGTTGTCTTTGTTTCTGTGGACCCTAATCGTGATAAAGCCAATAACCTGGCTGAATATGTAAATTATTTTAATGCTAATTTTATTGGCACAACCAGTACGCATGATCAGCTGTTTCCTTTTGCTCAAGACTTAGGTCTGGTTTATAGCATTGTTGAAGCCGGTGATAGTGACGATGAATATTATTTTGTTGATCACAGCGCATCATTAGTCTTGGTCAATCCTGATGGTGAGCACCAGGCGACCTTTAAAGCGGTACGTAATGAGCAAGGTATTGCACACGTAGATATGGACTTGATGGTTGAAGATATCCACAAAATGATCCAACCTCGCGATAAATAGCTATGCTAATAAATCCATTTTCTAGTTAAGCTGAATATGAAAAATATATTATTAGCGATTGCATCTGATTCATTACGTGAGGCTATTCACTTTGCGTTGTTACAGAAAAACTATCAAGTATTGCTAGCGACTAATGGCCAAGACGCGATTAACTTGATGAATGGTAATGGCGCACATTTATTAATTAGCTGTTTAAGCCTGCCCATTATTGATGGTTTAAGTATTTCTGCATTATTACGCGAACAAGCACAGCATCGTTTTACCCCTGTATTATTACTGTTGAATAAACCTATTCATTCGATACAAAATGAGTTGTTTAATAACAATATTAATAACACATTGAATATCCCCTTTAATATGGAAGAGTTGCTGTTTAAAATAGAAAAACTATTACCCTCTTAAGCTGACTCCATGTCCAAAAGTGCTTTTCTAAACCTCGCTAGCCACCAAAAAATATTCGCCATCGCACTGCCGATGATGCTGTCTAATATTAGCGTGCCATTATTAGGGCTTGTTGATACGGCCGTTATTGGACACTTACCAGAGTCCTATTACCTTGCCGGTGTTGCGGTAGGCTCAATGGTGGTGACATTGTTATTCTGGATGTTAGTGTTTTTGCGCATGTCGACAACAGGTTTAGTGGCTCAAGCGGTAGGGGCTAACGATCAAAAACAAGTATTACGCCTGTTGATGCAGTCCATTTTTATTGCCCTGATTCTCGCGATGCTACTGTTGTTATTACAAAATCCTTTGTCATCACTCGCATTTCATTTTGTTGAAGGCAGTGAAGAGGTTTTATTTTATGCTCGAGAATACTTCGATATTCGTATCTGGAGTGCACCTGCTGCTCTAATTAACATGGTGCTATTAGGTTGGTTGTTAGGCATGCAAAACGCAAAAATCCCGATGTTTTTGCTGATTATCACCAACAGCGTCAATATATTATTAGACATTTTATTTGTAGTTGGGTTTGAGTGGGGCGTTGCGGGTGTTGCCTGGGCTTCATTGTGTGCGGATTATATTTCGTTAGCCTGTGGTTTGTTGATTGTTTATCGAATGGTATTACCTTTTTATCAGAAAGGTGACTTTTTAACGTTATTAAAAGAAATATTGCACTTGAAAGTGCTCGCGCCTTTTATTCTCTTAAACCGGAATATTTTTATTCGCACCCTGTGTTTGCAAGTGACCTATGCATTCATGACCATGCAGGGTGTTAAATTGGGTGATGATGTTGTTTCTGCAAATGCGGTATTGATGCATTTTCTGTTAATTATCTCATTTTCGATGGATGGTTTAGCTTATGCCGTGGAGGCGTTGGTCGGTAAAAATGTGGGTCAACGTTGCTTAGAAAAGTTAAAAGAAAGCATCCATCTAACCCTGTTTTGGGCCACTATTTTTAGCTTAATACAGCTATTACTGTTTTATTTTTACGGGGCGTGGGTTATTACTCAGATCACTTCTCTTGAGGCTGTGCAGTCTGAAGCGATGAAGTACTTACCCTGGTTAATCTTAATCCCACTGACATCAATGCTCGGTTTTGTTTTTGATGGCATATTTATTGGTATGACGCGGGCAAAAGAGATGCGTAATAGTATGATTTTTTCGCTATTGGTGGTTTATTTTCCGGTGTGGTTTATTTTTGCTCATGAAGGCAATCATGCGTTATGGATCGCGATGAATGCCTTCATGCTGTCTCGTGGGCTGAGTTTATTGTGGATTTACAAAAAACTAGAGCGTAAGCAACTATTAATCCTTTAAAGACTTGCTCCAAAACAACGCACTACCGTGTGCAGGGTCAAGCTGGTAATCAGCATAGCCTTGTTTTATATAAGCATTTTTTGCAACCTCATTACCAGAAAGTACTTCCAGTGTGATTTTACAGTAATCGCGATCTCTCGCGATTTTTTCAATCTCAGCAAACAACAGTGTTGTTAACTTTAACCCTCTGAAATTTTCATGTACCGCAACATCATGAATATTAAATAATGGTTTGCAGGCAAAAGTAGAAAATCCTTCAATCGCAGTCAGTAGGGCTGCAGGTTCATTTTCTTTAAAAATTAATAAGATAACCACATCGTTACGCTTTAATAGAGTGCTTACCAAGTTCTGCTTTGCAAAGTCAGCGAGGTCTTCACCGCCACCCATAGGGTCACAAGCATAATGAGACATAAGTGCTAAGTAAGCGCTAGCGTGGCTTTCATTGGTTAAATCAGCTTGAACAATAGTAAACATTTCAATTCCTTATAAATATTTGTTTTTGATATTATACCAGTTCCATTAATTTAATGGTCTAATATTGCGCAGGAAAAAGAAGCGAGTTCGAGGCGAAAGTTGCTGTAAATGGTTGTTCCCTTTACAAAACTTACAACGCGGAAATTGCTTCTTTTAACCAGCAAGATTGAGCAGTTATTTAGTAGAATTGGTATTATCATCAAATTTAATAATAGTGTGGTCATATGTTAAATTAATGTTAGACTTCTAGATGGCTAAATTAAAAATTAATTTTCTATGGAGTTACTAATGCCTATTCGTATTCCCGATGATCTTCCCGCTGCTGGTATTTTAAAATCTGAAAATATTTTTACAATTTCAGAGTCTCGTGCGAGCCATCAGCATATTCGTCCTCTTCGTGTATTAATTTTAAACTTAATGCCTAAAAAAATTGAAACAGAAACACAGCTAATGCGCTTACTTTCTAATACACCGTTGCAAGTGGATGTTGAGCTTGTGCGTGTGGATGCGCGTGCATCTAGAAATACACCGCAAGAACACCTTGATACTTTTTACGGTGATTTTGATCGAGTGAAAAGTCAAAAGTGGGATGGTTTTATTATCACCGGCGCGCCATTAGGTAAGATTCCCTTTGAGAATGTTTATTACTGGGAGAAGTTCAAAGAGATTGTTGATTGGTCACAGCACAATGTTACTTCAACATTGTTTTTATGCTGGGCGGCACAAGCTGCACTGAATTACCTTTTTGATATTAAAAAAGAAACGCTACCCGCTAAACTATCAGGCATTTATAAGCACACGACTTATAACCATCATCATCCATTAGTGCGTGGTTTTGATGACCAGTTTTGGGCGCCACTCTCTCGTTTTGCTGACTTCAATACACAAACAATTAAAGAAAATAGTGATTTAACTGTTTTTGCTGATGCGCCACAGGGGGGCGTTTATTTAGCTGCTAGCCCAGATTGCCGCCAGGTATTTATCTCGGGGCATCCTGAATATGACGCCAATACACTGAGTAATGAGTACTTGCGAGATTTAGACGATGGACTAAATCCAGACTTGCCTGCTGATTATTTTCCTGATGACGATGAGAACCAAATACCCCGCGCAAAATGGCGAAGTCACGGTAACTTATTGTATAGTAACTGGTTAAATTATTGCGTTTACCAGGTCACTCCATACGACCTGAATGAGCTAAAATAAAAACTGTGATATAGGTTAAGAACTGTCTTTATAATCGTTTTTTTAATTGGCGTTAGTAATGAATAGTCCTACACTTAATAGTAATTAAATGAGTGAGAGGAGAAGGAAGTTAGTACCTAGCGCAGCAGTAAATGAATCGCCCCATTGGGCAACTAACAACGCACGAAGTCCGACATTTTATATGCTACTTCACCACGTTATATTACGATTGTTGTTAGAGGATTTTATTGCTGATAATCTAAAAAAAAGAGGGAGGCGTATTATTACTTCTTATCAGTTTTTAGTAAGGCATACACCCTACAAGAAGTTACTATAGGTAACTTACTTGCTCAACGGAGCACTCGGGAAAAGCCTTTTTTGTTTTAGTCATTAGCTTGGTGAGTAGTGAGTTTAATAAAATGCTGGTTGTCGATTCAATCATTACATGGAGGGATATAGTTATTATTACTTCATATCAGTTTTTAGAAAAGAGTAATAAATATTAGGAGTCTGTTTTTTTTAAACAACTCATCGCCAAATTGGCACTTTAATTACTCTTTTTTGTTACGTGATAGTCGATCGTAAGTTAAATCTTTTTTGGTTTTTAATGTGGATTTTTTTCGTTTGATACGAATTGAGTGCTTTTGGTTTTTTGACCTGTTTGTTTGTAAACACTATGTAGTTCTTAAGTTTATGTTTATAGGGATAATGGAGTAGAGATGCTGAAGGAAGGCGGAAAGCCGTGAAGCAATAAAGTTCAATTACTATTTATTATGATGACATTACCAACGTTCTTTTAAGATAAAGCGAACTGAATCTAGTTCGCTTTTTTTATGCCTTATTTTTATACATTCGTTTTATCTGCAATTTTCCTCATCTTGTTTATTCAAATATTTCAATTTGTCATTCCTGTTATCAAGGTACTGCTTGTGACTTTTATGTTAAACTTGCGCTTCTATTTTTGTAACTACTCAATAGCCGTTATTTTCTTTGAAAGTGATGCTAGTTACTTATTTTTAATAAAAAATTTGCAAGGAAGACTATGTCAGTCATTGACCGCAGCGCATTATTCAAATCACAATTAGAGAAACATATCCTGCTTATTGATGGCGGTATGGGCACCATGATTCAAGACTATAAGTTTGAAGAAGCAGACTATCGTGGTGAGCGCTTTGCTGATTGGAGATGTGATGTAAAAGGCAACAATGATCTACTGGTTTTAAGTCAGCCACAGGTGATTGCAAATATTCATAAAGAATATTTAGATGCTGGTGCCGATATCCTTGAAACAAATACTTTTAATGCCACTACGATTGCGATGGCTGATTATCAGATGGAATCACTTTCTGCTGAAATTAACCGTGAAGCCGCTCGTATTGCGCGCCGCGTTGCAGATGAAAAAACGGCAGAAACACCTGACCGTCCACGTTTTGTTGCCGGTGTATTAGGCCCAACAAACCGTACCTGTTCTATCTCTCCTGATGTTAACGATCCCGCTTTTCGTAATGTAACCTTTGACGAATTAGTCGAAGCTTATACAGAATCTACCCTCGCGTTAATCGAAGGGGGTTCAGACCTTATTTTGGTTGAAACTATCTTTGATACGCTTAATGCAAAAGCCGCTGTTTTTGCGATTAGTGGTGTATTTGAGCAGATCGGTTACAAATTACCTGTCATGGTATCGGGTACGATTACCGATGCATCAGGACGTACCTTATCAGGGCAAACGACAGAAGCATTCTATAATTCATTACGCCACATTGAGCCAATCTCATTTGGTTTGAACTGTGCATTAGGGCCAGATGAATTACGCCAATATGTGGCTGAATTATCACGTATCTCTGAAACTTATGTTTCAGCGCATCCTAATGCTGGTTTGCCTAATGCTTTCGGTGAATATGATTTAGAAGCCGATGAAATGGCTGAACATATTAAAGAGTGGGCTGAAAGTGGCTTTCTAAACTTAGTCGGTGGCTGTTGTGGTACAACGCCTGAGCACATTAAAGCCATGTATGACGTAGTTGAAGGTATTAAACCACGTGTTTTACCTGATATTGAAGTTGCATGTAGACTGAGTGGTCTAGAAGCATTAACGATCAGTCAAAGTTCATTATTCCAAAATGTCGGTGAGCGTACCAATGTAACCGGTTCTGCACGTTTTAAACGTCTTATCAAAGACGAGCTTTATGATGAAGCGTTAGAAGTTGCATTACATCAAGTAGAAGCAGGCGCGGATATTATCGATATCAATATGGATGAAGCGATGCTTGATTCATTGTATGCGATGAAACGTTTCTTAAACCTATGTGCTTCTGAACCTGATATTTCTCGTGTGCCAATTATGGTCGATTCTTCTAAGTGGGAAATTTTAGAAGAAGGTCTTAAATGTGTGCAAGGTAAAGGTATTGTTAACTCTATCAGCATGAAAGAAGGCGTAGAAAACTTTGTCAAACAAGCAACGCTAATTCGTCGTTATGGTTTTGCGGTTATCATCATGGCCTTTGATGAAAAAGGACAAGCAGATACACGTGAACGTAAATTTGAAATTTGTAAAAAATCTTACGAGATTTTAGTAAACCAAGTGGGTTTCCCACCTGAAGATATCATTTTTGATCCAAACATCTTTGCCGTTGCAACGGGTATCGAAGAGCATAATAACTATGCGGTTGATTTCATTGAAGCCGTAAAAGATATTAAAGATAACCTACCTCATGCGATGATTTCAGGGGGTGTTTCTAACGTTTCTTTCTCATTCCGTGGTAACAATCCGGTACGTGAAGCAATCCATGCGGTATTCCTTTATTACTGTATTAAAAATGGCATGGATATGGGTATTGTAAATGCGGCTCAGCTAGCTATTTACGATGATATCCCTAAAGAATTAAAAGATGCAGTTGAAGATGTTGTTCTTAATAAGAACCCAGAAGCAACAGATGCGTTACTCGATATTGCCGGTAAATTCATTAATTCAGGCCAAGAAAAAATTGATGATGGTAGCGCATTATTATGGCGTGAGTTACCGGTTAATGAACGTATTGCGCATGCCTTAGTAAAAGGGATCACAGAGTTCATTGAAGAAGATACTGAAATTGCCCGTCAAAATGTGGATCGTCCAATCGAAGTGATTGAAGGTCCGTTAATGGATGGCATGAATATCGTTGGTGACCTGTTTGGTGAAGGTAAGATGTTTTTACCGCAGGTCGTTAAATCTGCCCGTGTAATGAAGCAAGCCGTGGCTTATTTAAATCCCTACATTGAGCTTACTAAAGAAGCGGGCGCGACTAACGGTAAAATCGTGATGGCGACTGTAAAAGGTGACGTACATGATATTGGTAAAAATATCGTTGGCGTTATTTTGCAGTGTAATAACTATGAAATTATCGATCTCGGTGTAATGGTTGCAACTGAAACGATTATCAAAACTGCGATTGCTGAAAAAGCAGACATGATCGGTCTATCTGGGCTAATCACACCCTCACTTGATGAGATGGTATATGTTGCTAAAGAGATGCAACGCCAAGGTTTGAAACTACCTCTTCTTATTGGTGGAGCAACAACTTCTAAAGCGCATACCGCTGTGAAAATTGAACAGAACTATGATGAACCAGTCGTGTATGTTTCAAATGCTTCACGTGCTGTTGGTGTGTGTCAGTTATTGTTAAACCCAAAAACAAAACCAGATTTTGTGGCTAAATTAGACCTCGATTATGAACGTGTGCGTGTACAGCATGCGAATAAGAAACCACGTAGTAAACCGGTTTCACTCAATCGTGCACGTGCAAATCATGCAAAAATAGACTGGAAAAGCTATGTACCACCAACACCTAATAAATTAGGCACACAAGTGGTTAAACAGATGTCGATCAACACACTACGTGAATATATCGATTGGACTCCTTTCTTCATGACATGGGGCCTTGCGGGTAAATATCCACGTATATTAACCGATGAAGTGGTTGGAGAAGAAGCAACTCGACTATTTGCTGACGCGTTACAAATGTTAGACATTGTTGAAGCTGGCGGCGAAATATCTGCATCGGGTATTGTAGGTATCTATCCTGCAAATAGCGTGGGTGACGATATTGAAATATACACCGATGAGTCTCGTTCTGAAATAGCACAAATTAGTAATCAATTACGCCAACAAACTGAGAAAAAACCGCCGTTCGTTAACCATTGCTTAGCGGATTATGTGGCGCCTAAATCATCGGGTGTTGCTGATTATATCGCTGCTTTTGCGGTAACAGGCGGTATTGGTGAGCGTGAAGTGGCAGATCGTTATAAGGCTAACAATGATGATTATAATGCGATTTTAGTACAGGCTATTTGTGACCGTTTAGCAGAAGCTTTTGCTGAGTATTTACATCAACAAACACGTAAAGATTACTGGGGTTTTGCTAGCGACGAAACCTTAGATAATGACGGAATGTTGCGTGAAAAATACCAAGGTATTCGTCCTGCACCGGGTTATCCTGCTTGTCCTGAACATACTGAGAAACAGATAATCTGGGATCTTATGCATGTTGAAGAAGAGATAGGTATGGAGCTAACATCAAGTTATGCAATGTACCCAGGGGCTGCTGTTTCGGGCTGGATCTTCTCTCACCCTGAGAGTCGCTACTTTGCTATTGCGCAAATTCAGCAAGACCAAGTTGTCGATTATGCACAACGTAAAGGTTGGGATTTACCGACTGCTGAGCGTTGGTTAGGTCCAAACATCAGTTAAGAGCTTCTCTGCAACGAGAGAAAGTTAGTTAAATCGAGTGATGAAGTACATCTACGTACTTCATCACTTACAGATTATCTTGCCATTATCTATAAGTATAACGGCTAACATATCCACATTAGTACGTCGTTCATAAATTCCCTGCCTAACAATCCTTTATTTAAAAAGCCGATCAAAGAGCACCACAATCTGCTTTTTCCCTTGCTGTAAAAAGAGACTAAGTAGTCTATCTGCATTTAAAACAACACCTGTTAAATTGCCTGCTGATTATTTTTTGTAAATGCACTGACAGTGTATAAAGTAACATCCACATGATTCCTTAACGTGCTCAGAAACAATGAACAGGAAAGTTTGTTGATGATGCGCCATCCAATTTTATTTAATCGAGTTAAGAAATTTTGAAATTGATGGGCTAAATAACTTTTTAAGACTTCCTTTCTAGGCAAGATATCTCTATCATTAACGATCCGTTTTTACAGTTGGTTACCTAGATGCCTAAGATCACTCAGCAAGACATTTCTACTAGTTTTGGTCGCAATATTATTGACCGTGGCACCCGTTATTTTAAAGAGAGCCGAGTCTTATCTTGCGAGTTTGATGAAGAAAACAGCAAGCTTAGTGGCAGTATTAAAGGTGGCTCAGAAACACCTTACCAAACTAGCGCGATGATCAAGCCTTCTAACAAAGGTGGCTTTATTATTCACAGTACGTGTTCTTGCCCAGTAGGTTGGAACTGTAAACACGCGGTCGCTCTACTGCTTGCTTATCAAGCAGATACACCAAATTATAATATTGAAAACAGCTATCAAACTTGGTTTGAAATGCTCCAAGGCCAGCTAGATAAAAAACAACCTGTAGCGATTGCTAGTGCTTATCAGGGGTATTTTCGTCTTTCATTAATTAAAACGGCTTATAACCATGCATTACAATATATTCAAGTCGAATATGGCTCAGTTCGCTTTTTGAAAAGTGAAAATGTCAGTGTTTTTGCAGAGAAAGATCTTATCTCTGTGGTAGATAACGAAACATGGATGGAAAGTTATAAGTGGGTTAAAGCGGAAGATATTAGCATTCTGCAGTTATTACTCGCTAAAGAAGGGCGTGTTAGTAAGCTAGCTAAAACCACTATTCATACTGCGCATGATTTATTAGCGCTACAACAAATATTAGCAACTGGTCGCTGTTTTTGGCGCGAGCTTGTTTTACCTCTATTACCCGCTGAACCGAAATCATTAGCCTTACAGTGGCATGATGATGAGCAAGTTAAACAGCTGAAAGTTTCACTAGCAGAGAGCGAAAACTGGTTACTTGTTCCAACACCAACGCCGTATTACATCGATACCGATACCGGTTGTGTAGGACCAATAGAAAGTGAATTTGATAGAGATTGGATTTTATCACTGATTCAAACGCCACCGCTTGCAGCTGAACAATGTGAGCATTTCACTGAGCAGGTATCACTGCGTTTCCCACAAGCTGTCTTGCCAAATCCGATTGCTTACAAAACGCGTGAGTTAGATGAAACATTAAAAATAGAGTTCAGTTTAACCAGTAAATTAGTAAAAGAGCATTCGTTATTTATTGCGCGTTTATCCTTCTTTTACGGTGAATTGCAGTTAGACCCGAGCGTGCTTGAAGAGCCAACACGTAATCAGTTTATGTTAGGTAATGAAATTATTACCGTTAATCGTGATATTGAAGCAGAGACATTAGCGCTCAACGAATTTGATCAGTTATGTTTATTAGACTTATTTACTTATGATAATAAACAGCCTAAATCGAAGAAATTAATCGGTATTTTGCCCCCTGAATTAGGTGGTTCGCAGCAGTTCCAGTGGTTATCATTTTTAACTGCGCATAAAGCGCGTTTAGAAGTATTAGGCTGGAAATTTAACATCGCTAAAGATTTAGTCTTAGAAAGTGAGCAGATTGATAGTATCGATATTGCGGTTGCAGAACAGGGTAACTGGTTTGATTTAGGCGTTTCGATTGAAGTTGAAGGTAAACGTATCGAACTATTGCCGCTGTTATTAGAATGGCTACGTAGCAATGAAGATTGGCAACAAAATAGTTTTGATATCTTATTAGCACAAGCAAATGGCCGCCCATTACGTGTGAAACGTAGTTCTATTCAGCCAATTTTATCTATTTTACAAGAGTTGGGTGAGGTTAATAATGACAATATTAAACTACCTCAAAGCCAAGCTGCATTGCTTGCTCAACTACCTGAAATTAATAAATGGGTGGGTGGTTCTCATGTTAAAGCGCTGGCAGATAAATTAACAAACTTCACCGGTATTGAAGATGTTGAAGTGCCAGAAGGGCTGCAAGCTACATTGCGTGACTACCAGTTGGCCGGCCTTAATTGGTTAGTCTTCTTGAATGAATATGGTTTTTCCGGCGTACTTGCCGATGATATGGGTCTTGGTAAAACCATTCAAGCGTTAGCTTATTTATTGTATAAAAAACAACATAAGCAATTAAACCAGCCAGCTATTGTTATTTGCCCAACTTCACTAGTGGGTAACTGGGTTAATGAAGCGAAAAAATTTACGCCTGATTTAAAAGTAGTGGTATTGCACGGTGCCGATCGCCATCAGCACTTTTCAACACTTTCTGATTATGATTTAGTGGTGACAACGTATCCTTTAGTCGGACGTGATTTTGCTCAATTAGAGCCAATTCACTTTTCTGATTTGATTTTGGATGAAGCACAAACGATTAAAAACCCACTCGCAAAAATGACCAAGAGCATTAAACAATTAAACGCTAAGCAACGTTTATGTTTAACGGGTACACCGATGGAAAACCATCTTGGTGAGCTATGGTCGTTATTTGATTTCTTGATGCCTGGTTTCCTTGGCTCACACACTACGTTTAACCGTTTTTACCGTAAAGGTATTGAAGGTGAAGGTAATGAGCAAATACAAGATTGGTTGATTCAAAAGACTCGTCCATTCTTAATGCGTCGTACTAAAGATGAAGTAGCAAAAGAGTTACCAGCTAAAACAGAGATCATTCATAAAGTGGTATTGCCAAATGATCAACGTACTTTATACGAAAGCATCCGTATTACCATGGAAGCAAAAGTACGTGATTTGCTTAAAGAGAAAGGCATGGCACGTAGTCGTATTGAGTTCTTAGATGCACTACTTAAATTGCGCCAAGCATGTTGTGATCCACGTTTAGTGAAATTAGAGCACGCGCAGGGTATTAAGAGTTCTGCTAAATTAGATTTCTTAATGGAAATTGTGCCTGAAATGATTGAAGAGGGTCGACGTATCTTAATCTTCTCTCAATTCGCAACCATGTTAGGTTTAATTGGCGAAGAGCTAGAAGAAAAAGGCATTAACTTTGTTAAGTTAACTGGTCAAACACGTAACCGTACTGAGATTATTGAACAATTCCAAGCAGGTGAGGTACCTGTCTTCCTGATTTCATTAAAAGCGGGTGGTGTTGGTCTGAACTTAACGGCTGCTGATACCGTGATTCATTATGACCCATGGTGGAATCCTGCTGTTGAAAACCAAGCAACGGACAGGGCTTACCGTATTGGCCAAGACAAACCTGTATTTGTTTATAAGTTAATCTGTGAAGAAACAGTGGAAGAGCGTGTACTGGCATTACAAGCACGTAAGCAGCAGTTAGCAGACAGTGTTTATGGTTCAGATCAGGAAGAGAAGTTTGCACCAGACAACAGTGATGCTTTGTTGAAACTATTTGAACGTTACTAAAAAATAGACGCTTATAATAAATAATTGGTTAGCCCATCAGTGATGTTGGGCTAACCATTAATATCAGTTCATATATTTGCTATTAGTCTTGAACTCCCTGCTTTATTAACGACATAAATAATGACGTTGCCTCTTTAAATCCTTCATCCATCTTAATCATCTGGCTTTTTTTATTACACTGTCCAACCGCTTTCATTGCCGGACGAAATATCAATTTAAAATGTGTCTCATCTTCTTCAAGACAAAACTCATCGGTTGAAAAATTATCATGTACCTTAATATCGTAAGTTTTAAAGATGTTTACCAAAGCGCCCATTGTAGGGCCTGATACTGTATGTTGAGAAAGTGTCATGCCGGCGGCGTTAGATACAATGACTTCAAACGGATTCGAGCGATATGCCAACGTCGTATAAATTTTACGTAATTGAATAGAGCTCGGTTTAACCGCTGTGTGAATACGCCCATCAATACAGAACCGCACTAACTGCTCTTTGGCCATAAACGCGATCATATCAGTATCGATAATTGAGTGTTCTTGCCCTAAGAAGTCGGGTAATAGTTTTAAAACATCGAGATGATTTTTACGTTTAAAACAGTTACTACGATCCAGATGCAATAAACGCCCATCGGGCAAAATATAACCCGCTTCATGAATGTCGTTAGTTAAACCTAGTACTTCAATCAGCTTGTCGGTATCACTAACGGGTACGTTGGTATGTTCGTTTATTGCTTCCATAAAACCTCGGGTGGTTAATGATTGACGGTAATATCAGATAACGGGATACAACTACAAGCAAGGATATAACCTTCATTTATTTCATCGTCAGTGAGGGCTTCGTTGGTTAGTGTTTCCACTTCACCTGCAATCAGTTTGACTTTACAGCGACCACATTTCCCTCCTCTGCATGAATAAGGGATTGCGATACCCGCTTGTTCTGCTTGATCTAAGAGTAGTTGCTGATTATCACCTGTCACGGTAATTTCAGAGCCTTGATAGTGAATTTGTACTGATTTTTTATTATCTTGCAGTACGTCACCTTGTGAGCCATATAAAATAGCATCGTGTGTTGCTAATACTTGCACTTGATCACCGGTACGTATCATCCCATTGTTAAGTGGAATCAGATTTTGCCCAAAATCGACATCACCTTGATGATAACGAAAGGTGGCTAATGTTGAAAAAGGTTGATTGGCATGTGCAATGCCTGTTTTAGGATCAACATTGGTAAATGAACAGCGTGAGCAAGGTTTACTCACCTCAAATTCAACGTCACCAATTTTAATACGCGACCAGCTATCTTCTACAAAAGGTAACTCACCGTTAATCACAATATTAGGGCGAAAGTGTAAAGCAGAGACGGGATTATCAAGTTTGCTATTAAGCAGATCAACGGATGCTTGGTTGATAAGTAATAACGGATAACCGTCAGCAAACGCGATGGGAGTATTACGGCCTTTTACGCAGCGCTGGCTATTTGGGGCAAAGAAAACCAATTGGCAGGGCTGTTGTAAGTATTCAGAAAACCAGTTGTCGTAATCTTGATGGCAATGTAATGCATTAACTTTATCGATCCATATTTGTGACGTTAATGATGTTGTTGAAAATTGCGCAGGGTCGATCACTAATTGCGCCATATTTGGCGCGCTTAGTTGCAATTTTTTCTGTGAAAACTGCACATCTACTTGAGTGAGTTGCGGATGGCTACGCCCGGTAATAAAATTTCCATCCAGATCAATCAGCATATAGCGACGATCAAAGCTTAAGCCTTTTTCTTCAACAAGCGCCGCTGGTTGGCTAATCGCCTTCACTGATTTTATCGGGTAAATATAAATATCTGTTAATGTTGGCATCTACTTAACTCGATCCGCTAAATATCCTTGGTAATCAGGAATGCGTGTTTGGTAAGTTTGATTAATATGTATTGAATCCATAATAAAATCGGCCGTTGCAATATTAGTTGCCACGGGAATATTCCACACAGCAGCTAAACGTAATAGTGCTTTAACATCGGGGTCATGCGGCGCTGCATTCATTGGATCCCAAAAGAAGATTAAAACATCTATTTTGCCTTCTGAAATTTTGGCGCCTAATTGTTGATCGCCACCCATTGGGCCAGAAAACAAACAAGTAATTGGCAGTGACAGTTCTTTTGAAAGGATAGAGCCTGTTGTGCCTGTCGCATATAGATGGTGTAGCTTAAGGGCATCTAGGCGTCGTTCAGACCACTTCAACAGTTCCTCTTTCATATGATCATGTGCAACTAATGCAATACGTTTATGCTTACTTAATTCACGAGTGGTGTAATTCATCTTCTATCCTGACTAACTTGTAAAGTGGAGTTTATAGATTAAGCTAATATAGCGACAAACCTAAACGTTTTTATGGAGCTTTTATGTCAAATGGTGATCAATTACCGCTTTATTCGGCCGTACAACTACCTGAGTTATTTGCGCGTGATGTAAATAGTAAATTTATTGCTTTAAAAGTAAAGCAGGAAGGACAAAATACTGCGCTGCATGCTATCTATATTGCTAAGCAGGAAGAGTCTGAAATGTTCCCCTTTTGTGCATTAGTGACGGTCACTGAGTGGCAAGGGAAAAGTGAAAAAGAAGAGTTCTTTATTGAAGCTGAGAACGCTGAGCAAATATTAGAGAAATTAGAGCGCTTTGATGAAATTCATCGTTTTATTTTTTTACAAGTGCCAAGCTCGATGAGTATTGAAACAGTGACGATGGAGCCACAATCTGTACTTTGCACTCTTTTTCCTGAACTTGGAACGTTTAAGCCAGATGCGCCAGAAGAAGTCTTGTTTGGTTTGAAAAATAGCTCGCTAGCGCTATTACGTAGATTAGAAACTCAATAGATTAACGTGTTTTTTGCACAGGGCTAATCGATAGCCCTGTGCATTTTTTTATGCAGAATATTTTTTATCCCCAAACATCCACTTGTACATCAGCCAAATCCCTAAAATAAGCGTCAGTGCGACCGAGAAAAAATTTGATCCTAATTCAGGATATAAAGCACCTGTGAACGCAGAATAGGAAAAAATCCCGATAAAAAAGGTTGCCCATGCCGGACGAATGCTCACTTCATTATTCGCTTCTTTGATATAAAAGCGATAGAAATGGTTTACAGCAAAAAAGAGGGTGAAAAAGGGAAAGATAGAAAATGGTACCTGTGAAATAGTGAATATTGAGACACAAGCATTAAGAGATAAACCGATTAGAAAAGTATAAAAGATCCATTTTAGTGAAATAGAATGTGTACTCATGTAGGAACCCTTTTAAAGTTAGTTATGGCATTAAAAATACCATGAAGACGGTTATTTTTCTTGTTTTTTTAGTGCTTAAATTTTTATCGGCTTCACTGCTCACGATTTGTTACTTCGGTGTGTGACAAATGCAAACGAGTTGTTAATATCATGCTTTAATTTTCTTTCTTTGAAAGGTTTATCATGTCTAAATCAAAAAACAGTAATACCGTCGCGCCAAGCTACGATTACGATGCCATTGTAATCGGCACTGGTCCCGGAGGTGAAGGGGCCGCAATGAAACTAGCCAAAGGCGGTTTGTCGGTTGCTGTTGTTGAAAAATATAAAGACATAGGTGGTGGTTGTACACATTGGGGCACTATCCCGTCAAAAGCGTTGCGCCACAGTGTTAGCCAACTCATTGAATTAAAAAATAATGCCTTATTTGTAAATAATTACCCGCAAAAAGCGTCGTTTACTTTTGCTGATGTATTGCGCCATACCGAGCAAGTCATTAGCAAGCAAGTTACGATGCGTAGTGGTTTTTATAATCGTAATAATTGTAAGCTTATTTCTGGTGAAGCGTCGTTTGTTGATCAACATACGATTGCAATAAAAAACAGAGATGGCACGGTCGATAAAGTGACTGCTAAAGATATTATTATTGCCACTGGATCTCGTCCTTACCATCCTGAAGATATTGATTTTACAGCTTCAAACATCTACGACAGCGACACGATTCTTTCCCTAGATTATCAACCTCAGCATATTGCTATTTATGGTGCCGGCGTTATTGGCTCTGAATATGCTTCTATTTTTAGAGGCTTAGGTGTTAAAACTGACTTAATAAATACGCGTGATCGCCTATTAGCATTTTTAGATGCTGAGATGTCTGATGCAATTTCATATCACTTTAGAAATTCGGGTATTATTTTACGCCATGATGAAGAATATGAAAAAGTAGAAAGCACCAAAGAAGGGGTTGTTCTACATTTTAAATCGGGCAAAAAAATGAAAGCGGATTGTCTATTATTTGCCAATGGCCGTACGGGTAATACTGATAAATTAAACTTACAAGCAGTAGGTCTTACTGCGGATGGTCGTGGTCAATTAGCAATAAGCGAACAATATCAAACAGAGGTAGATAATATCTATGCAATTGGTGATGTTATTGGTTATCCAAGCCTTGCTAGTGCCGCTTACGATCAAGGACGAATTGCCGCGCATACGATCCTTAATAAAGAAGGTAAGAAAAAGCTTATTAAAGATATTCCAACGGGTATTTTTACTATTCCTGAGATTAGCTCTGTGGGTAAAACTGAGCAGATGTTAACGCAGCAGAAAGTACCTTATGAAGTCGGCCGAGCACAGTTTAAAGACTTGGCTCGTTCACAAATATTGGGTTCAGATGTCGGTAGTTTAAAGATTCTTTTCCATCGTGAAACGAAAGAAATCTTAGGTATTCACTGTTTTGGTGAGCGTGCGGCGGAGATCATTCATATCGGTCAGGCGATTATGGAGCAGGAAGGTGCAGGTAATACCATTGAGTACTTTGTGAATACAACCTTTAACTACCCAACGATGGCTGAAGCATACCGCGTTGCAGCGTTGAACGGATTAAACAGACTGTTTTAAGCAATAAAGCTGTCGGCTGAAAGCTATCAGCCGACAGCTTTATTGGCCTTCATTGCTAATAACAGTGCGCTGATGCAACGAGCTTCTTGAAAATCATCACGAGCAAGTAGTTCATCTATTTTAGCTAACGGCCATTTTATCACTTCTAATGGCTCTGGTTCGTCGCCTTCTAACTGCTCTGGATAGAGGTCAAAAGCCATAAAAAGATGCATCTCGCTGCTAAAATAACTCGGTGCCATAGTCACCGTTTTTAATTTTTGTAAACGCTTTGCACCAAAACCAACTTCTTCTTTTAATTCTCTGTTAGCTGCAACTTCTGGTAGCTCACCTTTATCGATCAAACCTTTAGGGAAACCTAGGCTGTAACTGTGTGTACCAGCACCGTATTCTCGAATTAATAATAAGGTGTCTTTGTCGTAGAAAGGCACTATTAATACCGCACCTTGGTTATAACCTTGCATGCGTTCAAATTCGCGCAACTCCCCATTACTAAATTTAAGTTGCACTGCTTCGATATTAAAAAATCGACTACTGGCAATTAAAGTACGTTTTAGTATTTCAGGTAATTGTTTCATTTTCTCGCGCTCCTCACATGGGTATCATGTTATCTTACAAGGTAACAGATAGTTATGAAAATTTATGAGGCGCTTATGTTCATTGAAGCTGAGGTTGATGCTGTTTTATTAGATATGGATGGCACATTATTAGACCTACATTACGATAACCATTTCTGGTTAGAGTTCATTCCACAACAATATGCGCTCAAGCATCAGCTTTCGATAGAGCAAGCTAAACACCATGTTTATGCCCAATGTAACAAGGTAATGGGCAGTATCAGTTGGTATTGTTATGACTATTGGAGCGACACACTGGGTCTTGATATCCATGCTTTGCAGCATAAAACTAAACATAAGATTCAACTGCGTAGTGATACGTTATGGTTTTTAGATAAGCTTAAGCAAGCAAATATTCCTACTTATATTTTAACTAATGCTCACCGCAGTGGGGTTGCTTTAAAAATGCAACAAACTGAGTTGACGCCTTATTTTAATAAAATAATCTCTAGTCATGACTATCAGATAGCCAAAGAAAACCTGCGTTTTTGGTCGGCGGTCAAAGAGGAGATAGGAGTGGATTTTTCACGCTGCTTATTCATCGATGATAGTGAGAAAATTCTTAAAGTAGCTGAAAATGCAGGTGTTGGATTTTTACGTGGTATTGCGACACCAGATAGTGAAAAACCTGCACAGGAAATGCAGGCTTTTAAAAGTATAAAATATTTTTCTGAGCTTTTTTAAGCGCTCAATTTAACGGTTTGGTCTAACGATTATGGCGTTGCGATTTTAACTCGCTGTATTGCGTTTTTTGTTCTTCAGTTAACAGCTGAAACATTTGATGTTTGGCTTTCATCATTTTCAAATGTTTCTCTGCTTTTTGTACCTGTTGATTGTTGATGAGTTCTTTTGCTTTTGCTTCATCGAAAGTTTCACTGCTCATTAACATCTGCATTTCTGCTTTGTGTGTGCTTATCATATCTTTGTTTTCTTCTTTAGCCACACTCATGATGTCTTGCATCTGTTGTTTTTGGCTATCACTAAGATCTAGTTTTGAAAAGCCCATACGCTGGTGTTTCATCTTACCGTTATGTCTACCTTGCTTCATTTCACCTGACTGATTATGACAGTCTTGCCCATTTTTACTTTCTTGATGATTACCTGCCATTGCATAAGAGATACCTGCAAAAGAAAGGGTCGTTGCAAGCAAGATAGCGCCGATTTTTTTAGTTTTCATAGTAAGCTCCAGTTGTAAATTAATGGTTTGTGTTTTGTTATGCTTCTATTAAAGCAGTTGACTTTGTCAGGAGTTTGTCAGAAATAGAGAAGGTTGTAATAGTTTGTGACAATAGGTTGTTTTGACACACTTTGGCACAATTAAGCATCAAAAATAGCGTAATCTATTTGTTATAGGAATTATTTAAGGAATTATAATGACCCAGGCTCACTTACTTGTTGTTGATGACCACCATGAAATTCGTGAGTTATTACAACGTTTTTTTGTACAGCATAATTATCGCGTTACTGTGGCCAAAGACGGTAAAGAGATGAAGCAACGTTTAAAGCTGGGCAATATCGATCTCATCGTATTAGATTTAATGCTCCCCGGTGAAGATGGCTTAACCTTGTGCCGTGACCTGCGTGCCTCTTCAAATATCCCTATTGTCATGTTGACCGCGATGGGTGATGAAATGGATAAAATAATTGGTCTTGAAATGGGCGCAGACGACTATCTTGCTAAGCCTTTTAATCCTCGGGAGTTACTCGCGCGCATAAAAGCGGTATTACGCCGTGTAAATAGCCTCAGTACGCCAATAGCGACTGTTAAGCAGTATCACTTTGCACAGTGGTCAATTGATATTAATAAGCGTGAGTTAACTGATACCGCGGGGGTGATTGTGGTGTTGAGTAGCGCCGAATTCGATTTATTACGTGTCTTTATCGATCACCCTCAACGTGTTTTGAGCCGCGACCAATTATTAGACCTGAGTAAAGGGCGAGATGGTGGCGTTTACGACAGAGCCATTGATACGTTAATAAGCCGTTTACGTAAGAAATTAGAAGTGGATGCGAAACATCCAGAGTTAATCAAAACGATTTGGGGAGGAGGTTACCAGTTCACCAGTGAGGTCTCTCATGGTTAATAAATTATTGCCTAAGAGTTTGGTAATGCAGATTAGTCTGATTATGTTACTCGGTGTGTTATTGATTTTATCGGTATCGATACAACTTTATTCTGGGGACCGACAGCGTGCACTCGATTTTGTCTCAAGTGATAGTACGCTTGAGCGAGTCAGTTCTTTGATTGCTATTTTAGGTGATACACCGGTTAATTTGCACAATGATATTATTAGCGCCAGTCAAGGTCGGGGATTTTATCTTTCACTTGATGCTCAACCTGTGATTGAAGTGATCAGTTTGTCGCCCTTAACCACTAAGCTTAAGGGGCTGATTTCTGATGTTAAAATTAAAGATATTCGTATTGTTTCGGCCAGTATAAAAAGGCCTTCTAGAAACAAAGTGTTGCGCCATAAACGACATGAATCTACGTGGCCAAAAATGAAAAAACGTCCTCGCTATAATGTAAAACTCACTGGCTCGATACAGCTTGCCGATCAGCGTTGGTTAAATTTTAGTTCAGCGATTGATAAAAAAGCCTCCGCTCTTCCTTTGAAAACAATTTTATTATTTATTTTCTCTACCCTGCTTATTTTAATCACGATGGCATGGACGGTAAAACGCGCCTTAAAACCGATTGAACGTCTAGCGATAGCCGCCAAGAAAATCGGTAATGAGCGTGACTTTAATAATATCCCTGAGATAGGGCCAAGCGAAGTACTGCCTGCTATTTCAGCGTTCAACCAGATGCAAACCAGTCTTTCTGATTTTATTGATGATCGCAGCAAAATGTTAGCTGCTATTTCGCACGATTTAAGAACACCTATTACCAGTTTACGCTTACGCCTTGAATTTATAGAAGAAAGTGAAGATAAACAACGCATGTTAGAAACGGTTAATCAGATGGAAAAAATGCTTAAAGCGACACTCGATTTTGCCAAAGACGATGCTCAAAAAGAGAGTAAACAAGATCTCGAGGTGGTGAGTTTATTAACGACTATCTGTGATGATTATCGCGATAGGGGTATCGATATAAACTTCAAAAGTGCTGATAAACTGATTTTCCGATTATGGCCTGTTGCCTTTCGTCGGGTTATTGAAAACCTCATCAACAACAGTATTGCTTACGGTAAAGATATGTCTGATGAGGTGCATATTACTGTTGAAATTTCGCTAAAGAATGAAGGCTTAATATTATCACTAAGTGATACAGGGGAAGGCATTGATGAGAAATTATTTGAAGAGGTGATAAAACCGTTTGTGCGTTTAGATAAAGCACGTGATACGCAGGATTCAAGCGTTGGGTTAGGGCTGGCAATTAGCCATAGTATTATCCAAGCTCATGCGGGTGAAATGACTTTTAGTAACTTGATCGCTGGCGGGTTAAAAATAGAAATAAAGCTACCGAGGAGTTAGGTAGCCTTTGAAGAAGAGAGTATCTGTAAAACAAGGATTCAACGTTAGACGCTAAGTTCAGCCTACGTAGGATAATAAACGTAGGCTGATTAAGGTACCAAAAATTAAAACAGCTCGTTATCAGCACTGCTTGTGCTGCCTGTCTCATTATTATTACCATCAAAGAAGTTTTCTTCGTAGGTCTCTGCGGGCTCAATATATTCCGTTGGCATGGTTCCACTTCTGAAGTACTCAAATAACGAGGTATAATCAGTTTGGCGTGTTAATAAACCGGTTTCTCTGTCAATACGCGCAGTAGATATACTGTTCGGTCTCTCTTTCTTGACTGCAGGTGTGGTCAGTGCGGTCTTCTGCATAAACTCTATCCAAGCTGGTAGTGCGGTTCTTCCGCCAAATTCTCCGCCTGAAACCTGTTCTTTACCAAGATTTTTATTGATGCTAGCTTTACCTAAATTACGGTTAAAGTTATCAAAACCAACCCATGATGTAGCAACCACATTACCGACGTAACCAGAGAACCACGCATCTTTTGAATCATTCGTTGTCCCTGTTTTTCCGCCAATATCGTGTCGTTGCAAGGCACGTCCCGCACGCCAACCTGTGCCATTCCAGCCAGTTTTATGTTGCCAGCTACCACCACCCCAAATTGCGCTATAAAGTAATTCACGTGTTAAAAATGCGGTTTCAGGTGAAATAACCGATTGAGCAATCTGATCTTCGCTGATTGGCGAGATAGCACAAAGGTTCTTATCAATATGTTGGTACTTGTTGTTTATTTTTTTATCTTCAGCTTGCTGTTTGTATAAATCTTGACAGCCTTTACAAACAATTTTAGGAGTCGCTTGGTAAATAACAGATCCATATGCATCTTCGATACGTTCGATAACATAAGGTTCAACTTGATAACCACCGTTAGCAATAATGGCATAACCTGTCGCTAATTTTAACGGTGAAAGCGAGGCAGAACCAAGTGCTATTGTATTGTTTTTAGGGATTTTTTCTTTATCAAAACCGTACTTTCCAAGCTGTTCGATAACAGTATCAACGCCAAGATCTTGTACTAAACGCACAGAAACCACGTTTTTAGACTGGCCTAGTGCGCGACGTAAACGAATGGGACCATCGTAGATAGCTGGCGAATTTTTAGGACGCCAAGCTGCACTACCAGTCCATTGGTTGATCGGTGCATCATTAACTAACGTTGCTAGTGTGTAGCCATTATCAAGCGCTGCAGAATAGAGAAAGGGTTTAATATTTGAGCCTACTTGACGCTCAGCTTGGGTTACGCGGTTAAATTTACTTTGCACAAAACTAAAACCACCCACCATTGATGTGATTGCGCCATCTTGCGGATTTAATGAGACAAATGCGGTACTGGCATCCGGGTATTGAGATAGCTCTAAGACCTCATTAACGGTGCGTATCCAAATAAGCTCACCAACAGCGACAATGTCACTTGCCAATTTAGGGGCTCTACCTTGTTTGCTATCACTGATATATGGACGTGCCCATTTCAAACCATCCCAACTTATTTCTTGCTCTATTTCTTTGCCTTTTTTACTCAGAACTTTAACTGTCTGCTCGTTAACTTCAATAACAACGGCTAGTTGTAAGTCTGCAAAGCTAGGTTCTTTTTTAAGCTTTTTTAAAATCGCTTCGGTTGTCCAATTATCACTAGGGGCTTCCCACAAAACATCAATCGCTCCACGGTATCCATGGCGTTTGTCGTAATTATGCAAATTAGTCAGTGCTGCTTGGTTGGCAGCTAGCTGGGACTTTTTATTGATAGTCGTATAAACATTGTAACCATTATTATAGGCACGATCTTTGCCATACATTTGCAGGAGTTTTTTATGTGCAAGTTCGGCAACATAGTGCGCAGAAAGGGTTATTTCTGCACCATGATATTTGCCTGTAATAGGGGCTTCTCTGGCTTCATCATACTCAGCCTGAGTGATATGTTTTTCATCAAGCATACGCATTAGAACAACATTACGTCGTGCCTTAGCATTGGTTGGTGAATAAATTGGGTTATTGCTTGAGGGCGCTTTAGGTAACCCTGCTATGACAGCCATTTCTGGCAAGGTTAATTCATCGACGCTTTTACCATAATAGACTTGGGCTGCTGCACCAATACCGAATGAGCGATGACCGAGTGAAATTTTATTAAGATAAAGCATTAAAATTTCATCTTTTGATAATATTTGTTCGATCTGAATGGCAATAAATATTTCTTTTATTTTACGAACAAATGTTTTTTCACGTGTTAAAAAGAAATTACGCGCAACCTGCTGAGTAATCGTACTTGCACCTTGTTTGGCTTTGCCTGTCGAAGCATAAACAATAGCCGCTCGAACGATACCGATAGGATCAATGCCAAAATGTTGATAATAACGACTATCTTCTGTTGCTAAAAAGGCATTAACAAGCTGTTCTGGAACTTCATCTCGCTTTAATGGGATACGACGTTTTTCACCAAATTGTGATAATAATTCACCATCAATACTGAATACTTTCATCGGAACTTGTAGCTTAATATCTTGGATGGTTGCCACATCAGGAAGATCAGATTTTAGGTGGTAATAGATACCTACAATGGTACCTAAACCTAATAAAATCATTAGTATTGAGGCTATAAATAAGCGTTTAATCCATCTCTTCATTTTATATTTACCTTTGTAAATTTTTATAACTAACTGATATGACTATCGATATTTTAACAGTATATAGTGATAATTAAGGATATAAAGGGGGAAGTGTGACTTATCGCCTTGGAAGTTATTGCTTTTCGTCTTATTATTAAGCGTTACAGTTATGGTGTGTTTATTAGAAATATCGAAGTAATAATAGCCGGTAGAACCTATTCAATATAAATGATGGCAAGGATGTTATGTTTTCAGGTCTAAAAAAAAGCTCAAATGCTTTAATTGGTATCGATTTTGGGTCCAATTCAATCAAGGCAGTCGCTATATCAAAAGGCAAAGGCACATTTCAAATTGATGCCGTCGCAGAGGCGCCTATCCCTAAAGGTCTAATTGTTGATCATCACTTTGAAGATATCGCAAAACTGACGCAAATAATTAAACAATTACGCAAAAATTTCCCTACGTCTTATAAAAATATCGCAATGGCAGTGAGTGGTGCTGACGTTATCACTAAAGTTATCTCAATGAATGCGGATCTCAATGAAATTGAACTGGAAGCTCAGGTAGAGCTTGAAGCTGAAAATACAATCCCATTCCCGCTAGATGAAATATATTTAGATTTCGAGGTTATTGCGCCAAATGCAACGGATAAATCTCTTAACGATGTGTTGCTCAGTGCTGCTCGAATAGAAACAGTACAAGCACAGGTTGATTGTGTTGAAGATGCAGGCCTGACGACTAAAATTGTTGATGTTGCAAGCCATGCAGAGTCTCGCGCTTGTGAGCTACTTTTTGATCGCGCTGATTATGATAAAGGTATCGCGATTGTTGATATTGGTGCATCACAGATGATGCTCAATATCGTTCATCAAGGTAACGTTATTTTTTCTCGTTCTAAAAATCATGGTGGTGCTACGTGCACACAAATGATGGCAGAACATTACAACATGAAATTTTCAGAAGCCGAAAAAGCGAAAGTTGATCACGAATGGCCAGTAGATTGTGACGTTGATGTCATTGCGCCTTTTGTCAATATGACAGTGAATCACCTACGTTTTGATTTGCGTATGTTTACCAATGCACCTAATAATATCCAAGTGGATAAAGTGATATTAATGGGCGGATGTCAGCTAATGCCAGGTTTAGTTACTCAGCTTGAAGAAGAGCTTGATCTCGATGTTGAGGTGGCTAACCCATTTATTGGATTTGAGTATAAAAATGAATCCGATAAAACCCTGCTTCACAAAGTGGGGACTAAATATATGATGGCATTAGGTCTCGCATTAAGGGGAGTTCAATAATGTCTGCTATTAACCTATTACCATGGCGAGAAGAGCATAAAAAAAGAAAGAAAAATGCTTTTTTTGTCGTCTTATTGTTGAGTTCTTTAGTGATTTTAGGCCTTTCGTATGTCGGAAAAATTTATGTCGACTCTATGATTGCAGCTCAAAACCAACGTAATCAATTTTTACAAACTCAAACTATTATTTTAGATCGTCGTATTGCTGAAATTAGTGAAATTAAAAAAGAAAAAGCAGAACTAGAGCGACGCATTAATTTAATTCAGACTTTAGAAGAAAAACGTAATTACGCGACACGTCTTTTTAATACTCTTGCTGCTACAATACCTGCAGGTGTCTACTTAAAATCATCGTCTTTTAGTAACGAAAAAGTGGTTGTGCAGGGGAGTGCAGAATCTAATAATCGTGTGACAAGAATGATGCGTAATATTGATAGTTCGGGTTGGTTAGGCGACTCGTACCTACGTAATATTAAAGAGGGCGCAAGAAAACCAATTAAATTGTATAACTTTGGAATGGATTTCACTGTTGTTCCTGAAGTCAAAGGAGCCAAATAATGGATATAAATGATTTAGAGTTTGAAAATGTAGGCAGCTGGCCGACTTTATATCGTGGCGTTTTCATTGCGCTTGTTTGTGCCGCTTTTGCAGGTGCTTTTTATTACTACGTGACGATTCCACAGTTAGAACAACTAAAAGTAGTAGAAGCAAAAGAACAAACATTAAAGGATAACTTTAAAGTTAAGGCTGCTATGTCAGCTAATTTAGAGGCTTATCAGGCTCAGATGGTTGAAATTAAGGTTATTTTTGAAGGTTTAATTAATAAACTACCGAGTAAAAAAGAGATCGCTAGTCTGTTAGACGATATCAGTTTTATTGGTGGTGATAATGGTTTGCAGTTTAAAAGTATTAATTGGGGGGCTAAGAAAGACGGGGAGTTGTCGGTCGAAGTGCCTATTAGTATTCAAGTCGTTGGTAGTTATGAGCAACTAGGCCATTTTGCTGCTGATATCGCTGCTTTGCCACGCATTGTTATCCTTGATAATTTACGTTTAACAAAAGGGAAAAAAGGACAATTGACCTTAAATGTTATTGCTAAAACCTATCGTTATAAAGGGGTGAAAAAATGAAAATTTTAATCACTCTCTTATTGTCATTGACTATTTTTTCTTGTGTAGAGGTGAAAGTTGATGATTTAAATAAATTTGTTGTTGAAGCGAAATCCAAAGTATATCCAATCAACGATAAAATACCTGAGCTTAAAAAAATTGATGCCTTAGCCTATACGGGAAATAATGGACGTAATCCATTCTCTGATCCTAAAGTAGAGGTGATTGCGCCAACTAAAAACACACCTAAAAGTTGTCCTCAACCTAATTTTAAGCGTAAAAAGCAGGCCTTAGAGATGTATTCGCTTGATAATTTACTGATGCGCGGTACATTACTCATCAATGATGAACTGTGGGCATTAGTGCAAGCGTCAGGTGGTGAGATTCATAAGGTAAGACCAGGCTATTATCTTGGTTTAAACCATGGAAAAGTATTACAAATAACTAAAGCTAAGATTGAATTATTGGAGTTAGCTTCAGATAGAGATGGTTGTTGGCAAGAGCGGATTACGCAAATTACGCTACAATCAGAATAAGCTTAGAGCAGGGATGAAATGAATATAATGAATATAATAAATAAAAAACGGTTATTAACTCTTTTTTCGGTGGCGGGTTTATTAATAAGCTCCTCTATTGCACTTGCAGAGTCACAACTCACTAAACTAAATGTAAACCCTCTTACAGATGGAAAATTTGAGCTTAAGTTTGAGTTCAATGAAGCAGTCTCTAATTACGCGGATAAACTACATTATCGTCCTAATCAACTTGTAGTTGATATTGAAGATGCCAGTTCTGTACTTAAACTTAACCCGATTAAGATAGAAAAAAGCGGTGTTAACAATGTAGAAGCTAAGCGTACTACAGATGGTTTAAGACTCATTATTGCACTTGATACGCTAATGCCTTACCGCATCGTCCAAGAAGGCCAAGTGCTGTTTGTTCGTTTTGGTGACAATGTAGCAACAACAGAGCCTGCAAGTGAAAGCGAAGTTGCCTTAGCTGCCGCTATTGCGCAAGACTCGGGTAGTCAAACGGCTATCACCTCGATGAGTAATGCGACTCCTGAAAAAAAGACTGACTTAGATAGCGTTAAAGAAACGCCAAAAGGTTATGTTAATAGTATTAAATCGATTGACTTTAAACGTGGCTCTGAAGGTCAAGGCAAACTCCTTGTTTACCTAGACAACTCAAGCGTAGCGGTTGATATTCGTCGTCGTGACCAACAATTAATTGCAGAATTCCAAAGCACGCATATCGCTAATGAATTTTTATACATCATGGATGTAGTGGATTTTGCAACCTCTGTAGACAAGATTGAAACCTTTAAAGAAGACGGGAAAACACGCTTCGTTTTTGATATTAAGGATGAATATAACTACCGTTATGACCAACTAGATACACTCTTTATGATTGAAGTTTCTAAGAAACTAGAGAATCAAAAAGAAAGTATCTACCAAGGTAAAGCGATCTCACTTAACTTCCAAGATATCCCTGTACGTACTGTATTACAGTTAATTGCTGATTTTAACGGCTTCAACTTGGTAATTACCGATTCAGTAAGTGGTAATATCACTTTACGCTTAGATGATGTGCCATGGGAACAAGCGCTGGATATCATATTGAAAGTAAAAGGTCTTGGTAAGCGAATGGACGGTAACGTGTTGATGATTGCACCTGCCGTTGAACTTGCTGCAAAAGAGCGAGAGCAGTTAGAAACAGAAAAAGAAGTTGAAGAGCTTGCACCACTCTATTCTGAATTTATTCAAATTAATTATGCAAAAGTAGCTGATATTGCCGCTATGTTATCAAATGGTAATGCAAGTCTACTTTCATCTCGTGGTGCAGTAAGTACTGATATGCGTACTAATACACTGTTATTGAAAGATACCGCTAGTGTTATTGATGCTGTAAAAGAGATGATCACTGTGCTTGATATTCCTGTGCGCCAAGTTGTTATTGAAGCGCGTATGGTAACGGTAAGTGATTCAGTAGGTGAAGAATTAGGTATTAAATGGGGTATTACTTCAACAAGTGGTAATAGTGCGACATCCGGATCACTTGAAGGTGCGGATTCTGCAAATGGCGGTTCTCCAGGTAGTATCGATGATCGTTTAAATGTGAACTTACCAGTAGCGGGTGCTGCAGGTACAATTGCATTCCAAGTTGCAAAACTTGCTGATGGGCAAATCTTAGACCTTGAGCTTTCTGCTTTAGAAAAAGAAAATAAAGCTGAGATTATTGCTAGTCCGCGTATTACTACTGCAAATCAACAAACTGCTTACATTGAGCAAGGTACTGAAATCCCTTATGTTGAGTCTGCATCATCGGGTGCAACGTCGGTTAGCTTTAAAAAAGCGGTATTAAGCTTAGAAGTAACACCACAAATAACGCCTGATAATAAAGTGATTTTAGACTTAGTTATCACACAAGACTCTATCGGTGAAGTTGTTCCTACAGGTGTGGGTACCGCGGTTGCGATTGATACACAAGAAATAGGTACGCAAGTGCTTGTTGAAAATGGTGAAACATTAGTGCTAGGTGGTATCTATCAACAGCGTATTACGACTGGTGTTCAGAAGGTGCCACTACTAGGTGACATCCCTTACTTAGGTTACTTATTCAGATCAACAGTAGAGCAAAGTACAAAAGCAGAGCTACTTATTTTTGTAACCCCACGTATTGTAATGCAAACAAAATACTAAACTTAATGAGCAATTAAGACTTAAGCCTGAAGTGTAACTTCGGGCTTTTTTTTACCTGCTATTAATATGACTTGCAATCAGTTATCAACAATTGCGATAATACGCGGCATTTCTTTTTTTATGGAATTACTAATTACAATTACAATCACTAATTACTGAGTAAATAATTAACATGGCAGAACAACGTAATATTTTCTTGATCGGCCCTATGGGAGCTGGTAAAAGCACAATCGGACGTCACTTAGCGCAAATGCTACATCTTAATTTTCATGACTCGGACAGTGAAATTGAGAAGAAAACAGGCGCAGATATTGCTTGGATTTTCGATGTAGAAGGCGAAGAAGGCTTTCGTAATCGTGAATCAGACATGATAGACGAATTAAGCCAGAAGCACGGTATCGTGTTAGCAACTGGCGGTGGTGCAGTAGTGCGCCCAGAAAATCGAGGTTATCTTTCTGCTCGTGGCATTGTTGTTTATTTAAAAACTAGTGTAGACAAACAGTTAGCGCGAACTTTAAAAGATAAACGTCGCCCTCTTCTACAAACAGAAGACCCACGTAACGTACTCGAGACATTAGCAGAGACACGTAACTTACTTTACGATGAAGCTGCTGATTATACGATCGAAACAGATGAACAAAGTGCAAAAGTTGTAGCAAGTCAAATAATTACATTACTGGATTTCTAATGGACAAGTTAACGGTTGATTTAGGCTCTCGTAGCTACCCTATTTTTATTGGTGAAGAACTATTGGCACAAAGCGATCTTTTTACCGGTGCGATAACGGGTAAAAAAGTGATGATTGTGACTAATGAAATCGTTGCCCCATTATATTTAGCCACTTGTAAAAATAGCCTTCAGCAATTTGATATCGATGAAGTTATCTTACCTGATGGTGAGCAGTTTAAAACGTTAGCCACATTTGAAACTATTTTAAGTGCGTTATTAGAAAAAAAACATGCTCGTGATACAACCATTATTGCATTAGGTGGTGGTGTTATTGGTGATATGGCCGGTTTTGCAGCTGCTTGTTATCAGCGCGGTGTGCCATTTATTCAAGTGCCTACAACAGTCTTGGCACAGGTTGATTCATCAGTAGGTGGAAAAACAGCGGTTAATCATCCTTTAGGCAAAAATATGATTGGTGCATTTTATCAGCCCCAAGCGGTTATTATTGATATAGGTTGCTTACAAACCCTGCCTAAGCGAGAGTTTGCTGCTGGCATGGCTGAAGTCATTAAATATGGCATCATTTATGATGGCAATTTTTTTAATTGGCTTGAAGATAACGTTGCTGAAATTAAAGCGCTGCAACCACAAGCCATTACTCACATGATCAAACGTTGTTGTGAGATTAAAGCTGAGATAGTTGCTCAAGATGAAAAAGAGCATGGTATACGTGCATTGCTTAATCTTGGTCATACTTTTGGGCATGCTATTGAAGCTGAGCAAGGTTACGGAAATTGGTTACATGGTGAAGCTGTCGCAACAGGCATGGTATTAGCTGCTAAAACAGCACTGATACTTGGGTTAATTGATCGTGGGCAAGTTGAGCAGATTATGCAATTAATCGAGCAATTTGACTTACCTCTTACGGCACCTGAAAAAATGAGCTATGCGCATTTTGCACAGCATATGCAGCTTGATAAAAAAGTATTAAATGGCCAGTTACGATTAATATTACCTACCGGTATTGGCCGCAGTGAAATATATTCTGATGTTAGCGAAGCAGTGCTTCGTAGCGTAATTGAACACTAAAAAATATGGTTGAACGTACCTTAATCTCATTTCCTTCGCAGCTACAGTTAATTGAACGGTTGCAACACCTGCTTTATTTATCATCATCAATGGTTTTTATTTCAGGTGAGCAGGGAAGTGGGAAAAGTACACTCATAGAACAACTCTCCAACCAGCTTCCCGATAAAACACAACAAGCGTTCATCAGTATTGCTGAACCGACTTCGACAGCACACATTCGCCAACAAATAATATCCCAGATTTTTGAGAATCCGTTATTTGATGCAGATGACTCTCTTAGTAATAGCTTAATGTTATTAACAGAAAAACAAGTCAAAAATATTGCCCGTGTAGTGGTGATTGATAATGCTGATTTACTGCCTGCACAATTACTTATTGAATTAGCAGAAGTGATTAAGCAAAAATCATTGTTAACAGAGAATGAAATCAATTTCATTTTATTGAGTGATGAAGTAAATAATAAGCAGATGATCAGTGCACTTAAATTATCTTCAAGTGTTTGTGATGTTGCAGCGTTAACGTTTAAATTAGCCCCTCTGAGTACCGATGAGGCCAAACAGTTACTAAATCATCGCTTTATTCAAATTGGCTACTCTCCAAAAGTACAGCATCAAGATGCGTTATATCAAAAATTATCCGGGTGTCAGGGGATACCAGAAAAAATTCTAACGTTAGCCGCAGAGCTTAATAATGGGGAATTAGATAATAACAAAGCGTCTTGGTTAACGACACGTTTGCCGGCGATATTATTAATGCTTTTATTGGTGGCTATTGCAACTTTGTTGGGTTTCTACCTTTATCCTAAATTTATAAATAACCCACTTGAAGTTGAAACCATTATAGAGACAGAAGTCGTTCTTTTAGAAGAAATAAACGCGACGGAAATAGTGACTGAAGCAGTCAGCGACTCTGAATCTACAGATATCTTCGCGGTACAATGGTCTAATGATCAGCAATCCGTTACTGACAACAAATTAAGCGTGGGTATTGCCGATGCAGAAGAGCGGGTAATGATGTCTGAAGCGCAAGTATTTGCAATTGCGCCACCACAAAATCAACAAACCAAGCTTCTTATAGAAAAGAATATTAAATTACCTGCATTTTTAATTGAAGCAGCGCCTAATAACAAGACTGAAAACACCTTTGAAGAGGTGGAGGAACTTTCTCAATCTTCGGCGATTAAATTACCTAATACCTCCATAAAACTGCCCAGTACCCCTATAAAACCTGTAATTGAAATGGTTAAGCCACTTATCCTGATTACTGAGCAACCGGTCGCTGAGCTTGTTAATAGTGAAGAGAACAAGGCGCCTGACGTTGTGATTGTGCAAGACGTGGTTGAATTGCAAGAAATGCCAAAAGACGAAGTGCTCAAGCCGTTACAGTCGATTGCAGTAGAGAGTCGAGATTTCTTTACACCGGCAACTAATCTATTAGCCGTTGACCCCAATAGGTATACCTTGCAACTTTCTGGTATGAGCACCGAGAAAGCACTGCAAGCCTTTATTAAACAACACCAATTACCGCGCCAAAACGTTTATCTTTACAAAACAATACGTAATCAAAGAGCGTGGTATGTGGTTATTTATGGTCAATTCGAAAGTCGCCAAGCAGCAAGTCGAGCAGCTAAAAACTTACCCAGTACACTTAGTCAGTTTGATAGCTGGATTAAAAAGTATGCTTCGGTACATCAGGATCTACAGTTAAATGAGTAATCAAAAACACCGTGCCTTCTTAAAGTGGGCGGGCGGAAAGTTCTCGCTAACTGAGAAAATTAATCAACGATTACCTGCAGGTAATCGCCTTGTTGAACCCTTTGTGGGTGCCTGTTCTGTATTTCTGAACAGTGATTTTGATGAATATCTACTTAACGATATTAATGCTGATTTAATCGCGATGTACAACATCATTAAACGTAAACCTAAGCAGTTTATTGAGGATGCAAAGCACTACTTTCAGCCTGAATATAATGATGAACAAACCTATTATAAAATGCGTGATGAGTTTAATCAGTGTACGGATGCTTATAAACGCTCTCTACTGTTCTTATACATGAATCGCCACGGATATAATGGCTTATGTCGTTATAATCAAAGTGGTGGTTTTAACGTGCCTTTTGGGCGTTATAAAAAACCTTATTTTCCAGAGAAAGAGATTCTTTTTTTTGCTGAAAAAGCGAAAAAAGCGACCTTTGTTTGCAAACCTTATCAAAAGCTATTTCAGTATCTTCGTGATGATGACGTCTTGTACTGTGATCCGCCTTATGTGCCCTTAAGCAAAAGCGCTTCTTTTACGGGTTACGCAAAAGAGGGCTTTAGTTTGGACGACCAGGCTAATTTAGCGCGCCTTGCGCGTGAATCAAAATGTGCCGTGTTACTAAGTAACCATGACACGACATTAACGCAGGAACTCTATCGCGATGCTATTTGCGATAAAATACAGGTCTCGCGCACAATTAGTAGTAATGCAAAAAATCGTGAGCCTGTAGGTGAGATATTTGCCTTATTTAGTGCGATTGAGACTAATAAAAAATAGTCTGTAGTGATTTGCTTCGGTAGAATAGTGAACACATTCTGCTCTACAATCAGCTATAGGTAAAAAACATGACCGATTATTTAATTGCCCCTTCAATTCTTTCTGCCGATTTCGCCCGTTTAGGTGATGATGTACAAAAAGTGCTAGATGATGGCGCTGATGTTGTACATTTCGATGTAATGGACAACCACTACGTACCGAACTTAACGATCGGTCCAATGGTGTGTAAAGCACTACGTGATTTTGGTATTACAGCCCCGATTGATGTACACCTAATGGTTGAACCTGTTGATACTATGATTGTTGATTTTGCTAAAGCAGGCGCTTCAATTATTACTTTCCATCCTGATGCTTCAAAACATGTTGATCGTTCATTACAGCTAATTAAAGATCACGGCTGTAAAGCGGGTTTAGTATTAAACCCTGCAAGTTCACTTGAAGAACTCACACATGTAATGGATAGACTAGACGTTGTTTTACTGATGTCAGTTAACCCTGGTTTCGGTGGCCAATCTTTTATTCCGCATACATTAGAAAAAATACGCCAAGTTAGAAAATTAATTGATGCCAGTGGCCGTGACATTCGTCTGCAAGTTGATGGTGGCGTTAAAGTGGATAACATTAAAGAGATTGCTGAAGCAGGCGCAGATATGTTTGTTGCTGGTTCTGCCATCTTTAATGAACCTAATTACAAAACAGTTATCGATAAAATGCGTAGTGAGTTAGCAAGCGTTTAATGGCTAAAATAGAAAACATTAAATTAATCTGTTTTGATTTGGATGGTACGTTAGTTGATAGCGTGCCTGATCTACGTTTAGCATTAAATGCAATGTTAGATGAATTCCAGTTGCCACATTGCCAAGATGAACAGATTAAAACGTGGGTAGGCAATGGTCTACCGAAGCTTGTTGAGCGCGCGTTATTACATGTCGGTAATAACCTTGTGTCACAACAGGTTGCGTTAAGTTGCTTTGAAAAACACTACCAACACTACCTCAACAGCGCTTCGTGTTTATACGAAAATGTTGCACAAACACTATGTTCGCTAAAAGCGCATGGTTATAAAACAGCGCTGATCACTAACAAAGCAGAGCAGTTTTTACCCGCATTACTGAATCACTTTAAAATTAATGACTATTTTGATTTAGTTATCGGTGGCGATACGCTAACTAAAAATAAACCTGATCCCATGCAAGTTAACTTTGCACTTAAGCACTTCTCTTTCGATAAAGAGCAAGCAGTGATGGTCGGTGATTCAAAAAATGATATTTTAGCAGGACAAAATGCTGGCTTGTTAAGCATCGCATTAACCTACGGTTACAACTACGGTGAGCCTGTTTCGCTATTAAATCCAGATTATATAATCGATCAATTCAATGAATTATTAACGCTATTGTAAGCGTGCAAGGAATGTAAAATGACTAAACCTATTGTATTAAGTGGCTGTCAGCCATCGGGCTCATTAACTATCGGTAACTACATGGGCGCACTGCGTCAATGGGTGACAATGCAAGAAACCAGCGACTGCCTATTTATGTTGGTAGACCTACACGCTATTACCGTACGCCAAGACCCAAAAGCACTGCGTAGTGCAATTTATGATGGTTTAGCAATGTATCAAGCAGTTGGTCTTGATCCACAAAAAAGCACTATTTTTCTTCAATCACAAGTACCAGAGCATGCCGAGCTTTCTTGGGTATTAAACTGTCATACGCAGATGGGTGAACTGAATCGTATGACTCAGTTTAAAGACAAATCACAAAAGAACGTGACTAATATCAATGCGGGCCTATATAGCTACCCAGTATTGATGGCTGCCGATATTTTACTTTACGGGCCAAAACATGTGCCGGTAGGTAGCGATCAAAAACAGCATTTAGAATTAGCACGTGATATTGCGACTCGTTTCAATAATGCTTATGGTAATACTTTTGTGGTACCAGAACCTGCTATTCCAGAGCATGGTGCACGTATCATGAGTCTGCAAGATCCGACTAAGAAGATGTCTAAATCAGACGATAACGAGAAAAACTTTATCGGTTTGTTAGAAGACCCGAAGAAGATTGCTAAAAAGATTAAAAGTGCAGCAACAGATTCCGATGAACAAGCACGTATCTATTTTGATACCACTGAAAAGCCAGGTGTCTCTAACTTATTAACACTGCTTTCATGCTCAACGGGTACTAGTATCGAAAGTTTGATTCCACAATACGAAGATAAAATGTATGGCCACTTAAAAGCGGATACTGCGGATGCGGTTGTGAATCTATTAGAGCCAATGCAAGCGCGTTTTAAAGAGTTACGTGCTGATGAATCGGCATTACAAGCTATGGCCAGAGCGGGCTCAGAGAAAGCACGTGAACGTGCCGCTTCCACGTTAGCGACTGTTTATGATCGAGTTGGATTTTTACCTAAGTAAGATACTCCTTTCATATTTTAAAGGTCAGCTTCGCTGGCCTTTTTTGTTACTTTAAATTGTTTATTATGTTGCTAATGTATTGTAATTAAAGTCAAGAGCGTTGACCTTGGCGAGCAACATAGCAAAAAATGATAATAAATAGTTTTCTTAAAAATCTTTCCTTTATAATGTTAAGAATTGATCTGTTAACTATTTATTTTAAAAAGGAATTTGCATGCGATTTTTATCTATTTCTACAATAACGCTATTAGCATTATTACTCACAGCCTGTGGGGGGAGCCTAGATGGTGATAAAGAAACTGAACCTAGTGTTCCAGATACCGATGTGCCTGTTGTAGATCCTGAGGTTGATGTTCCTATTATTGATGAGGAGACTGGTAAAGCATCTTATTTTTCTTATGAGGGTGTTTCATCGGACTGGATAACAATAAAGGGAGTGGGGGCTGTTGGTACAGATGAAGTTGCTACGGTGTCTTTTAAGATTGCAGATGCTAATCGTGAAGGTATCGAAGGTGAGGTGGTAAACTTTGAATTAATTAACCCTCCAACGGGTACAGTATTAGCTATTGATACTGCAACCTCTGATGAAAATGGTTTAGTTAGTACATTGATTAAATCAGGTTATGCAGCAGGTTCTGTTATTGTGAAAGTAATGCTTGTAAGTGATTCTGAAATCTATAAATCTTCTAATAAATTAAGCATTTCTACAGGTTATCCTGTGCAAGCTGGTTTTACATTAGCAAAGGAAAATCATTCTCCTGAAGCATTAGAGTCTATTACCTCTAATATTATTACGGTATATTTAAGCGGGGGAGTAAATTTGTCAGCTGTGCCAGATGGTACAACGGTATATTTCTCAACTAATTCCGGAAGAATAACCGATCCCGATCGAAACCGTGATTTCTGCACTACAGTAGGCAGTGAATGTACTATGGAATGGAAATCTACCAAGCCACATGTAGTGGGTTATCGCGCATTGATAACAGCCTATACAGATGGCGAAGAAAGCTTTACTGACAGTAATAGAGATGGTCTGTATACCCAAGGTGAAGCTTTTACCGATATTAATGGTGATGGAAAATATACTGGTATGTTGTGCTCTAAAGAGGCTGATACTGCGGGTTATTGTGTACGAAATATAATTGAGCTTTCAACCTCCGCTCAAATTGTAATTTCAGGTAGTGATTTATCTTGTGATTTTACTGATGAAGCAGGGGCACCAATTACTGAAGTTGATCTGACAACTGCTACTGGTAGCGACTCTGTTAAATTTGTAGTGTCTGTATCAGATGAAAATAACAATATCCCTCCAAGTGATACAACTATTTCGATGGAAGTTGGAAATGGTGAGTTAGAAGGAACTAAAAAGAGTTGGACGGTGATAGGAAAGGTAGCAAACTCTTTTGATTTATCAGTAACCTTAAAACGTGAAGCTGAACTAAATGACGTTGTTAAAGGTAATGCAACATTTACTATGATTACACCTAAAGGAATAGAGTCTTTCTGTTCTATTCCTGTAGTTGACGATGCAGCACCAGTAGTTGCACCATAGCTAGCTGCCAGATAACAAAAAAGGAGCCTCGGTTCCTTTTTTATTGTCTGTCATAAAGCTAAAAACTAACTTTTATGAAATTCACTTTGCAAAGCAAACTGTGTTAATTCTTCGATTACCTGCTTTTTAATTTCTAGCTGTTCATCTGCGGGAATATCGTAACGCAGGCTTAAAAACTGATAATCTTCACCACTTAAACTCACAGTTAAACGTGGACGTTTTGGCTTTTTGTGGGTGGGTAATTCTAATAGATGACGAATCTGCTCAGAAGGGCTAACACCTTTATCAAGTGCGCTGCGGCGGATGCTATATTGCAGCTTACTATCCATATCAAAGGCAATCTGTACCGCTTTTACAACTTTGGCAGATTGTTGCCATTTTTCAGGTAATTTACCGTGTGGCATGTTTGCTCTCCTTTGGTTTCATCATGATTCGCCCTTTATACTGCTATTTATTCTTCTATCGATTCTTTTATTTACTCTTTTATCCACAATTCAGCAATTTCATTCGCTGGTCGTAGAAATGAAAGGTACACATCTGTGTCGCCATTTTCAAATATAAATATGTCTATGAAGCGTTTTTCTTGGCCACCTTGCAGTGAATAAAACTCAAACTCTTGACCATGTTTATCTTCATTGTATTGTGGCGGTGTCGCGCCTCTATAGTCCTGTCGATGTAAATAACCCGTTGTCATAAAGTCTTGCTGAATATATTCATCTGCAATCATATCGGCATAGTTGTGGGTATTTGTTAATGGCTTTAATCGTGCCTTGCCTGGGGCTTCAAATATTTCTGAGAAGTCATCCATATCAAATAATGTTTCAACATCATCACGTGTTAATAAAAGGCTTAATTTAACTAATTGTTGTGGGTTGCTAGGGAAGCTGAGATAAACCAGCTGTGAGCCAGCACCTTGCCCTATTACTTGAGCATAATGTTCATGTTTAAATTCAAGTGTGTTGATTTCGTTCACTTGTAGCTGCATTTTTCGCATGGCTTGTGGTAATGCAAAGCTATCACTAAAAGTGAAAAGGTCACGCAGTTGTAATTGCGAAGCATGATCCAGCGAGCGTGTTGGTAGCGCTTGTTTTTTAGCAAACAGAGATTTAAAAAAACTCATCGATTACCTTCTACTTTTTAGTCAAATCAAAACGCAAAAAACACGAGCCCCGAAAAGGTACTCGTGTTGCTATCTTGAGATTAATTATTTGTTTTTTAAGCGATCTAAGATTGATTGTGCACTTGATTGTTGTGCGCCAATACCTGCATCTTGTAACTTCGCTTTTAGCGAACTATCGTCATTTTCTGCATCTAGTTGCTCAGCTGCTTTTAACTTATCATCAAAATTAGCTTGTTTCTTTTTAATGCGATCTAATGAATCTTTTGCATTTAATAGTTTCGAGTTACTTGCCGTAAAGTTACTGGTAATCGCTGATGTTGCTTTTTGCACACTATCAGTTGTTTTTACCATGCTTAACTGACGTTTATAATCAGTTAGTTGACGCTCACTCTTTTTAATAAGTACTTTTAAGCGATCTGAGCTCTTTAGGAAGCTTTCATTGGCTTGCTGCTGGTCAGCTGCATTGATTTCCAATTCGCCAATTTTCTCAGCAACTTCAATCGCTAATGCTTCGTTACCTTGCTCAAGCGCTTGCAACGCATAACCTTCATGTTCTTTAATGCTTGTTTGTAGCTGTGCAAGTTCACGTGCGGTTTGCATCTGTTTTGCCATGACTTCAGTTAGGTCACGTTTAGCAATCGTAATATGCTTTTCGCTATCGCGGATCTCTTGTTCAAAAATACGTGTTGAATTTGCATCAACGATTGCTTCACCGGCTTCACTAGCGCCACCACGTATTGCTGTAATGATTTTTTTAAATATGCTCATAATATTTCCTTACTTATTTGTAACTACTCAGGCCGTCGCCATTTAGGCCTATTTCGTCGTTAAAAAATGCTCATTTAAGCCATTAAACTGCGCTTTCGCCTTGAACTAATCATAAATGGCTTAGTTCTGAGCACTTACTGTTTATTTTGTATAAAACACATCATTTATTAACTAAGTTAACTAATTGGTTTTACTTTAAATAAGTTTCCATTGCGCTGATTACTTCTAAGCTGTTATCACTTAGCGTGACCACTTCTAATTCAATATCATCAAGTGTTGAGTTGATGGATAGTGCACCAAAAACCACGTATTTATCTTCAACTTTTGCAAAAGAAGAAAGTGGCATTGGGATGTTCAGTTCTAACATCGCTTCTATCATATTGGCTTTTAAGTCTGCCTTTACTTCATCTTCACCCCATAAATAAGCGATACATAAAATTTGGTTATCACTGATAGAGAGAAAAATAGGGATCTCTTCACGACCAACCATTTCAACTTGTAATACATCGATATCACCATCAATCGGTGTACAGTCAAAACTAAACCCTGTTTCTGTTGCATCTTGCAACTGGTTTAAATGAGTCGCTATTGTATGAATATTCATAATGCTCCTTAGAGTAAAGACATTTAATGTCTCGTTGAAAACTAATTTAGTCCGCCAGTCATTATATGTCAAGCGGTTTGGTTTTTTATTTTTTTATCTGTAAAGGTAATATTGCGGAGATGACGTTATTTTTCAATGCTTAAAAGCATTTATTACTGATCATCTTTCACACAACTGCTAAGTTAACTGCTTTATTGATAAAAATAGGTTGCTGTTATGTCTTTACTCTCCGATTGCGCTTCTCATCATCTTGAAAATCTTAATGAAAGAGTCGACCTGACTTTTTGTAATGAAACTCAACTAACAGAATTAAACACAGTGCTTGGACTGAGTGATTTTATTGCTGACTCGTTAATCAAGCAGCCTGAGCTATTAGCAGAGTTATATAACAGTGGTTTACTGGTTTCAGCGCACCGAACCGTGTCGCTTCAAGAAGAGCTAGAAAATAATCTAAATGCCACCAATGATGAACCCCAACTGCATAAGGTATTACGCCAATTTCGCCGTAAACACATGGTTATTATTGCTTGGCGAGAATTACTTGGCCAAGCCTCGTTAGAAGAGAGTTTTTTGCATATCTCATTTTTAGCCGACCAACTTATTTTACAAGGTATGAACTGGTTATATGAAAAACAATGCTCTGAGCAGGGCACACCTTTTAATGCCGAGGGTGTTAAACAGAGCTTGTATATCTTTGCGATGGGGAAATTGGGCGGACGAGAGCTCAACTTCTCTTCAGATATTGATCTCATCTTCACCTATCCTGAACATGGTGAAACCAAAGGGGGTCGCCGTGTGATTGCTAATCAGACCTTCTTTATTAAGCTTGGGCAACGCCTTATTGCTGCACTGCATCAGATTACTGCAGATGGTTTTGTTTATCGTGTTGATATGCGTTTACGTCCTTTTGGAGACTCTGGGCCTTTAGTCACCAGTTTTGCGTCTATTGAAGATTATTATCAAAGTCACGGGCGTGAATGGGAACGCTATGCAATGGTCAAAGCGCGTGTGATAGGTGAAGAGGGTGAATATAAAAAAGAGCTTGAGGCTATGTTACGTCCTTTTGTTTATCGCCGTTATATCGATTTTAGTGCCATTGAATCATTACGAAAAATGAAAGCGATGATCAGTGCTGAAGTACGCCGTAAAGGGCTAAAAGATAATATTAAACTTGGCACCGGTGGTATTCGTGAAATTGAATTTGTTGCACAAGCATTTCAATTAATTCATGGGGGGCGAACGCCTACACTGCAGTGTAAAGGCTTGCAAGAAACCTTAAAGGTGATTGGGGAGATTGATGCGTTACCTGCTGAGCGCATAAACTGTTTGCTTGAGTCTTATCATTTTTTACGTCGTGTGGAAAATATCCTACAACAAATTGGCGATCAGCAAACACAAACATTACCCACCAATGAGCTAGATAAATGTCGTCTTATTCAGGTTATGCAATTTAATGATTGGGATAGTTTTTATCAGAAGCTAAATGGGGTGATGAAAAATGTGCATGATGAATTCAACTGGGTAGTGGGAGACAATGAGGATGAAAAACATTCTGACCAAGATCTTTGTGAATTATGGGCCTTGGACTTAACCACGCAAGAGACTATCGACCTATTAATTGAAAAAGGCATTACAGAAACCCTTGCGACACAGTTAAGCGCAATACTACTTAGTTTTAAAGACGATATTAATAAACGTCCAATGGGGACTCGTGGGCAGGAGACAATGGCCAAGTTACTACCTAAAATAGTAGAGAAGATTTGTGCTTACGAAAGTCCTGCAGAATTAATGAAGCGTATAACAGAGCTTTTATTACAAATCATGCGCCGTACTGCTTATTTAGAGCTGCTTAATGAAAACGAGGGCGCGCTCAAGCAATTATTAAAATTATGCCATGCAAGTCCGCGTATTAGCTCTCAGTTAGGTCGCCATCCTATCTTATTGGATGAATTACTTGATCCGCAACATTTGTACAATCCCACAGAGTTACTTAACTATAAAACCGATTTACGCCAATTTATGTTACGTGTCCCAGAAGAGGATATGGAGCAGCAAATGGAAGCGTTACGCCAATTTAAACAGATGCAATTTTTACGTATTGCGGCTGCGGATATTGCCGGTGCGATTGAGTTGCCTAAAGTGAGTGATCACTTAACCTACTTAAGTGAAGCATTAATGGGTTATGTGATACACATTGCATGGGCTCAAATGGTCGAGAAATTTGGCATGCCAAGTAATGTGATTGATACCGATCGTAAAGGGTTTGCCGTTATTGGTTATGGAAAAATGGGGGGCTTTGAGCTTGGTTACGGTTCCGATTTAGACGTCGTGTTTTTGCATGATAGTGAGATTTCAGGGCAAACCAATGGCCGCCGAGCTATTGATAACCAACTTTTCTATTTCCGCTTAGGGCAACGTATTATCCACCTATTTAGTGCACGCACTAACTCGGGGATATTGTATGAAATAGATATGCGCTTACGCCCCTCTGGCGATTCAGGGCCTATCGTCGCAGGCATGATAGGTTATGAAAAGTACTTGCGTAATGACGCATGGACTTGGGAACATCAAGCATTGGTTCGTTCACGTGCGGTATTTTCAGATGATATTCTGTTAGCGCAGTTTAATACACTCAGAGAGTCTGTTTTGTCGTTGCCTCGTGATAAAAAAGTGCTCGCAAAAAGTGTCTCTGATATGCGTAAAAAAATGCGTGATCATCTTAATCGCGCAGAAACAGGGCTGTTTGACCTTAAACAATCGCCGGGTGGCATGGTTGATATTGAGTTTATTGCGCAATACTTAGTGCTGGCTTATGCGGCAGAATGCGATAAATCATTATGTAAATGGTCTGATAATTTACGTATTTTTGAAACTTGTAAAGAGTTGCAATTATTAACGGAAACACAGGAAAAATCATTAAATAAGGCATATTACGTGATTCGTGATGCAGCTCATCGATTAACCCTTAATAAACAAACCCGTATTGTTGATAAAAAGAGTATTGAAGCAGAGTGCCAAGCAGTGATAAAGATATGGGAACAGTTTTTAGATTAGTAAATTGCTGCAAGTTGCCTTGCCCTACGGGACTCAAGCTCGCTTATTATTCAACCACGGCAGCTCTGTGTTACAACAATCGGAAAGGGAATGACCATTACCTCATGTGGCGCCTTGACCTGATTACCGAGCTTGTGCCTGACAAAGCATCTTGAGGTAGCATGGGTATAGATGAACCTACGCTAGTAAAAAGATGCTTCACCCTCAGGGCGTGTTTTAAAACGTTTATGCATCCACATATATTGGTCATCACATTCTAAAACCATTTTTTCAATCTGTTGGTTGGTGAGTGTGGTATCCGCTTCAATATCTTTGCTTGGAAAGTTTTCCAGTGCCGGATAAAAGATTAATTCATAACCTTCTGTGCCGGGTAAACGTTTTAAGAAAACAGGAATAACACAGCTGTTTTTTACTCGTGCAAGGGTACTTGTACCTGCAACGGTATTGGCATTTTCAACGTCAAAGAAAGGCGCAAATACGCTGCTTTTATGTTTTCCGTAATCATGATCGGGTGCATACCAAAGCGCATCTGAATTTTTTAAAACACGTAACATGCCCTTAAAATCTTTTCTGTCTAACATGGCTTTATGTTCGCGCATTCTTCCCCAATAAAACCAGTAATCAAGTACGGCGTTACTGTGTTTTCGGTATACAGCATTACAAGGTTGGCTTAACCCTAAAGCACGTGCACCCATCTCTAAGGTAAGGAAATGCGCCCCTAAAAAGATAATGCCTTGGCCATTAATAATCGCTTTATCAACATGCTCTGCGCCACGCACTTTTAATAAACCACGCACACGCCAACTTGGCCAAAACCACGCCATGCCCATTTCTAATAACGCAATACCGCTGTTTTCAAAATTTAATTTAACTTTGTTATCTATCTCTTTTTCTGAAAGTGCAGGGAAACAAAGAGCAATATTACGACGTGCGATGTTGCCACGTTCTTGGGCAAAAAAGGTCGCGCTTCGGCCTAATAATCGCCCTAAAAAAAGAAGTGCACTGTAGGGGAGGAATGAGCTAATAAAAAGCGCCGCAATACCTAACCAAGCTAGCCAATATTTAGGATGGCAGAAAGCAACGTTGAGTTTGTATGTATCCATATATGACCACTTAAGTTAAAGGTAATAAAATAATTCTACCGAATATTCCCATAAATGCCTATTTTGTCTCGGATTAATTTTTAATTTTCATTAAAATAGGTATTTCTTTATTTTATTTTTGATGGAATTATAGATGTTGCATACTAAACGTAGCCACTATTTTGAATTTTTTTTAGCACTGCTTAGTATCATGCTATTCACGGCTTTAATTTATTTTATTGTTGATAATCAAGGTAATAAAGCACAGATCAAAGAGATTGAAAAAGAGATTAAAAATTCTTATAACACGGTAATGGAACAGAACAAAAAAGCAGCTATTCTATTATTTGAATTACAGTTTAACCATTCAAGAATCACCTCTTTATTACAAGAAGCAAGTGAAGCGCCAGATGATCAATCGTTGGGTTTAATCAAAGAACGTTTGTATCAGTCATTACATTTTAAATTCCAGAGTAGTCGTCAGCATTTCCCTAAACAGCAGATATACCTTGTTGATGGGCATCCATTACTGCGTTTAGATTCTCCTTACCAGAGTTTTGATAAGGAATTAGTTTACAACGTAGGATTACAAAAGGTCATTAAAGACCATGTCTCCTATTCAGGATTATCATTGCAGGATGGTGTTTACCTGTATCGTTTTTTCTTTCCTATTTTTGATGATCATCATGCGTTAATTGCCGTTGCAGAAGTGGGATTACCCTTAATCAATGTACAAAAATTTCTCTTTGCGAAATATGGTGCGGTTAGCCAGTTTATGTTTTCTAAAAGACAGTTATTAGATATCCGCAATAAGTGGAAACTCTACGAAGAAGCTGCTTTATCAGATGCTTATTACGTATTAAAACGAGAAGAGAAGAATAAGAAACGTCACCTTCAGGTGACAAAACAGGAATTTTTACGTTTAAAAGCGACGTTTACTGAGGCTCACAAAGAGGCATTATTAAAAGTAGATGCCTTCTCCATGTTAGAGAAGTTCAAAGGGCAGGAGGGTTTTATTAACTTTTTACCCTTAAGTAATATCAATGGTGACGTGGTCGGGCACCTATTCACTTACGCACCTAAACCCAGTGTCACTATCGGTAAGAAAAACCGTAATATATTGTTATTGCTGGTTATCTCTCTGTTTTTTTTACTCTGTTATTATCTTTATCGACAAAATGAAAACAATAGAAATAATTTAAGTTTCTATAAAAGCATGATTGACGCATTACCTTTCCCTGTTTTTTGTAAAGACGATAAAAACCGTTATAAAGGGGCTAATACTGCCTTTTTTAAACACTTTGCACTTGCACCAGACCTGTTTTTTGCTGATCAGGACAAGGCATTTGATAATGAGCCTGAAGCTTTGCAAACATCAGCGACGGAGTTGTTAGATTGTGGTGGCAGAAAGTATATTAAAGAGAGTGTGATTGATGAAGTAGGGGTTATAAATCTCAATACCTCTTTGTTTGTGGTTAAAAAAGAGAATCAGCAGGTCGCAGGCGTATTAGGTTTTATTGTTAATGAAACAAGAGAAGTGGCGACACAACAGAAATTAGAAGAAGCATTAGCGCTACAAACACAATTGATGAATAGCCTGCCGGTTGGATTAAGAATCTTTAATCGTGATAAACAAGTTAAGTTAGTGAATAAAGAGTTTGAAAAACTCAGTGGTTATAAAACATCGCAGTTACTTGATGCTGCATGTGAAAAGCTGTTTACTTGTATGCAATGTAGCCCTGAAGTTTGCCCACTTAAAAAGGCAAAAGAGGAGAGTATTGCCACGCATGTTGAAACGATAAAATATAATCACCATGGACATACCAAAACACTTTCTATCGATTTTAAGCCTATATTTGACGATCACGGGGTATTAAGTGGCATTATTGAAATTAGTACCGACATTAGTAGAACCAAGAGCTTACAGGACAAAGCACATGAGCTTATTGTGGCAGACGAGTTAACAGGATTACTGAATTTACGTGGCTTGATGAGTAGTGGTGAAAATTACTTTAGATTAGCGCAACGTACTAAGAAGCCATTTTTTGCCATACATTTTGATATTCATGGCATGCGTAAATTAAATCATCAGTATGGTGAACAGGCGGGTGATGCGTTGTTAAGAGATTTTGCAAATATCCTTAATGATACTTTCCGTGATACCGATTTAATTTCGCGTATTGGTGGCGATGAATTTGTCGTTTTGCTCAATGACAGTGACTATACCTTGGCGGATAGTGGCCACTTTGTTCGCTTAGAATTAAATATTCAGAAATATAATTTACAACCGAAAAACAAGTTAAAACTCTTAATTGATACTGGTATTGTGCAATATTCAAGTAAAACACATAAAGATTTAGCGCTGTTATTAGATCAATGTGAAAAGCTAGTTTACGAGCAGCAGCTTAAGCGCAATATCAGTTAATAATTTTTTATTGGGTTTCATACCCTGTTGCTCAGGAAAAGTGAGGTAATGCAGGGGGCGTTTAAACGCGATCAGTTTATCTTCCATAAACGCTTTCAGTTGTGTGCCTTGATCGCCATTATCCCATTTAATAAATGCGATAGGGCGTTGACCATAGAGGGAATCGTTGATCGGTAAAACATAAGCCTGTGATAAACCTGAAAAGGTTAATAGTATTTTCTCTATTTCTTCGGGCTGAATATTTTCGCCTCCAGAGATAAACTGACGATCTTTACGCCCGCTTATTTTTATTACGTTACCACTTAATTCACCCAGATCAGAGCTTGAAAAGTAACTGTTCTCTGCAATTTTTGGGTTAGAAAAATAACCTACAAATCGTGTTTCACCCGCTAATAAAATCTCTTTATCAACTATTTTCATTTTACGGTATGGCAATAACGTTAATATTTCGTCATTGGTAGAGGTTGCAATCTGCGAGGCCATTTCAGTAGATCCATAACTCAGATGGTAGGCAAAACCGCGTGTTTTAACCTGCTCTAAAAGCGCACTTTGAAATGCACTGCCGCCTAATAACAAATGTTTAATGACCAGTGAGTTAGCGTGGAAATTTACATCTTCCAATAACGTGATTAATTGACTACTGACTAGTGAAAGGTGTGTTATTTTCGCTTTCAATAATTGCTCTGTACTTATTTTTGTATTTAATAATTGCAAGGTTGCGCCTGCAAGTAATGTGCGCATCACAGTCGCATAACCACTGATATGAAATAAAGGCAGGCTGAGCAAGTTGTTATCGCCACAGCTAAGAGGAATAACGGATTGTGAACCTAATGCGCTGTAATAATGGTTACTGAAATTGTGCATCACCGCTTTAGGGAAACCACTGCTACCCGAAGTGAAAATAATGCTAATCACAGCGCTCGCATCAAGTTGAATAGGGTGCGCAGTGGCACTTTGTTGTATTGTCTTTTTAAAATTTAAGTCGAGGCTATTAGCTGTATTTTCTTGCCAAATAAAGGCCGTATTTAATAAGGTTAAACGCTGTTGGATTTCTGCTTGGTTAAATTTTTCATTAATAGGGCAGAAAATAAAACCATGCCGTAAACAGGCGAACTGCAATAAGATTAAAGACAAACGGTTAGGGGCAATGCAGGCTAATCGATCACCTTTCTTCATTGATAATTTAACTAACTGTTGGCCTAGATCATCAACGCGTTGGTGTAACTCAGTAAAGCTAATCTGCTGATCATCAAGCTGTATAGCGATGAGATGCGGGTTTAGCTGTGCTTGCCAGGCAACAGGGCAAAAATGAAGTGGCGCTAGGTTTAATGGCTGGTCCATAAAAGCTCCAATTGTTGGCAGTCCTGCTCCATTTTTTGAGCATCGATTAGCATCGTACTATCAAAATATTTTAAGGTATCAATACCTAAAGAGATAACAAGTGCTTGGCTCTTTGGCTGAGCTATATAGTAGCTCGCTAAATTTTTTAATGCCTGTAAACCAATAACAGATTCAAAAGAGGAACTAAAACTTAGCATTAGGCCATATTTTTGAGCAATAGAGACTAATTGGTCTATTTTTTTGAGATGACCTATTAAGGTGGGTTTAATAATAAAGGCTTTGATGCTGTGATGGTGTTGATAACAAAAATCACTGTTTTGCAGCGTTTCATCTAATCCTAAGTACACATTATATTGTTCAGCAAGGGCTAGGTTAGTTTGATGGTTGCAGGTTGGCTCTTCAATGTAATCAAGTTGTTGTGTATTAATCGCGCTAAAAAAGGAAGCTGCTTGCTGTTTACTCCACGCTTGATTGGCATCACAACGAATTTTTAATAAAGGGTTTAATTGGCAGAGCATGTTAAAAACAGCAATATCAGAGTCAACGCATTCTCTGGCTACTTTCAACTTTATAAGATTTACCTGGCCTAGATTTTTATATTGCGCCTCGATGGAAATCTTATCACCTTGTAAAAGGGGGATATTATCCACTTCAGCCTGCTGTGTTTTTACCTTTTTACCGCAGTTTATAAAGAGGCTGTCTAAGGCGAACTGTATGCTTTTATAATGACTATTATATTTTGCTAATTGACACCATTTTGTTGCAAGCATATTAATCATTTCAGTTTTAACGTCAGTAAACGTTTCTTTACTAAAACCTGGCAGTGGCGCAATTTCAGATAGGTATTTACCCCCCTCATTATCGATTAATTGTAATATCAGCCCTTCGCGATGATCTAATTGAAAGGCTTGAAATTGCATTGTTCTTTTAAAGGGGATTTTATAGGCAAATAATTTTGCCTGAGAAATGTTAACTAGGGGCTGTTTATGGCACATATTGCAAAGCAACACGCGAGGTAAGCTTAGTCACTAATTCATAAGCGATAGTGCCAATATGATTAGCCACATCTGTTGCTGGTAAACCTTCACCCCACAAAGTGACGTCATCACCGACTTTATCTGTTGGGTTGTTGCCTAAATCGACAGTTAACATATCCATCGAAACACGACCGACTATCGGTACAAGGCGACCATTCACTAAAACAGGCGTGCCTTCCGGTGCCATACGTGGATAACCATCTCCGTAACCCACTGCGACTACGCCAAGTGTTGTATCACTTTTTGCTGTCCATGTTGCGCCGTAACCAACACTTTCACCCGCTTGATGAGCACGTACGGCAATCAATTGTGATTTGAGTGTCATTACCGGTTGTAAGTTAAAGTCTTCTGCCAATTTATTTGCAAAGGGGGACACGCCATATAACGCAATACCAGGACGAATAACATCGGCATGTGTTTCTGGCCAAGCGAGTGTGGCTGCTGAATTTGCTAATGAATTCAAACCACTGTTTGATTTAATGTGCGATTTGAAAGTATTAATTTGCGTGGCTGTAATATTATTATCTAATTCATCAGCACAATTAAAATGCGTTATTAGATTGATTGGCTGTAATACATTAGCTGAGCTTGCTAGGCGATGATAAGCCTGCTCAAATTCTTCTGCCTGAAAGCCTAAACGGTGCATACCAGTATCGAGTTTTAACCATACCTGTAACGGGCGATCCAATTTACACTCTATAATGGCATTAAGCTGTTGTTCTGAATGAATTACAGTTTGTAGATTATGCGTGACTAAGGTTTCCAGGTCATCAGCATGAAAAAAACCTTCAAATAGAACGATCGGTGTTGTAATGCCTGCATGACGTAATACTAACGCTTCATTTAAACGTGCCACACCCAGGGCATAAATTCCCGAAAGGTTGCGTGCAATTTCAACCATGCCATGACCATAAGCATTTGCCTTAACGACCGCTAAAAACTGGCTATTAGGAGCATATGCTTTCAATACTTGCTGGTTGTGTTGCAGAGCACTTAAATTAATAACTGCCCGTGTAACGCTAGTGTTATTCATCTTGGTAAGCTGCGCCTGTATATTCATCAAAACGAGAATAACGACCTTGGAAAGTTAAGCGTATTTTACCAATCGGACCGTTACGTTGTTTACCAATAATAATTTCAGCAATGCCTTTATCGTTACTATCTTCGTTATAAACCTCATCTCGGTAAATAAACATGATTAAATCGGCATCCTGCTCTATCGCACCTGACTCACGTAAATCGGAGTTAATTGGGCGTTTATCAGCACGTTGTTCCAGACCACGGTTAAGCTGAGAAAGGGCAATAACAGGGCAACGTAATTCTTTTGCAAGTGCTTTTAGAGATCGTGAAATTTCTGAGATTTCTAATGTTCTGTTTTCACTTAATGAAGGAACACGCATTAATTGCAGGTAATCGATCATGATCATACTAACCCCGCCATGGTCACGTGCGATACGGCGGGCGCGCGAACGTAACTCTGTCGGTGTTAGACCTGAGCTATCATCAATAAACATATTACCTTGGTTAAGCAGGATAGACATGGTTGAAGATAAAGAAGCCCAATCGTTCTCGTCCAAGGCACCGGTACGGATTTTACCTTGGTCAATACGACCTAGTGACGCCAACATACGGTTCATGATTTGATCCGCGGGCATCTCTAACGAGAAGATAATGGTTGGTTTGTCAGAGTTTAAAGCCGCATGCTCGGCCAAGTTCATGGCAAAAGTTGTTTTACCCATCGATGGACGTGCCGCAACAATGATTAAATCGCCTGGTTGGAAACCTGTGGTCATTTGGTCAAGATCGTTATAACCCGATGATAACCCTGTAATACCATCGCGTGGATTTTTACAAAGGTCGTCAATACGTGCCACTGTCTCTTTTAAAATATCTTTAAGTGGTTGTGGGCCTTCACTTTTATTACTTCGTGCTTCTGCTATTTGGAATACTTTAGTCTCGGCAAAATCAAGTAGCTCGGCGCTATCACGACCTTCTGTTTCATAACCGGCTTCAGCAATCTCATTAGCAACACCAATAAGCTCACGTACAATGGCACGCTCACGAACAATATCAGAGTAGTTATTGATGTTAGCTGCACTAGGCGTATTTTGTAATAGCTCAGCTAAATACGCGATACCACCAACACCTTCAAGCTCTTGATTATTTTCAAGTTGCTCTGAAAGTGTCACTAAATCGACGGGAATATCTTCGCCACTGAGGCTTTCAATAGTGCCAAAAATCGTACGATGTGCGCGATGATAAAAATCTCGCTCTACAACGCGTTCTGCAACATCATTCCAAGCATCATTATTAAGTAATAAACCACCGATGACCGCTTGTTCTGCTTCAAATGAATGAGGCACTGACTTAATTGGGGAAATCGTTTTAGTTTTACTCTTTGCAGAGTATGGGCCTTTGTCTGCCATGTTTAATCCTAACGGGTTGGGGTTATGCTAAAAAAAGGATTTCTATCCAAATATATGCAGTTAATAGTAGCGCGATTAAAACAGCGGCTGAGCCCATATCTTTTGCTCTGCCTGCGAGTTCATGTTTTTCTGTGCTAATTCTATCAACGACCGCTTCAATGGCAGAGTTAATTATTTCAATGATGATGACTAAAATAAGTGGCGTGATTAACAAAATACGCTCAATTTGGGAAACATCAAGGTAACAAGCAAGGGGAATGAAGATAACTGCTAGCAATAACTCTTGGCGAAAAGCTGCTTCATGCTTAAATGCACTTTTTAGCCCCTGTAGGGAATATCCTAACGCAAGAATAATACGTTTTAAGCCGGTGTTTTTTTGCATCATCATGAGACCTGTTACAAGTGATTAAGAGGCTTACTTTAACAAAAGGTCTAGTTAAGATCACTTGTAATAATTAATCCTTTTGATTGTTTATTCATTCTTGCTGATTTACGTTTGAATCACCTCTTCTTTTAATGCTCACATATACCTAGCGAGATAAATGCAACAAACTTGCTGTAATTATCATTTTTTGATATTGCCATCCTGCTGTGACGGGTTTTTTAGTGCTGCTGATATTTGCAAATCACTTTTGTGCTAATATAGCGCCTTTGATTATCATTTTTAAGGTTGTTTCGTGCTAGCTAAAGGTTCTCTTTTTTCTCGTTTTATAAATCGTATTTGGGTGACGAGTAATCACGTACCTCTTCAAGCCGTTAATGAGCTAAAAATTGACTGTGAACGGCCTATTATTTATGTCGTTGAGCAGAATAATGCAAGTGATCTTCTTGGGTTACAGGCAAGCTGTAAACAAGCGGGCTTGCCGGATCCTTATCTGCCTATCAATGTTCATGGTCAAAGCGTGAGCGCGTTAATATTTATTCATAATTGGTCATTCTTTGCCTCTAAAGCACCGCAATTACAAGACGCGCCTTACCTTGAGCAATACCAACAGCTTTTAGATCTACACAAAACCCATGAAAATCTCGATATTCAATTGATCCCTGTTACCTTCTATTGGGGAAGAAACCCCGGGCGTGAAGGTAAAAAATCATGGTGTGACTTACGTGAGCAAGGACGAGTAGGCATATTTCATAAATCGTTAATTGTATTAAAGCATGGCAAAGATCATCTGGTGCGTTTTAACCAGCCAATTTCGATCAAACAATTGAGCCAACGCGATGAACAACAGCAACTTGCTTATAAATTAGCAAAAGTAGCGATGCGTTATTTTGATTTTCAAAAACGCAGTAGTATCGGTCCTAAGCTGCCAAATCGTAAAGAGATGATCGAGTCGGTGCTCAGCCAACCTGCATTACAAAAGATAATAAGAGAAACCGCGCAAAGTGGGCAACTCTCAGAGTCTGAAGTTGAAATGCAATGTCGTGGTTATCTCAAGGAAATAAGTGCCGATTTTTCTTATACTTTTTTACGTGTTTTTCGTTTTCTTTTAAAAGGCATTTGGAACTACATTTATCGCGGTATTGAAGTGCATCATGCGCAAGCCGTACGACAAGCCTGCCAAAGTGGCGCCGAAATCATCTATATGCCTTGTCATCGTAGCCATATGGATTATCTATTACTTTCTTATTTATTGTTTGAACAAGGCCTTGTTCCGCCACATGTTGCCGCTGGGGTAAATCTAAACTTCTTTCCTGCAGGACCTATTTTTAGGCGTTCTGGTGCTTTCTTTCTACGTCGTACTTTTAAAGATTGCCCGCTTTATGCCGAAGTGTTTAATGCCTATTTTGCGATGTTATTTAAACAGGGTTATCCCATTGAATTTTTTACCGAGGGAGGCAGAAGTCGCTCGGGATTATTGTTACAACCTAAAACGGGATTATTAGCCACTTCGTTAAAAACATACCTCAAACAACCAGAGCGTAATGTGATTATCGTGCCTATCTATATTGGTTACGACCATATTATGGAAGTAAATACTTACGTTAAAGAGCAGGCAGGTCAAAAGAAAGAGTCTGAAAGTATCTGGCAGGTATTAGGTATTGTTAAAAAACTGGGTAATTTTGGACGTGCTTTTGTGAATTTTGGCGAGCCTATCAATGTAAAGCAGCATTTTGATCAAACGTTACCTGATTGGCGCAATGGCTCTGTTTCTGATGCACAGCTTAAAGATCAAGTGGCCACGATTGCTCAAAAAGTGATGGTGAATATTAATGAAGCGACAGCGGTGAATGCATTACCATTATGTGGTGCTATTTTATTAGCTAATCCAACACAACAGGTCGATAAAACGCTTTTTTTACAGCAGTTAAGTTGGCATCAACAGTGGCTTGCGTTAGCTGATGAACAAAGTTTAGTGACCTATGAAAAAAATACGCCTGAGAAAGTATTACAACAAGGTCTTGAACAGAATAAGTTTCAAGTTGTTGATAAGCTCGTGAGTTGCTCAGACAATCAAGCATTAGTACTGAACTATTATCGTAATAATATTGTGCATCTTTTTGTCTTACCAAGCTTAGTTTGTCATACGATTAGTCTATTACTCACAGAAAATAACGAACTCAAGAATGAAAATATTACTCGCTTGAGCGCCGAACATTACCCATTTTTACAACAAAAATACTTTTTAAATAACCATAAAATGGACAGTGACCTGGCAACATCAACCATTAATAAACTTGTGCAACTAAAAGTATTATCTGCACAAGAGGGTAAATATACCGTGCTTGATGAGGTACAATTGAGGCTTCTAAAAGGTCATATTGACAACCCATTTGATAAAAAAATGGCTGAGATTTAAAATAGCCTCATTATTCAGGGTTTGGGAAGACAAAATGGCAATTAACGGTCGGACATTAGTCGCGCAATTACGTGACCAAGTTGCAGAAATTTCTGTGTTGCAACTGCATGAAGAACTGCAATTTAACCCACAGGCGATTGTCATTGATATTCGTGAAGTGTCTGAAACTAAACAAGGCTCAATTGCGAATGCTGCATTAATACCACGCGGTATTTTAGAAATGAAAATAGACAGTCATAGCAGCATACAACAACGATTCTCAAACCTCGATGAATTAGCAGAACAGCCTATTTACCTGTTATGTCGATCTGGCGCGCGCAGTATTTTTTCTGCTTTGTCACTTAAGCAGATGGGTTTTAAAGACGTTTATTCCGTTGAAGGTGGATTTTTAGCATGGCAAGCTGCAGACTATAAGGTGAGTATTGTTTCGTGAGTGAACTTTATCCGGTGATCACTAAAACGCTTTCTTTTAGTGAAGAGATTAAAAAAAGTCGTTTTATCACTTATCTTGCACATGTTGACAGTAAACAGGCCGCACTGACCTATTTACAAGAGATTAAAACATTACATAAAGATGCACGACATCATTGCTGGGCTTATGTGGCCGCAGGCCCTAAAGACAGTGTGTTGATGGGCTGTAGCGATGACGGTGAGCCCAAAGGCACCGCAGGAAAACCGATGATGGCTTTATTGCAGGGCTGCCATATTGGTGAAATCATGGCGGTAGTGGTACGTTATTCTGGTGGTATTAAGTTAGGCACGGGTGGTTTAGTACGTGCTTATAGCAATGGTATTCAGCAATTATTGCCACAGGTTGAAACCGTTGAAAAACGTTTTTATCAGCAATACCAAGTCGATTGTGATTATGCGCAAATGGCGCAGCTAGAAGGTTTGTTAGTTAATAGTGTTGGACGTATTGTGCAAATTAATTACCTACAATCGGTAGATGCAATCATTGAGATCGATCTGCAACAAGTTGACCTTTTTATCAAACAGCTTGAATCGTTAACACAAGGAAAAGTGCGTGTTAATAAAATTATCCCAGAAAAAAGTTAAAGTGAGTTAACGTGGCTTTTCGTTCCATTATTCGTATTGTGGGTATGTTGATTGGGTTATTTAGCCTGACGATGTTACCCCCTGTTGCTATCGCTTCTTTTTATGCCGATGGTGGCGGACAAGATTTTTTCGCCGCTTTTGTGGTGACATTATTTATTGGTTTTATGCTCTGGATGCCTAACCGACAGTCTAAAAAAGACCTCAAAGTGCGTGAAGGTTTTTTAATTGTTGTGTTGTTTTGGGCAACACTGGGTAGTGTGGGTGCAATTCCTTTCCTAATCAGCTCCAGTCTTAACATGAATGTGGCTTCTGCTTTTTTTGAATCATTTTCAGGGTTAACCACCACGGGTGCCACCGTGATTGAAGACCTGGAAGTGTTGCCTAAAGCTTTCCTTTTTTATCGTCAGATGCTGCAATGGTTTGGTGGTATGGGGATTATCGTATTAGCTGTTGCCGTACTGCCTATGTTAGGCATTGGTGGCATGCAGCTATACCGAGCGGAAACCCCCGGGCCGATTAAAGATTCTAAAATGACCCCGCGTATTGCTGAAACAGCAAAAGCACTTTGGTATGTCTACCTGTGTTTAACCGTGGCCTGTATGATGGCATTTTGGCTTGCGGGTATGAGCCTTTTTGATGCACTTGGACATAGCTTCTCAACCGTTTCGATTGGTGGTTTCTCAACCTACAACGACAGCATGGGCCATTTTGACAGTGATATTATTAACTTTATCACGGTACTGTTTCTGATTATTTCTGGGGTCAATTACGCATTACATTTTAGTGCGTTTTCAGCTAAAAAATTCTCCTTTAATATTTATAAAGAAGACCCAGAAGTACGGGCTTTTATCTTCATTCAGCTGTTTGTGACGGCCATTTGTTTCACCATGTTAATCAATCATAATGTTTATGAATCCATTGAACATACGTTTTCACAAGCCTTGTTCCAGTCAGTTTCTATTTCAACAACGGCGGGTTTTACCACCACTTCTTTTGCGGAGTGGCCACTGTTTTTACCGGTTTTATTAGTGCTTTCTAGTTTTATTGGTGGTTGTGCAGGGTCTACTGGCGGTGGCTTGAAAGTAATACGTGTTTTATTACTTAACTTACAAGGCATGCGTGAGTTAAAACGTCTGGTACACCCTAAAGCTGTGTATAAAATTAAGCTGGGTAATAAAGCCTTGCCAGATCGTGTTATTGAAGCGGTATGGGGATTCTTTTCAACCTATGCGCTAGTTTTTATTGTCTGTATGTTGGCACTGTTAATGACCGGCATGGATGAGCTAAGCTCATTTTCTGCTACTGTTGCGATGTTGAATAACTTAGGGCCCGGATTAGGTGAAGTTGCTTTGCACTTTAATGAAGTGAGCAGCGCGTCTAAATGGGTGATGATTGTGGCGATGTTATTTGGTCGTTTAGAGATATTTACCTTACTTGTATTATTTACCCCTGTTTTTTGGAAAAATTAAATGACCGCAAAGACCCTTGTTCTATATTCATCGGTAGATGGACAAACATTAAAAATAATCAATCATATTAGTGAATTGGTTGAAGGTGAGTTAGAGATGTTTGATATTGATCTGCAACCTGAGATTGATTTTAGCCAATATAGTAAAGTGCTAGTGGGGGCTTCTATTCGTTACGGTAACTTCCGTAAAAACTTACTCAATTATGTTAATAAGCACCAAGCACAGCTAGATACCTTGCCAAATGCTTTCTTTTTAGTGTGTTTAACCGCGAGAAAACCTGAAAAAGCGAGTCCTGATAATAATGCTTACATGGCTAAGTTTGATCAGCTATCACAATGGCAGCCTCGTTTAAAAGGTGTGTTTGCAGGTGCCTTACTTTATTCTCGTTATAATTGGTGGCAAACCTTGTTGATTCAACTGATTATGAAAATGACCGGTGGCAGTACAGATAAAAGCCAAGATATAGAGTTAACTGATTGGTCAAAAGTTGCAGTGTTTAGTAAAGATTTTTCTGCATTATAGCGCTACAATGCTGTTTTTAGTTTGTGAGTGACGTAGCAATGCCTGAACAACAACCCAGCTTCAATACCCAGCAAATTCTGTTGGATGTATTTGGTTATAAAACCTTTAGAGAAGGGCAAGAACAGGTGATAAATCATCTGTGTGAAGGTAAAGATGCGCTTGTTGTTATGCCAACAGGTGGCGGTAAAAGCCTTTGTTTTCAGATTCCTGCGTTAGCACGTGATGGTATCTGTTTTGTTATTTCGCCACTTATCTCATTGATGAAAGACCAAGTCGATACCCTGAGAAGCTGTGGTGTCGCAGCCGCTTATCTTAATTCTAGTATCTCTTATCAAGAACAAAATCAGATCATTAATGATATGCATACCGGGCAGTTAAAGCTGGTTTATATCGCGCCTGAGCGACTATTACGTCCTGATTTTGTGCAACGATTAGCCAACTTACCGGTTAACTTATTTGCCATTGATGAAGCGCACTGTATTTCTCAATGGGGCCATGATTTCCGCCCTGAATATGCATTATTAGGGCAATTAAAACAGCGTTTCCCTCATGTGCCTTTAGTGGCATTAACCGCCACCGCTGACCATGCCACACAAGAAGATATCTTAGCGCGTTTACAGTTTAATGATCCGCTGGTGGCGATTCATAGTTTTGATCGCCCTAATATCGAATATCTTCTGATTGAAAAGTACCGTCCATTAAGCCAGTTATTTAACTACTTAGATGAGCATAAAGATGAAAGCGGTATTATCTATTGTACAAGCCGTCGTCGCACTGAAGAACTAACTCAAAAATTACAAGCGCAAGGGCTCAATGCGCGCTGTTATCACGCCGGTTTACCCCTTGAAGAACGCCAATCAGTACAAGATCAATTTATTAAAGATAAAGTGGATATTGTTATTGCAACGGTAGCATTTGGTATGGGCATTGATAAACCGAATGTACGTTTTGTGGTGCATTACGAAATTCCTAAAAACATCGAGTCTTATTATCAAGAAACAGGGCGAGCAGGACGAGATGGCCTACCGGCACAAGCGATGCTTTTTTATGATCCCGCTGATCCCGCACGTGTACGTGGTTTATTAGAAAAAAATACTAATGAAGAACAGTTACGTATTGAGCTACATAAACTCAATACTATGGTTGCTTTTGCGGAGGCACAAACCTGTCGCCGTCAGGTATTACTTAATTATTTTGGTGAATATAGCCAAAATGCCTGTGGTAACTGTGATGTTTGCTTAGACCCGCCAAAAAGCTACGACGCAACACTGGATGCACAAAAGATCCTCTCATGCGTTTATCGCACTGGGCAACATTTTGGTATGCATCATATTGTTGAGGTACTACGTGGTGCACAAACAGCGCGAATCAAAAGCCTCGGGCACGACAAACTGTCTACTTATGCATTAGGTAAAGATCAGTCGAGTGAATATTGGCTAAGCCTGTTAAGACAACTTATCCACTGTGGTTTATTGATGCAGAATTTAACCCGTGGTTCAGCACTGCAATTAACAGAAGCAGCCCGACCTGTTCTAAAAGCACAAGAGCCTCTCTATTTAGCGGTGCCTCGTCTGAAAATGGTGAGTAAATCGAAACAGAAAAAAGGCGTGTTGGCGAGTGTCGCAGATAACAAACTATTTGCACGGTTGCGCCAATTACGTAAGCAGATTGCAGACAGAGAAGAGATGCCTCCTTACATTATCTTCAGTGATATATCGCTTGCAGAAATGAGTGAGTTAATGCCATTAACGGATCGTGAATTTTTGAATGTGAATGGTGTTGGCCATATTAAATTAGAAAAATATGGCGCTGAATTCATGGAAATTATCAGTGAATATTCTGAGTCTTTATAACCATAGAGTTGCCATTTATTGAGTCAATTCAAGCCAATATAAATTGGCTTGAAACTTTATTTTTTCCAGCAATTGTTGTTGCTTGTTTTCATCGACCGCTAACTGTATCGGTTCAATGGTTTTCCACTGTGTGCTCTCACTTTCACTATCACTCTCTTTTTCAGCAATCGCAAAGCTAAAGGGGTGAAAATTAGCGATACCTAAACGCAGATCGGTAACCTGTAATTGCCCCTGCACATCATCAAAACGCAACCAACCATGGCTAAACCATTCTAAGCGAGGCACAAACTCAGGTTGTGAGCCTTTGATTAAATCACGATTACTTGTGTAATTATTCCATTGAAGTGGAGTCTGATCACCGACATAAGTAAATGCTTCGTAATAGTGTTCTCCTTGATAACTTAATACACGCCAATAAATGCTATTAAACGGTGTTGGCATAACCAGTAAGTTGTTATTTTTCACTAACTCATCTTGCTGGGCGCGTGCCGTAATGTTGGCTTGTGCAACTTGCCCCCACCCCAAATAACAACAGCTTGCCAACAATGCAATCTTGTTGAGTGTTAATGCTCGCGCTTTATTATTGCTAAACCACAAATACAGCATGCTTATTAATAACGGCAATGTGTAAAGAGGATCAATAATAAAAATACTATGCCAAGCGATTGGAGGAGAGGTTAATGGCCATAATAGTTGCGTGCCGTAGGTGGTGAAAGTATCTAATAATGGATGGGTAATCAGGGGCAAAAAAATAGTTAAAAAGAGTGCTAATTTATGCGCTTTAAAATGAGGTTTTAACTTAATGGCGATAGAGTAGAGCGCCAAAGAAAGCAGTGTTAAGACAAACAGAGAATGGCTAAAACCACGATGTGAGGTGTAATTATCAATGGCGTTGCCATAATCAATAAAAACATCTAAATCGGGCAGTGTGCCAAAAAATGCGCCTGCTAATAAGACATTACGGCCAAAGGGTTTTAGCCCAACCGCTGCTGATACCGTTGCGCCTAGTGCTATTTGTGTGATCGAATCCATATCTTCCTCATTATTGAATATTTATTATCAATGATGGGAAGAGAAAGATCGAGGTTTAAACTTGTTATTTGAATTGTTCTAAGCGAGTTAATGCACACTCTAATATTTGTGGGGTTAGCTTGTCTTGTAGTTCTCCAAGTTCGTAGGTATTAAATAGTTCACCTAGAAAAGCACAAAGATAAGTCAGTGGAGCGTTACAGAATAGCTTGGGATTGGTTAAGTAATCGTTACCGCGTTGTTGCATCCATTCAGCATTATCATGCTTTTTCATAAAACCTAACTCATGAATAACATTTTTAAGTTTTCCTAGTAACTCATTATAATCAAAAGACTCGTTGTCGAATTCCGTTCGGTAAATCGCAATGGAATCAATGGCTGCTTGGCTGGGAATGATCTCAATTGCATGGATATTACACATACATAAAGTTCCTTATTATTGTAGTGAAGCGTAGTTCAATATTAAATCACGCCTTTTGGCCCATTATTTTTGGTTACAACTGTTGTATTTGGCTTTTTTAAAACGCCTTTTTTTTTATGGTTTATTTTCAGCGCTTATTGCAGAACAAAATATCACTTAATTTCTATAAATTTTTGATGTTTATATTGAAAATAATTTATTTTTGAAGTGAAGCATTGTTTCATTATCAGATCTGTTCACTTGTCTTCTCAATATCTTCTGATACTTTTAATACATACCCGTTATCATTCAATGTGCAAAATTCAGCAAGCGGTGAAATACACAGATTTTAGGCGGGCGGCGAAGGTATAACTAGTTCAATCAAAACTGACTGATAACAAAAGTTTTTGTCTCACCACTTGCCCAAGGGTCGTTAGCTCGCTTATTTATGTAACCATGGCAATTCAGCGTTGCAACTCTCGATAAGGGATAACCATTGTCTTTATGTTGCGCCTTGCCTTGGTATCCGAGCTAGCGACTGAATAAATCACTTTGATTGATGACGGGTAATAGGAGGGAAAGCCATGCTACTAGATCATGTTGAGGTTGTGGGTTTTAGGGGGATTAATCGTTTATCACTTAATGTTGAAGAGTTAAGTGCCTTTTTGGGGGAAAATAGCTGGGGTAAATCAAGCCTATTTGATGCATTATCATTATTTTTATCGGGAACCCGTAAAAACTATAAATTTTGTAGTGAAGACTTCCACCAACCGCCAAACCCAGAAATCACTAGCAATAAACTCATTCACCTTGTTTTTACCTTCAAAGAGCAATGGCAGGGTCAGGCAAGTTTGCGTCAATATCACACCATCAAAAAAGTCTGGGCCAATAAAGGTGACGCATTAGGTTATATTTATTACCAAGTAGATGGTGAATTAACGCCGTCGGGTAATATTCAAACACGGCGTTATTTTTTAGATAATAAAGGTGAAGAGAAGCAGTTAGCTAAAAATGAATTAGCTGATCTAGTCAGTGAATTCATCTCTTTTGTCCCAGTACTTAGGATGGGCAGTGACGTTCCGTTGGTGATTGAGAGTGATAACCCACTAGAAGTGCATAGTACGCGGGAGAAGTTTGAAGCAAGAATAATGCGTATATTTAAACGCTTGAATGGTTCTTCGCAGCAATTGCCTGAATATCAAATGAAACGAGGATATGAGGCGCTCACGTATTTGTTTGATCACTATCTCTTTAAACGCTATGCGGGTTTTGATCACCATCGTGTTGATTTTGAACATGATATTCATACCCAGAAACCGTTCTCATTTGAGGCGTTAAGCCATTTTCACGATTTATTAAAAAAAGGAAATAAAAGCGATAGGGCGATGTTATTACTAATTTTAGGTGAGTTTTTAACCGTACGTGGAGAGCATTTATTGCGTCGAGGGGCGACACCTATATTGTTACTTGAAGAGCCTGAAAATAATTTACATCCGGTTAATTTAGCCATTACTTGGCGTTTCTTTTCACTTTTACCGATGCAAAAACTGGTCAGTACTAATTCCAGTCAGTTACTGTCATTTTTTCCCCTTAGCCGTGTTCAGCGTTTGGTACGTCACCCAGATTTAATTAAAAGTTATTGTTTAAATAGAGATAACTATTCAAGTAATGACTTACGTCGTATTACTTTTCATGTACGTATGACACGGCCACAAAGCCTATTTGCACGTTCATGGTTATTAGTGGAAGGCGAAACAGAAACGTGGCTATTAACAGAGCTTGCACGTTATTGTGATTATCATTTAGTGATCGAAGGGGTCCAGGTCATTGAATTTGCACAGTGTGGGTTGTCACCTTTGATTAAGTTAGCGCAAGATTTGAATATAGAATGGCATGTATTAACCGATGGAGATGCGGCCGGACAAAAGTATGCAAGTCGTGTCGGAGAGATGTTATTAGAAGGCGATCCACTTGCAAATCGTTTAACTGTCTTACCCGCTCTAGATATTGAGCATCTATTTTTTGATAATGGTTTTTCAGATGTGTATTTAACAGCTGCCAACTATACAGAGCAAGATCTCGCGCGTTTATCGATTAATAAGGTGATTGATAAAGCGGTACATAAATATTCTAAACCAGGCTTAGGGCTTGCGATTGCGAGTGCAGTAGAGCTACGCGGTGCTGATTCTATTCCACCGCTGTTAAAACGCTTATTCGCGCGTTTGGTAGGGCTTGCAAGAACACAATCTGGTTAATTATCTTATCTATTTAATTAACGTTATTAAATACTGCCTTCAGACTCGATCACTAATACCCGCGCTTCTCCCTGCGGATGTGCAACATGTTCCGTACCGATAGAAGCATAAAAAATATCGCCTGTTTCTAACAGCGTAGATTTCTCGGTACCCTTGTCTTTAAAACGCATTTCTACTTGGCCATCCAATACAACAAAGACTTCTTCACCTTCATTTATATGCCATTTATAAGGCTTATCTGTCCAATGTAATCGTGTGGTAATGCCATTCATACTTGCAATATCTAGCGCTGCCCAAGCTTGATCTGGCTTGAATTTTTTACTTCTAATTATTTTCATAATATTTATTTATCCTGAGTATTCTTAGGCATGGATATATAAGGGGGAGAGGGACTTGTAAAACGGGGGGAATATTAATGGAACAGAGATATTGTCTGTTCCATTTTTGTCACTAACTCAAGTTATTTAATGCTGTAAACAAGAGTATGTTTTTCACCTGTCAGAGTAAGCGTTTGATCAATGATTTTTACATCAGACCAAGTAGAAAGCGTACTACTCACTGTCATCTCAACACTGTTCACTTCAGGTTCACACATTTTTCTAGTGCTACCCATTTTATCAATGCGTAGTTTATTTTCTTGTAGCTCTAAATTACCAAAGAAATTATTGCAGGCAAGGTTACCGTTGGCTTTAGTTTGGTCATCGACACTAAGGCTACTAGGCACTGTAATATCGCTATTATCGATACTGACTAATTGCCATTCTTTTTGCAGATCTTGCAGTTCAACAACTTGCATTGTGGTCTCGGTATTTACGTTTGATTCATTGCTACAAGCAAATAGCAGTGTGCTCAGTGATAATACAACTAGTGGTGCTAATTTCATTTAATGCTCCTCATTATTAGTGCGACGTTCGATATAGCGTTTTTTACTGCTGCGTTTGACACTTAATACGCTTTTTAGTTTCTTTATTTTTTTCATAACGCGCGATAAATGAATACGGTTGATAACGGTCAATGTCAGACTGATAGAGTAGACATGGTCTGGCAGTTCTGTTGTTTGTAAATCTTCAACGTTGGCATTACTTTTTGCAATAATATTAAACAGTTCAGCAAGACCTGCTTTATGGTTCACCATGCTGATATTCAGATCAGTTGAATATTCATATTGGTTCATAAAGTCCATGTCCCATTCTACGGGAATGTATTTATCAAGCTCAGTTTCAAAACCACTGACGTTATGACAAGCCGTAGAATGAACCACTAAACCTTTACCTGAACTTGTGTGCGCGACAATCGGATCACCCGGCAATGGTTTACAACAGTTTGCATAGGAGATCATCATATCTTCAGTGCCTTTAATGGCACTTTGGCGATGTTGCTGTTTCAGTGTAGATTCGGTTAATTCACCTGCTTTACCACGTAAACTGCGGGCAATAATAATACTTAATAACTTACCTGTGCCGATTTCATGTAATAAACCATTAAAGTCTGTTAGATGATAATCTGCGAGCACTTTGTCGATATTTTGTTGTGAAATATCGGTTAAATTCGTTTGATTGAGCGCCATTTTTAAAAGGCGTCGACCTTCGGGAATCGATTGCTCTTTAGGTAGTTGTTTGAGATGTTGGCGGATACTTTGGCGTGCTTTATGCGTCGCTACAAAGTTTAACCAATCAGCACAGGGTTTGTCTTCTTTGCCTGTAATGATTTCAATGGCTTGACCACTTTCTAGTTTTTCACTGAGTAGCGCAAACTCTTTATCTATTTTAACGCCGGTACAGCGATGACCAATATTAGTGTGTAACGCATAAGCAAAATCGACTGCGGTTGCATGTGCGGGTAATACAATGATTTTTCCCTGCGGTGTCAGCACGTGGATTTCGTTATTACCGAGCTCTTGTTTGATGCTTTCGAGCATGAGTAACGAGTTAGTCGTATTATCTTCTTGCTCAGTTAAACCTTGGAACCAGTTGCGTGTTTGTAACTGTGCAGTGATATTCGAATTACCGCCACCTTCTTTGTAACTCCAGTGTGCAGCAATACCTTGTTTCGCAACGGCATCCATATCTTCAGTACGGATTTGTATTTCAATGTTAACACCGTGATGCGTGATCAAGGTGGTGTGTAATGATTGGTAGCTATTAGACTTTGGAATGGCGATGTAGTCTTTAAAGTATTCTAATTTAGGCTGATACAGGTGGTGCATTTGTCCTAAAACACGATAACAAGTATCAAGATCTTGAACAACAATACGGAAAGCATAAACATCCATTACATCATGGAATTGGCAGCCTTTTTTACGCATTTTTCGGTACAAACTATAGAGGTGCTTTTCACGGCCTAATACTTTTGCTTCAATGCCAATGGCATCTAATTTAGCGGAAATTTCATCACAAATACCCATAATAAAATTTTTGCGATTGCCACGGGCTTTGGTGATCGCTTCTTTTAATACGTAATAACGTGCTGAATTTTGTGCTTTAAAGGCAAGTTGCTCAAGTTCATTTTTAAGATGATGTAAACCGAGTCTATCTGCGATGGGGGTAAATATTTCAAAGGTTTCTTGGGCAATACGTTGGCGTTTATCAAGGCGTAATGAACCGAGTGTTCGCATATTATGAACGCGATCGGCGAGCTTAATTAGCATGACTCGGAAGTCTTTGGACATCGCAATAAGCATTTTTCGAATATTTTCAGCTTGCGCTTGCTCGCGGTTTTCAAAGTTTACTTTATCGAGTTTAGTCACCCCTTCCACTAAATCGGCAACACTGCTATTAAAGGCTTCTGCTAGCTGTTGATGAGTGGTTTCTGTATCTTCTAGTACATCATGCAGTAGCGCCGCCGCCAATGCTTCATGGTCTAGTTTCATTGACGCTAAAATTTCAGCAACGGCAACAGGATGAGTAATATAGGGTTCTCCACTTGCACGCTTAACACCATCATGTGCCACATAAGCGTACTCATAAGCGCGTTTTATAAACTCACACTGTTCTGGGCTTAGGTAGGATTGAATGGAATCGCTAAGTGCTTGAAAAATTGACATGGTTTACCCTGTATAAATTACTTTTAATTATATTAAAACGAGTTGTGTTACTTGCATAGGAGAAACTACTTTTATTTTGCCCATTCCTTTAATTGTTTGATTTCATCCACCCAAATATCGGAATTTGTTGTCTCTAATACCAGTGGTATTTCATCAAATCGAGCATCTTGCATGATGTATTGAAAACAATCCCAACCTATTTCTCCAGCACCAAGTGGCGCATGGCGATCAACGCGACTGGCAAGTGGTACTTTACTGTCGTTAATATGCATGGCACTTAAATATTCAAAACCAACGATATCGGAAAAGGCTTGAAAGGTATTTTCACAAGCATCTTTTGAACTTAAGTCATAACCCGCAACAAAGGTATGGCAAGTATCAAGGCAAACACCAACACGATTTTTATCATCGACATGTTCAATAATGGTGGCCAGATGCTCAAAACGATAACCTAAATTAGTACCTTGGCCAGCAGTATTTTCGATAACCGCTTTTACGTTCTCGCTTTTTTCTAGCGCCCAATTAATTGATTCAGCAACACGTAATAAACAATCTTGCTCAGAAATCTTTTTAAGATGGCTTCCTGGATGGAAATTTAGCAGGGTTAAACCCAGTTGCTGGCAACGATGTAACTCATCTAAAAAAGCATCTCGAGACTTTTGTAATGGCTCAGCTTCTGGGTGGCCAAGATTAATTAAATAGGAATCGTGAGGCAGTATATGTTCAGGCTTGAAATTGTAGCGCAAGCAAGCCGCTTTAAAACGCCTGATGGTATCGGCATCAAGTGGTTTTGCTTCCCAACGACGTTGATTTTTTGTGAACAGTGCAAAGGCAGTTGCACCCAAAACATGCGCATTTTTAGGGGCGTTAAATACCCCGCCTGAAGCACTTACGTGCGCACCGATATATTTCATGAGCCAACTCCTTAGTCTAGTGTAATACCAGTTCCACTAAATAACCGATCAATCTTGCTGGTTAAAATAAGCGATTTCCGCGTTGTAAGTTTTGTAAAGGGAACAACCATTAATCATTAAATGGTTAGTTTCATTTAATGTGCGGTAGAGGATTAACGTAGTTAATCGCTCGTTAGCACAGCAACTTTCGCCTTGAACTCGCTTCTTTTTCCTACGTAATATTAGACCATTAAATTAATGGAATTGGTATAACCAAGTATAGCAAACGGATTTATTGAATAATTAAATTAATCAAGCGACTGGCAATTTGCGCCGTGTGTTTATCTTGATCGTAGGTTGGGCTGTATTCCGCTATGTCTGCTATTTTTAACTTGTTACCAATGTTCTGTTTAATGACATAAATAAGGTGTTCGATAATATCGAGTTGTACACCATAAGCATTTGGAAAACTAACGCCGGGTGCGACATAAGCGGGTAATACACTTAAATCGAAGCTGATATAAAGTGCATCAATATCATGCATAAAGCTTTTTATTTTAGCTTCAAGCTGTTCGATATGCAGCCAACTCATTTTTGTATCGAAAATATACTGTGCTTGATGCTGCTGTGCATGGTTAAAAACAGCTTGCGTATTATATTGTTTGTTGACACCTAAGCAGAGGTAATTAAATTCGCGATCGTTTTTCTCACAATATTCTGCAACTTGTGAAAAAGGGTTAAGCGAAGTAATTTTATCGAGTTGGTTCATACCTAAAAAAGAGGAGAAGTTGATTATCCCGAGACGGCTGTTTTTAGGTTGTGTTTCACTAAGGGCAATAAAGCTACCATAAGCGACTTCATGACCGCCTCCGAGTACCATGACGGTGTGCTTTTTACGCATAATATGGGCGAGGGCATTACCTAAGTCTTTTTGCGCTTTGTGTAGATCAAACCATTCACAGTTTAAGTTGCCTGCATCATAAACCGTTTGTTTATCATTAAGATGCCAAGCAACATTAGCCAAGCTTTTGCGAATAAATTCAGGGCCTTTAGTGGCACCACTGCGGCCTTTTGCATTACGAATACCAAGATCACTAGGAAAGCCAAATAAACAAATCCCTGGTGGGCTTGTTTCTTTATATTTTTTTACTTTATTGTGCCAGCGCAAATCAAGCGGGTTGTTGCCTTGTTCTGTCAGTCCTGTCCAAATGTTATCTGTCATTACTCTTCCTTAAAACCACATCAATATTAAATAGAGTAGTTAACAATAGTGGCCGTGTAATTCTCTTCTTACTAGGTTGTGAGCTATGGCAAGCAATGCAAATTTGTTTGCTAACATACTATGAAATAACGATTAATTTCTTTCTAACCAAAATTCTTCTTCATTAAAATTAACCAGGATGCGATTTTTTTCGAACTCGTAAACTTCAGCGCTATTTTGGATAGAAACAAACCCTGAGTTCTTCTCGCCATTATTGGTTTCTGCTTTAAAAGCGATAGAAAGCATAATATCTTCGTAATCCAATTCCCACTGGCCTGTGTACATCAAATCAGTTTTTTCATTGAGTATTTGTTTGATAGAAAAGAAACCATCATCCTTAAAGGTCCATTGCTGTTTTTTCTTTGTACTCTTACTGTAACCAACCCAAAGGCCCGCTAAAAAAGCTTCTGAAAGTTTATCGTCTGCAAATTCACTTTTTGGTTGTGCTCTTTCTGCTGCTTTTTCCGACACCACTTCCGATTCGGGATCTTTTTTTACGCTGAGGGTTTTGATGTTATTGACGGGTTTATTGGGTTTTGTTTCTGAAAAATGAGTGACTCCATTTTCATCTTTCCAGGAGTAAATCTCAGCTGAAAGTTGAGTGGTAAAAAACATGATAAATATCGAAAGGAAAAGGCGCATGTTCGTTGCTCGTCTGAATAATGTTAAGATAAAGTGTTTAGCAGGATAATAATTATATTTTTCAATGGCAAGATAATTACAGTTAATAGGGCGATCACCTATCAAAAATGAGAGGAATAACATGGCTTGTACTGATTGCGATAATAATATTTGGAAACAAAAGCTCGGGAGGTGTAAACGTTGTATGTGGCTAAATTTTGGATTGTTGCTGGTCAGTGTAATATTTTCCTATTTTATGGTTCAGGCACAACCAAAATCAGTGGAAACAATTGCCGTGTTATTTACGCTATTTTGCAGCGCATTATTAATGCTACTTCATACGATTGCTTTTATTTATTATTGCCTGACTAAGGCAAATAAACACAACCCAGAATAGCGTCTTTTTTGGCACCGGTGACGGCTTTAAGGGGGATTGCCTTTTCTAATAGACGTTGTTCAGCAAGCCATGCAAAAGCAATCGCTTCAACAAACATTGGGTCAATACCTAAGGCGTTAGTATCTTGTATTTGATGAGCTTTCATGAGTGCGGATAAACGTACCATGAGCAATGGATTTAACGCACCACCGCCACAAACAAAGACATCTGCTTTAACACTATGGCTTTTAATTTGATCGGCAATAGTGATGGCACTGAATTCTAATAAGGTTCGCTGTACATCTACATCACTGATGTTTATTGAAATTAATTTTTTCTCTAACCAGTGGAGATTAAATTTCTCTCTACCTGTGCTTTTAGGAGGCAACAGGGCGAAGTAGTTATCACTTAATAATTCACTCAGAAGGGAGCAATGAACGTCGCCCTGTTGAGCGAAATGGGCATCTTTATCAAATGACTGGCCTAAACATTTATCTATCCATGCATCCATCAACATATTGCCAGGACCGGTATCGTAACCTAAGACACTATTATCTGCGCCTAATACGCTGATATTCGCAATGCCACCAATGTTTAAAATAATACGTTGTTCATTTTCTTTAGAAAACAGTGCTTGATGGAAAGCCGGGACTAAAGGCGCACCTTGTCCGCCATAAGCCATGTCCATACGTCTAAAATCACTGATGCAGCGAATGCCTGTTTTAGCCGCGATAATATTGGCATCACCAATCTGTTGGGTAAATGCAAATTCAGTGAGTGGGCTATGGAAAATGGTTTGCCCATGACTGCCGATGGCACTGATTTTTGAAGCATTGAGTTTGGATTTTTGCAGTAACTGATTAACAGCATCGGCGCAGGTGAGTGCAAAAAGATGGTCAACTTCACCGAGAGTTTGCAGGTCTACATGTTTCTCGGTGCAAATACGTAGTAATTGTGTTCGTAGTAAAGCGGGTAACTCCGGTGCAAAACCGGCGACCTGCTGTAAACCTTGCTCGGTACGTTGTGCAATCACGACATCAATAGCATCAAGGCTAGTCCCTGACATGATGCCGATGTAATAATTGCCCAACATCTATATAACTCGTGAGAACTGTTGTTGACGTGCTTTGCTGCGCAGGTAAACATCAAAACACATACAGATGTTACGAATCAATAAGCGTCCTTTAGGTAAAACGTTGATTTCATTTTCATCGATGCAAAGTAGCTTGTCATCAATAAAACATTGCAGTAGTTTAATGTCTTCTGCAAAGTAGCTTTCAAAGTTAAGATCAAAACGTGTTTCAATCTCTTTAATATCTAATTTGAAATTACAAATCAGTTTCTTAATGACTTCGCGACGAATTAAGTCATCGGCATTCAGGCCTACACCACGCCATTGTGCGTGTCCCATCTCTTCTATCTGAGTATAATAGGTCGCTAATTTTTTCTGGTTTTGTGAGTAACAATGCCCAATTTGGCTAATGGCTGAAACACCCATTCCCAGTAAATCTGCGTCTTCCTGCGTGGTATAACCTTGGAAGTTACGGTGTAAAATACCCTGTTGCTGTGCGATAGCGAGCTCATCATCGGGTTTCGCAAAATGATCCATGCCGATAAATTGATAACCTGATTGGGTTAAAAATTCGATGGTATATTGCAGCATGGCTAATTTTTCAGCGGGCGCTGGCATATCATCTTCATTGATTTTGCGTTGGGCTGCAAAAATAGACGGCATATGTGCATAGTTAAAAATAGAAAGGCGAGCAGGATCTAATTCCAATACCTTATTTAAGGTATGTGCAAAGCTCTCTTTGGTTTGCAAAGGTAAACCGTAGATCATATCTAAATTAGTTGAGCGGAAACCTTGCTCACGAGCACGGGTTAACAGTTGCTCAATAAAGGCTTCGTCTTGTTCACGATTCACTGCTTTTTGAACATCTTTGTTAAAGTCTTGAACACCTAAACTTAAACGATTAAAACCTTCGTTAGCAAGGTGGTCAATGGTGCTTAATTCTATTTCACGAGGATCAACTTCAATACTTAATTCAGCATCTTCTTTAAAGGAAAATTGCTCACGTAAAATATTCATTAAACGTGTAATTTGAGGAGGCAATAAAAACGTAGGTGTACCGCCACCCCAATGTAATTGGCTGACTTGACGATCTTTAAAATGCACTGCTTGAATGATTATCTCTTTTTCAAGGTAATCAAGGTACTTATCGGCTTTTTCTGGATGGCGAGTAATGGTTTTATTACAGCCACAGAAATAGCAAAGCTTATGGCAGAAAGGGATGTGGATATAAAGAGACAGAGGTTTCTCAGGATAGACCTCTGTGGATTGAATTAATGCAGAATAATCAAAACTCTGGTCAAACTCTAATGCGGTTGGATAAGAAGTATAACGTGGACCACTATAATTATACTTCTCAATTAGGGCTTGATCCCAAACGAGTTTTTGCATCTTAATTCTCTCTATTTTATATTGAAAAATTTTCTAAAGATTGTGCTTCTTTAATAATGCGCTCTTCAAATTCATTTTCAAAAGTTAGGCGTTGTTTATCCTGTTGCTTTAAGGCCTTTTTATCCATTTTTTTGCGTTCATCATGTGTCGCAAAGTCTTTTACTTTATCGAATAAAGCCGAGATAGCAGGATAATCTTTATCAATATCTATTTTTGGTGCCACTAATAATGTTTCCAGTAACACACTCAGACGAATCGAAGCCTCGGAAACATTACATTGTTTTTGTGCCGTTGAACGCGCGATAAAACGAATGCTTTCACAAATATTATCATTACGTGCTTTTTTATTTGTAGATGCCTGTTGTTCTCTTTCAGCATTTACTTTAGCTAATTGCACTTTTTGTCGTTTAATACGATTTATTAATATGCCCGCATAAAATGCGAGCGCAATAATAATAATGCAGGCAAAAACCGCCAATATTAATTGAAAATCCATTTCGTTCTCTTTCTATTTAAATTCATCTAATGCTGAACTTGCTGATTCAAATTGCTGAATCAGATCTTCTTCACCATCATCATCCAACCAACCCAGTTGCTTCATTAACTCTTGGTGACGTGCCATCTGCTTATTAACCCATGAGTTATCTTCTGGTGAAACATCTTCTTCACTATCAAGCAGTTCTAATAAATCATTTAAGCGCTCATCATTTTCAATCGCGTTTAATTCTTTTTCAGGAGAAAGTTTGTTATGAACTACATCTTTAACCATTTTAGCTTTAGGCTGAAGTATCTTTTTAGGTTGATCATCTATTACTTCTTTTTTACCTGTTAACGAGATGGCCTTTTTACTACCAGTACGTTTGTCATTAGCTGCTTTTTTAGCATTTTGTTGCTGTGTTTGCTTAGACTCAACGATATTACGTGCGCCTGCTTTATTGCCTTTTAGCTTTGCTTTACGTTTACGATCACGCGCTTCTTGAGCTGTTGACGATGTTTCTTTGCGCTTGCCAGTGAAACTCGGCTCTGAATTTCCTGCAGTACGACTTTTTTTAGTACGAGACATTTTTATACCTTAAATTATTGGTGATCGCTTGGTGATCAATACGGGCGAAGAATAGCAGATTTTAAATTTTAACGCATAAAAAAAGGTACCTCACTCAAAAGAATGAAGTACCTTTTTTATTGCACCGATATTATTTCAATAGGTTATTGATTTTTTAGTTGAAGCGTTATCGGTATTACCTACAATTTTTCTAATGTAGCGCAGAGATATAGTTTGATAATAACTCAATATCTGCATCTGTTAATTTTGCTGCCACATCAACCATCATGCCATTTGGATCGTTGTCACGTGCTTTACTACGAAACTTCTCAAGCTGTGCTTTGATGTAAGCGGGATGTTGGTTTGAAATTTTTGGAAATTTTGCTAACTCTAAGCCATTACCACGTGGACCATGACAAGCTGTACAGCCTGGAATACCACGTTCGATATCGCCACCCATGTAGAAGTTTTTACCAGCAGCCGCAACTTCTGGAGAAACTGTTTCTGGTGTCGGCGCTTGAGACGCGTAATAAGCGGCTAAATCTTTCATATCTTGCTCTGAAAGTGCAGCAGTCATACCCATCATAATCGGGTCGTTACGTTCGCCATTTTTAAACTGTTTTAGTTGTTTTTCTAAATAGCTTTTATGTTGTCCAGCTAGTTTTGGATAAAGGTTTGACGGACTATTACCATCAGCGCCGTGGCATGCAACACAAGTTGCTGATTTTGCTTCACCCGCTTCAATATTTCCCTGTGCCATTGCTATGTTAGAGAAGCCAATAAGAGCAATTAGTGTCACTAATAATTTATTCATAACTATCCATTTTTTAAAGTATGTCCAAGCGTGTTATGATACACGCAAAAATAATAACCGTAGTTTACACAAGTTTAATAAAAGTAACAATTTTGCTACAAGGCCAAAGCGAGGCATATCTTGGAATTTCCAAAAATACATTTTCAAAAAGCGCATTTTTTAATAAGTGCACCAGATATTCGTCATTTAGATAAACATCTGCCACCAGAATCCGGTATAGAGGTTGCTTTTGCTGGACGTTCTAATGCAGGTAAATCAAGTGCATTAAATCGTTTAACACGTCAAAAAGGCTTAGCGAGAACCAGTAAAACACCTGGTCGTACTCAGCTTATCAATGTGTTCGAAATTGAAGAAGGTAAACGTTTAATCGATTTACCTGGTTACGGTTTCGCTAAAGTACCATTAGAAATGAAACTTAAATGGCAGAAGTCATTAGGTGAGTACCTACAAAATCGAGAGTCGTTGAAAGGGCTCGTAGTATTAATGGATATCCGTCATCCCTTTAAAGAGCTTGATCAACAGCTTATTTACTGGGCAATAGATGCAGATATCCCAGTACTAGCACTATTAACGAAAGCTGATAAATTAAAATCTGGCGCACGAAAAGCAACATTGCTAAAAATGCGTGAAGAAGCTAAAAACTTTGAAGGTGAAGTACAGGTTGAACTGTTCTCTTCATTAAAAGGTTTTGGTGTTGATGTATTAGAGAAGAAAATAGCAGATTGGTATGCACTTGAAGACCAAGCTACTTTAGAAGAAGCGATTGAAGCTGAAACTGAGATAGAAATAGAAATAGAAACTGAAGATGAATAATTAGTAATTACTCATCTGTAAGTAAAAAAAACGAGAGCCTTGGCTCTCGTTTTTTTTTATGAGTCCATTGTCTCTTTATAAGGGATAGCCATTTTAAAGTGTGCGCCTGTTTCCCCTAACACATACTGAATATCCCCTTTGAATAGCTGATTGACAATATTGTAAACAATATGCGTGCCTAAGCCACTGCCACCAGAGCCACGTTTTGAAGTCACAAAAGGGTCAAAGATACGTTCAGCGATATCGTCCGGTATACCTTTGCCGGTATCTCGATAATCAATGTTTAATATATTTTCATGTAATTGAATATTGATGTAAATTTCACGCTTGCCATCCCAATCATCAAAACCATGAATCAGTGAGTTAAGAATCAAGTTTGAATAGATTTGTACAAAACTGCCAGGGAAACTATAAATAGAAAGATTTTCCGGACAATCAATAAATACATTACAGCGTGATTGTTTCAGTTTATGTTTTAGCGAGGTCACTACTTGATGCACATTTTCTTCAAGTTTAAACGAATAACAAGCTTCGCTTGATTGATCAACGGCAACTTGTTTAAAGCTACTGATTAAATCTGCAGCACGTTTTAAATTACTATTTAACAATCGACCAGATTCACCCATGCGCTCAATCAGCTCTTCCACATAACTTCTAGACAGTGTGTTGCTGGTTAATTTTGTACTTAAATGATTAATCTCTTCCTGCAAAAAGGAAGCCGCCGTAACACTAATACCGATTGGTGTATTAATCTCATGTGCAACACCCGCCACTAAGCCACCAAGTGATGCCATTTTCTCTGACTCTACCAATGTTTGTTGTGTGCGTTTTAATTGCTCGAGTGTTTGTGTTATTTGCTGATTACTGTCGGTCAGGGCTGCAGTACGTGTATTTACCTTCTCTTCCAGTTGATCATTAAGTTGAGTGATTTCTAATTCAACTTGTTTTTGTGGGGTAATGTCATGACCAAAACCGATCAAGTATTTAATCTTCATGCCATCGTAAAAAGCCGAGAAGGTCCAAAGTAGGGTATTGATTTCGCCCATCTGATCATGCATTTCAATTTCAATACTTTGAATCGATTTGTTTTGTGCCAGTTTATCCAGTAACTCTTCGCGTCGGTCGGCTAATACAAAAATATCTAACCAATTTTTCTTATGCAGTTCTTCTTGGCTATAGCCAGTTAAGATAACGGCTGCAGGATTGATAGTTGAGATTTTGAAGTCTTTATCTAAGCAACAGATAACGGTGCTTGAAGAGTTGATAATAGTGGCAGAGAAATCACGCTCTTGTTGTAATTCTTCAATCGCTATCTCTTTATCGGTGAGCTCAGCCACAATACGTTTTTGCATTTTGTTGAGTAGATAAACCAGTTCATCTAATTCGTCACTTGCGCTAGAGATATGATGGCTTCGGCCTTCAAGAACGAGGTCTTTATTATGTCGGCTGAGTTTAATATTACGCGTATAGAGAGCGATTTTATTGATATGGCGAATCACCATATAATAGATAATAAACAGGATACAGATGGAAACAACCATGGTTTTAATAGTTTGGCTGATTAAGATAAGCAGTGATTTTTCAATTAAGCGGTCGTAGACTTTTTCTAAAGAAGCAGCAACAAAGAGCGTACCTACTATTTCTCCCTGGTAAGTTAGGTCAAACTTTTTACTGATATCAAACTTTTCTTTGAGTGTGCCTTGCTCGACTAATGGCACTTCAGAGTTGCCTAATACTTCATGAATAAGTACATATTGCATGTCAGAGAGGTTCATGATGCCCTCTATTTGAATCTGAATTTGTTCCTCATCAAGGTTCCATAAACTTGCAGCCATCGGCTGTAAAAAACTGGATTCAATTTGATTAATACTGGCTTCAATCTTTCCTACATCTTGCTGAAAATCCCACATTAATTGAATCAGCGTGATCACTAACGCTAATGCGGTACTGCATAATAAAATATAAGAAAGTAGCCGTGTTGAAAGGCTATTTTTAATTTTTAATGGCTTAAATAGAGAAAAGGTGTTTTTTACTTTCATTTGCGAAACCTGAGAGAACTAAATCTAAAAAATAAGAGGGCCAATTCTGCCACAACTCAATGCTTGACCCTACTTTACACACTAAAAAATGTTAGCGAAAGCCGACTATTTACAGAGATATTTTTACACATCATTCAATGATAGCGTAAGCTAGGTTTTTTATTAGTATTCTGCCCATTTAAGAAGAGCTTTATTATGAATAAATTTGAAAACTCTGCGTTAAATAAAACCAATGATTTACCTCTTTTCAGTGAAATTAAGGTTGATCAAATTGTCCCTATTGTGACTGAAACGATTGAAAGTAATAGAGCTTTAGTGGAAACGTTATTAACGGAATTACCCACGTTTGGTTGGGATAATTTTGTTAATGTATTAGATGAAGCGGATGATCATTTAGGTAAATTGTGGTCACCGGTTTCGCATATGAATTCAGTGGTAAGCAATGATGCGTTACGTGAGGCACATGATACTTGTTTACCTATTTTTGCTGAGTACAGTACCTTTATTGGTCAGCATCAAGGTTTGTATGAAGCGTATTTAAGCATTAAAGAAAGCGCAGAATTTAATACCTTAAAAGCTGAGCAACAAAAAGTAATTATCAATGCGCTACGCGATTTTAAACTGGCGGGTATTGCATTAAGTGACGATAAAAAACGACGTTACGGTGAAATCAAACAACAACTCGCTTCGTTACAATCACAATTTAGTAACCATGTCATGGATGCAACATTAGCATGGAGTAAGTTAATCTCCGATGTGAATGAACTAGCGGGTTTACCTGAAAGTGCGATTGCAGCTGCAAAACAAGCTGCCAATGAAAAAGAGCAACAAGGGTATTTGTTAACGTTAGACTTTCCGAGCTACTTTCCTGTTATTACCTACGCTAAAAATCGTGAATTACGTAAAGAAGTTTACACCGCCTTTAGTACGCGTGCTTCTGATCAAGGGCCTAATGCAGGCGAATTTGATAACTCAGAAATCATTGAGCAGTTATTAGCGCTACGTCATGAAGTGTCGCAGTTACTCGACTTTAATAATTACGCTGAATATAGCCTGGCAACCAAAATGGCCGAAACGCCGGACCAAGTTATTAATTTCTTAACCGATTTAGCCGAGCAATCACAACAACAAGCCGTTGATGAGCGTGATCAAGTATTAACCTTTGCGCAAGAGATGGATGGTTTAGATAGCTTGCAATCATGGGATTTAAGCTATTACTCAGAATTATTAAAACAACAACGTTACACCATTTCAGATGAGACGTTACGCCCTTATTTTCCAGAAAATAAAGTAGTAGAAGGGTTGTTTGCTGTTGTTAAACGTTTATTCGGTTTAGTGATTAAAGAGCAGTTTGACTTTAATACTTGGCATAAAGATGTACGTTTTTTCCATATCTACGATAATAACAACTCACACTTAGGTAGTTTTTATCTTGATCTTTATGCGCGTGAATTTAAACGTGGTGGTGCATGGATGAACGACTGTCGTGTACGCCGTCGCCAAGTAGATGGTTCGCTTCAACTACCGGTTGCGTACTTAACATGTAACTTCAACAAACCGGTTGGTGATGAAGCCGCATTGTTTACGCATAACGAAGTGGTTACCTTGTTCCATGAATTTGGCCACGGTATTCACCACATGTTAACTAAAATTGAGTCATCTCCTGTTTCTGGTATTAATGGTGTGCCGTGGGATGCTGTTGAATTACCAAGCCAATTCTTAGAAAACTGGTGTTGGGAACCTGAAGCGCTGGCATTAATCTCTGGTCATGTGGAAACGGGCGAAACATTACCTGCTGAGTTATTAGAGAAAATGTTGGATGCTAAAAACTATAACAGTGCATTAATGATGGTACGTCAGTTAGAGTTTTCACTATTTGATTTTGTTGTACATCATCAATATAACGCAGGTAAAACGGGTCAAGTTGAAACTGTGCTCAACGAAATTCGCAACAAAGTAGCAGTGATTACGCCACCGAGTTTTAATCGTTTCCAGCATAGTTTTAGCCATATTTTTGCAGGTGGTTATGCTGCCGGTTATTACAGCTACAAGTGGGCAGAAGTCTTGTCTGCGGATGCTTTTTCTCGATTTGAGGAAGAGGGAATCTTTAATGCTGAAACAGGTAAAGCTTTCTTGCAAGCCATTTTAGAGAAAGGCGGTAGTGATACGCCAATGACGCTGTTTAAAAGCTTTATGGGACGTGAACCTAATACTAATGCGTTATTACGCCATTGTGGTATTAAATAAAGTGATAGCGGTTAGCCGCTAGTTGCAGGTAAGAAAAAGCCCCATTTTATGAAAATAAAATGGGGCTTTTTTATGTTTAGCTGATCGCTTTAAACGTGTGTTTTTCATTTAAAAAAAGCCTGCATAAAAGCAGGCTTTGAAAGTGTTCCACTATGCGCATTTAAAATAGGACTTTAAATGCGCTTAATTCAAGCTATTCAACGGCAGGTTTAGCGCGCATTAAAATAATGTAACCGATGAGACCTGAAACTAACGAGGCTACGAATACGGCTACTTTAGCAATAATCTGATGCTCAGGATTACTGAAAGCAAGGTCGGTAATAAATAGCGACATAGTAAAACCAATACCCGCTAAGAAACCGGCACCAATAACGTGTGTCCAAGTAACACCTTTAGGTAATGCGCCCCAATTAAGCATAATTAATAGCTTAGTAAAGAGGTAGATACCCAGTGGTTTACCCACAATAAGACCGGCTGCAATACCCAGTACAATAGGGTTAGTCAACTGATCTAACATGCTACCATCGATAATTACACCTGCGTTACCTAATGCAAAGAAGGGTACAATGATCAAGGTTGCTAAAGGATGTAATGCATCTTCTTTTAACTGCAAAGGATTAGCTGCTTGATAGCTCAATGATTTTATTTTTTTCAACGATTTAATTGCATGTCTACTTAAAACATCTTCTTCATCGTGACGATCGTTTTCCAACCCTTTTAATAATGATTTTGCTTGGTCTAGATAGCTGGTCATTGATATTTCACGGCGAGAAGGAATTGTAAAGGCAACAGCAACACCGGCAACGGTTGCATGAACACCCGATGCTAAAAAGCTGATCCAAACAATTGACATACCTACGGTGTAATAAAATAGGTTATTACGTACCCCAAGGCGGTTAGCAAGGGCAAGTACGAGTAATCCTATAATGCCGTACATTAATTCATTAACAAAAATTTGTTCGGTGTAGAAAATCGCAATCACGACAACGGCCATTAAATCATCACCAATGGCGAGCGCAGACAAGAATACTTTCAGTGCGACCGGCACACGACTTCCAACAATAGCAAGTACACCCAATGCAAAGGCAATATCAGTGGCCATTGGAATACCCCAGCCATTAACGCTGTCTAAGCCTGTGTTAAAGAAGTAATAAATACCTGCAGGGAAAATAACACCACCGAGGGCTGCAAAAAGAGGTAATGCCGCTTTTTGCATGCTTGAAAGCTCACCATCTAATAGCTCTCTTTTTATCTCTAATCCTATAAAGAAGAAGAAAATAGCCATTAAGAATTCATTGGCTATTTTGTGTAAATTAATTTGATGAACTTTGTCACTTAGGCCTGTGGACACTTCCCACAATGTATTGTGCCAAACATGATGATAATGGTCGGGTGCGATATTTGCCCAGAGTAGTGCAATAGTCGCAGCGATAACTAATAAAACCCCACCAGTAATAGGATTATGTAGCCAGTGCCATTTGTGTGAACTCATTAATGCTCCTGAAAAATAAATGTTGAATAGCCTGAATAATAGACTTAACCGCACGATTATGTGTCGTGCTTGTTATAATCTACAATGTTTTTATAAAAGAATGAAGCAATACTGTGACATTTTAAGTCTTATTTCAAGAAAACTTGTTGGAAATCATTAATGAAAAAATTATTTATTACATTGTTACTGTTTATTGTGAGTGGTTTCTCGATGACCTTTTTTGTGGCTAATATGGCCGAGAAAGAGATTAAAACGCTACTTTCTGAAAATCAGAATGAAGATTTCTCTATTGAACTATTAAGTTATGAACGGGGCTTCTTTAGCGCGACAGCTATTAGTGAGGTACATGTTCTTGCGGACCAAACGTCGAGTCTTCCTCTAAAAATAACCACCACGATTTACCATTATCCTTATCAAGCCGTGTTGAATAATCATATTGAGATCACCGACCAAGCGCTGGCTAAAAAAGTAGAAACCTACTTCGGCACGACGCAGTGGATCACCTCAACTGAAAAAATTAACCTTTTTGCACAATTAACCGGGCAACTACGTATTGTTGCTGGCGAGTATAAAAGTGACTTAGAAACATTAAACAGTGAGCCAGTGATGATCGACTATCAAGTTGATCTAAAAAATAAAAGTGCTGATGTCACTTTAAACTGGGCAGGATTAACAGCGCTCACTTATGGCACGGCGGTTAAAGTAAACGCATTACAACTCAGCTCTCATATTGCAAGCTTGTCAAAACAAAGCGATTACAACTATCACCTAACGATAAAAACTGTAGAAGTAGGTCAAGATAGTGGCCATTCATTACTAGAAGGCGTGGTTTTGAAAGGGCGCAGTCAACAAGGAGAGCAACAAAAAACAATTGATACAGACAATGAGCTGATTATTGACTCATACCAAATTAATATGGGTGAAACACAAACCTTTACTGATAACCGTTTGAAATTAGCGTTGACCGGTTTGTATCAGCCTGCGTTTGAATTACTTAATACCGGAGCAGGTAGCAGTGAAGAAGTTGAACATGCGTTAATTGAGTTGGTGAGTCATGGTGCGCAATTAACGCTGTCACAATTAAACTCGCAAACCCCATGGGGAGAGGTTGATGGCACGCTGGATTTGGTTTTAGATAAAGGTGCATCGTTAACGGATATTGTGCTTAATCCTTATATCTTATTTGATTATATGAGTGGTGATGCAAGCTTAGTCTTACCGATTCGTTTACTTGATGAGCCGGCCATTGCAGAGCCATTACAAATGGGGCTAATGACGGGGTTCTTAGAACAAAATGCACAAACGCTTAATTTAAAAACGAGTTTTCAACAGGGTGAATTAATCGTTAATGGGCGAATCATTCCGCTCTAGCGTTCACTTTTGTAGTGGGGAAGCTGTCAGTCGAAGTATCAAGAGATAATCTTCGACTGACAATAAACTGGGTTTTATAAGAGTCGCTTAGCGCAAAAAAGGATTACTTACTTTTTCACGACCAATAGTTGTAGTTGGACCATGACCGGGATAAACAATCGTTTCAGCCGCTAAGGTTAATAGTTTCTTCTTAATGCCACTGACTAACTGATATTGATCGCCTCGTGGGAAATCTGAACGTCCAATGCCGCCACTAAATAAAATGTCACCGACAATCACTTGATTACTCTGCTCATCGAGCAAGGCAACATGACCAGGTGTATGCCCTGGGATATGCAGTACTTTTAGTTTAATGTTTCCAACTTCTACTATTTCCCCTTCTTCAAGCCATGCTGTCGGGTTGAAACTAGTGTGATGCGGAAAACCAAAACGTTGGCTTTGTGCTTCTAACTGCTCAAGCCAAAAAAGATCTTCTTTTTCAGGGCCAATAATGGGCACATTAAGGGTTTCAGCAATCTTTTCAGTCCCACCAACATGGTCAAGGTGGCCATGGGTTAATAATATTTTATCCACCGTCACATCATGCTTTTTTACCATCGCCAAAATGCGTTCTACATTACCGCCTGGATCAACAATGGCTGCTTTTTTTGTCTCTTCACAAATAACCAAACTACAGTTTTGCTCATAAGGTGTTACTGGGATAACAATTATTTTCATACTTTTCTCTTATTCGATTCTTTTACTATTTTAGCTACTAGTAAATGCTCAGGGTTAAGTTATTTAAGCTAAGTTATTTATGCTTAGTTCAAGGCAAAAAAGCGCAGTTTAATGGTTTAAATGAGCATTTTTTAACGCTGAACAAAGCTTCAATAGCGACGACCTGAGTAGTTACATTTAGACTTGTTCTGTTTGTAAGCGCTGTTTCTTTTGCTGCTCAACTTCTTGCGCAAGATGAATGTGATTCATTACATGTACAAGCGCTAGCGCAGAAGATTCAATAATATCCGTTGATAAACCAATGCCGTGGAATTTTTGATCTTTGTATGAAGCAACAATATCTACTTGGCCAAGTGCATCTTTACCTTCACCCTTACCACTGATTTTGTATGATTCCATAGTGATATCAAGGCCAGAAACACGTAATAAACATTTGTAAGCCGCGTCAATTGGACCATTACCTGTTGCCGCTTCAATGACTTTCTCTTGCTCGCCAATTTGCATAGTAACCGTTGCGGTTGCCACTAAACCTGATCCAGAAAGCACACTGATGTTTTCTAATTTGTAGAACTCTGGTTCACTGTTGACTTGGTTAAAGAACAATAACGCTTCTAAATCGTAATCAAATACTTGGCCTTTTTTATCGGCCAATTCAAGGAAGCTAGCGTATAACTCTTCCATGTCGTAATCACCATCGCGGTAACCTAGCTCTTGCATGCGATGCTGAATAACATGGCGACCTGAACGTGATGTTAGGTTTAATTTGTTAGTTAATAGGCCGACACTTTCTGGTGTCATGATCTCATAGGTATTTTGAGATTTTAAAACACCATCTTGATGAATACCCGAAGAGTGAGAAAACGCATTCGCGCCCACAATGGCTTTGTTTGCTTGAATGGGCATATTACAAAGCTGGCTCACTAACTGACTAGTACGAGAAATTTCAACGGGATTAATGTTGGTCGTAAAACCCATTTTTGCTTGGCGAGTGGTTAAAATCATCGCCACTTCTTCTAATGAACAGTTACCTGCACGTTCACCGATACCATTCATTGTACATTCGACTTGGCGTGCGCCATTCTCAATCGCTGTAATTGAGTTAGCCACCGACATACCTAAATCATCGTGACAATGCACAGAGATAACCGCTTGATCGATATTAGGAACACGTTCAAATAAGGTTTTAATGATGCCACCAAATTCACTTGGAATCGTGTAACCCACCGTATCGGGGATATTAATGGTACGTGCGCCGGCTTTAATTGCTTCTTCAACCATACGGCAAAGATTATCAATCGGTGTACGTCCTGCATCTTCACAAGAAAATTCAACATCATCGGTTAAGTTACGCGCGTATTTAACCGCCTTAACGGCCATTTCTAATACATCATCAAAGCTACGTTTTAATTTATTTTCAACGTGAATGGTAGAGGTAGAGATAAAGGTATGAATACGGAATGCATCAGCCACTTTTAACGCTTGCGCTGCCGCATCAATATCTTTAGCGAGTGCACGAGAAAGTGCACAAACACGGCTGTTTTTAATTTCATGTGCGATGGTTTGCACTGACTCAAAATCACCAGGTGATGAGATAGGAAAACCTACCTCCATTATATCTACGCCTAAACGCTCAAGGGCAAATGCGATCTGTAGTTTCTCTTTTACTGTAAGGCTTGCGCTTAGTGCTTGCTCACCGTCGCGTAATGTAGTGTCGAAAATTATTACTTGATCTGACATAGGAATCCCTCTTTATTCATTCGTTTATTAATTTAATTGCAGGTATAAAAAAACCCGCAGAAAATGCGGGTTTTTAGAGTATTAACTGACGTTATTCAGACACTCGAAACCCGCATGCTTTGAGCATGATCAGGGAAGTCAGGAGTAGAGTGAATATAGTTTTCATCAATTAATCTCAAAATATGGTTAGTAACCTAATAATTACGCTTTTTGCTAAAAGCGTCAAGGGCTTATTGGTAATAACCAACAAACTATTTATGTATTGTTAGTAGCGTTGCCATTTAAGGTCTTTTAATGTGATACTGAACTTATATTCATGATAAAAATAGGTAAAGAAAATGGCCGATTATAATAAACCCGATCAAAAAACATTACGTAATGAATTAACTGATTTGCAATATGCAGTGACGCAAGAAGAAGCCACTGAACCCGCTTTTAACAATAGCTATTGGGATAATAAACAACAGGGTATTTACGTTGATATTATTTCTGGTGAGCCTTTGTTTAGTTCATTGGATAAATACGATTCACATTGTGGCTGGCCAAGCTTTACTAAACCTTTAGAAGGCGAGTTAATTAACGAAAAAGTGGATAACCAATTATTTGCAACACGTACCGAAGTACGTAGTAGCAACGCCGACTCTCATCTTGGTCATGTTTTTGAAGATGGACCTCAAGAAACGGGCGGTCTACGTTACTGTATCAACTCTGCTTCATTGCGCTTTATCTCGGTTGAAGAGATGGCCGAAGAAGGTTATGAAGCACTGTTAGCATCATTTGTAGACCATCAATAACAGATCTCGATGTTGTTGGTAACGATTGAAACGCACTTGAATCGCTTCAGGTGCTTGTTCTATTGATAAAAAAACAAAACCCAAGCGTAAATAAAACGCTTCAAGATGTACATAAGGAAAACAGTAGACAGGTTGGTTTGTTGTTTTTAATAGCTTATTAATCAATAACGATGCATATCCTTGATGCTGATAATCAGGATCACACGCCACTCCCGTCAATACTACATCCTCTTCAATTGATTTTAGTTTTGCACTGCAAATAATCTGCTGCTCATGTTTTAAGACAAACACTCTCTCATTTTTTCCTGCAATGCCCTTTTTATAGACGCGTTTATAAAACTGATTAACCAAAGGGGTTTTAACTTTTTCTAATTCAATAAACTGGCAATTTGAATCTAACATGACATCCCTAATCTTGTGGTAAGCTCCATATCCATGATACCTAAAGATGCTTTGCATCTTGAGGTATCATGGATATATTCATCTTCAGAAGGCCTAATAATGATAGAAACTAACTGCTCACTCAAGCCATTTAATAGTTTTGCAATTGAAGCAAAAACAGAACAATTGTTCCACCTTAAAAATCGTACACAGTTTCCAGAGCTGTTAGTGCATATTAAGCAGGCCATAGAAAATAACAAACCCATTCTTATTTTAGGCGGCGGTAGCAATATTCTCTTTTGTGAAAACTTTGCAGGCTTGATAATCAAAGTAGAATTATCAGGGGTTGAAGTTACTGAATCAGAAAGTAGTTACCTATTAACCGTGGGTGCAGGTGAGAATTGGCATAAGCTAGTGACCGATTGTATTGAACAAGGTATTGATGGATTAGAAAACCTAGCATTAATCCCTGGTGTTGTTGGCGCTGCTCCCGTACAAAATATTGGCGCTTACGGAACTGAATTTAAAGATGCTTGTGAATCAGTGGAATATATCGATTTAGACAGTGGTCAATTACATACATTAAGTGCTGAACAATGTTTGTTTGGCTATCGAGATAGTATTTTTAAAACACCCGCTTTTAAAAATGCATTGATCACGCAGGTGACTCTCAAGTTAAGTAAAAAATGGCAACCTCAGAGTCGCTATGGCGCGTTAAATAACTTAAAAACAGACGAACAGATAACCGCTAAACAAATATACCAATCAGTCTGCCAAATTCGCAGTGAAAAACTACCGGATCCCGCTAAATTAGGCAATGCAGGTAGCTTCTTTAAAAACCCAGTCGTCAATCAAGATCTTGCTGATACTTTGTTAGCGTTGCACCCAAAAATGCCAAATTATCCACAAGCCGATGGCAAAGTGAAATTGGCTGCTGGTTGGTTGATTGACCAAGCAAGTTTGAAAGGCCACCAAATAGGCGGTGCTTCAGTACATCAGCAGCAAGCCTTAGTATTAATAAACCAAGGTGATGCAACCGCGTTAGACGTAGTTAAGTTAGCGGGTTTTGTCCGTGATACTGTTCAGCAACAGTTTGCGGTTGAGTTACAGCATGAAGTGCGTTTTATCGGTGCAGTAGGGGAGACAAACTTGTCTGAGGTATTAAAAAATGTCTGAATTAAACGAACAAGGTAATACGCTACTAAATCTACTGGCCGATGGTGAATTTCATTCCGGTGAAAAGATAGGCGAGTTATTAGGAGTTTCACGTACCTCGGTTAATAACTACATAAAAGCATTACAAGAGATAGGTTTAGACATTTATAAAGTGCCTGGCCGTGGTTATCAAAGCGCTAACCCGATTGAATTATTAGATGAAAAACTTATTCGTAGTTTAAGTAATAACTCTTTAGTTAAGGTTGAGCAGATACTTGATTCAACGAATCAGTGGCTATTAGATAAAATTCCCAATATTAAAAATGGCCAAACCTGTATCGCAGAATATCAGTTAGCAGGAAGAGGGCGTCGTGGGCGTACTTGGGTTTCACCTTTTGCTTCACATTTGTACTTTTCATATTACTGGCGGTTTGACGCGGGTATCGATAAATTATCCGGTCTGAGTTTGCTGGTGGGTATTGCGACTGTTAATGCATTAGAAAAAATAGGTGTTCAAGGGGTTGCATTAAAATGGCCTAACGATATTTATTGTCAGGGGAAAAAACTGGCGGGCATTCTCATTGAGCTTAACGCACAAGCGACTGAAGCTTGTCATACTGTTATCGGAATTGGCATCAATGTGCGGATGCCACCCGAGCAAGCTAAGTTGATTGATCAGCCATGGATTGATTTGAGTAGTTTAAGTCATGAAAAAGTAGATCGAAATCGATTAAGCGCGGCTTTAATTTCTGAGCTACAACAATTATTACCAGAATATGAAAAAAATGGATTACAGCCTCACTTAAAAAGATGGTTCGATTTAGACTGTTTTTTAAACAAACCGGTTAATGTGTTACTCGCAGATAAAAATAAAGCGGGTATTTGTCGAGGTATTGATGAAACGGGTGCTTTGTTATTAGAGTGTGATGGCAACATAGAAACCTTTATCGGTGGCGAAGTTTCATTACGTTTGGCATGATTTAAACAACAATGAGACAAAATTTAATCGCTTTGTTTTCTTTTTGAGCATTCAAACAAAAAGATGCAAATAAAGGGCAATAAAGGCTTGCAAGGTTTCCCGAACTTCTCTATTATTCACCGCACTTAGACGGCGCCGACTTAGCTCAGTTGGTAGAGCAACTGACTTGTAATCAGTAGGTCACCAGTTCGATTCCGGTAGTCGGCACCATTTAAGTTTAGGAGGGGTTCCCGAGTGGCCAAAGGGAACAGATTGTAAATCTGTCGCGAAAGCTTCGGTGGTTCGAATCCACCCCCCTCCACCATATTTTAACTCACTCGCCACAGTGAGTCAGTACGAAACAAAGCAACTGCTTTGTTTTTTGCTATCTAAGATGACCTTAATGCGGGCATCGTATAATGGCTATTACTCCAGCCTTCCAAGCTGATAATTCGGGTTCGATTCCCGATGCCCGCTCCAAGTCTTCATCTACATTAAATCAACCTCTTATGGTTGATTTTTTCGTTTCTGCTCCCCAATAAAAACAGCTCGGTGACCAAACGGTGACCATCTGGTGCCCAAACTAATTTTTAATGCTAACAGGGTTAATAATCTATTAGCGCCTTCAAACTTTTTCCTCTGTCTTACTTTCTAAATCTTTCTTTGGAAGTTCGTAAAGATCTCCAACCTCAATTTTTAAATACTCACATAAAGTTTCAACAACATTTAATTCTACTCTTGTCGCTGTTTCATTAAATATTCTTCTAATAGTGCCTGGGTTAATCCCAGTATCACGAGAAACATCGCTCATTTTCAAGCGTCGTTCTCCCATAATTTTTGACAAATGGCATTTAAGCAAAGTCTTCTCCAGTAATTAAAAGTCTCCTGTAGACTTAAAAAGGTTGTAAAGGTCTTTTTTTGTGCTACATTTGTTCTGTAGCAGACTTTTAGAGTCTGTAATATACAAATTAAACTATTAGGAGATTGTACAATGGATATTACATATATGACAACTTCAGAGTTATCAGAACGAATTAAATATGATCAAAGAACAATTCGAGAACAGTTGAAAGATTCAGTCTTGTTCGAAGGCGTTCATTACATCCGACCATTTGGTGGCAGAAAAATTTTGTACCTTTGGGAAAGAATTGAAGAAGAGATGCTAAATGGTATTTCATCAAATTCATTAACTATTGGGATGTGAGGTAACTATGGGATCAATTAATCAAAGAAATGGAAAGCTTGTAGCAGATTTTCGATACATGAATCAGCGTTGTCGTGAGCAAACACAATTAAATGATACAAGTGTCAACCGCAAGCGCTTAATGCGATTGTTAAAAACAATTGAAGCAGAGATATTGTTAGGAAATTTTCAATATGCTAAATATTTTCCAAATAGCAATAAAGTACAGAAATTTGAAGAGCTAAATCAACGCAAACAAACAGCATCTCACCATTTTAGCAGTGCAGATTCACCAACCGTAAAAGAGTTTTCTGAGATATGGTTTCGTGAAAAAGCGATTGAGTGGCGTAAAAGCCATAAGCAATCGATTGAAGGTATTTTAGATTCTCACATTCTCCCTGCATTCGGGAAAATGAAGATCAGCGCCATCAAAAAACAAGACATCTTAACGTTTCGAGCTGCTCTCGCCAAAGTCCAGACTCGAACAAAGAAAACACTATCCGCTTCTCGTATCAATCATATTATGACACCACTAAGAATGCTGCTTAACGAAGCCGCTGATCGTTATGAGTTTACGACACCTTGGAAAAATATCAAAGCGCTAAAAGTACCTCGCACAGAGGTAAACCCATTTTCGTTAGATGAGGTCGAGCGCTTAATCAAAACTGCACCAGAAGGCTTCAAGCCCTATTACATTGTTCGTTTTTTCACTGGCTTACGTACAGGTGAAATTGATGGCTTACATTGGGATAAAGTCGATTTAGATAAGAAGCAGATCTATATCGATCAAAGCCTTGTGAAAGGTGAAATGACAGATGCGAAAACCGATGGGTCTAATCGAGTTATTAAACTAACAGACCGAGTTGTCTCTGCATTAAAGGTGCAAATGCAAGTTACTAAAAGTAAAAGTGAATTTGTATTTTGTAAGGCTGATGGTAAGCAGTTTAACTATCAAACGATTAGTCGTGTAATTTGGGAACCAATGCTTCAACGCTTGAATCTGAAGTATCGTAATCCATACCAAACACGCCACACCTTTGCCACCTTATTACTTGCAGCTGGCGAATCTCCTGAGTGGATAGCGCAACAGATGGGGCATAGCACTACAACGATGCTTTTCCGCGTGTATTCGCGTTATGTACCTAACTTAACTCGTCAAGATGGTAGTGCATTTGATCGTTATATTGAAACGCAGGGAGAAGAAAATGCTTAGTGTTCAAGATCACCCTATTGTGCAACAGATTGATAATGAAATTTCACAGCGTGAAGCTCGTTTATCTGAGTTGCAAATACAAAAAGTAACACTGACTAAGGCACTATTAAAATCGACCTATGAAGTTGCGCAGATTATTTGTCAGAATTTGAATATCCAACACAAGGAAAGGGCGGTTGCTTTGCTTTGTGGATACGAGTATTTAACTAATATTCAGATGATTGAGCAGTGGTTACTTGAGCAATTAGTAGAATTAAACCAATGTGAGTTTTGTTGTCCAATAAGTAACTTACAAAACCGATTGTTGATGCGCTTGAATAGTTTGAAGCAAGATACTAACTACATATAGTCTGTTTAAAAGTGATAAAAAGCCAGCGGCCACAAAAAGTGACGGCTGGCTTTTTTACCCACCCTTACCCGTAGTCACATGTTA
>NZ_PJBZ01000172.1 GCF_002835995.1 Psychromonas sp. Urea-02u-13 | reverse complement strand
TATCAATTAATAAGTTTCAACTAAATGATTACTTATTATTATCTACAGAGCAAAAGGAATATCTTGATAATGTAATTGATAAGTTAATTAAGTTTACAAGTAACCTCCAAGTTATTGATAAACAATACTTAGGCATTGCCAGTCAGTTGTTGCTTTATACCCAATTAACGAATTTTAAACTTCATAAGTTAGTCAAAGACCACCGTTCTCTGCTCAATCAAATTGATTTCAGAGGTAAAGATGCTGTTATCTTATTTTTAGATCATGATAACGCCGTTCAATTGCCCTCCCAGCTGAAGTCTGAACACGAAATAGCTCTCGAAATTATCGAAGATGTCAAAAATGAAAGATTTTCTACTCGAAAAATATTAGTGTTATGTGAGAAAAAAAATCCTGAAAGTGTGGAATTCGCTTTAAATGAATTATTGAAGTTAGATAAATCGACTACTAGTTTGGCGTGTTATTGTGCATTAGTTGCCAAAGCAGCTGATTTTTTAGATAAAAGAAAATTTCCTTTACTTGAGATTGAAAAGATTCTTACGGATGACTTTAAGGGAGAGAATATTGAATCTGATTTTTTAGTCCCAACTGCAAATTTGCTATCTATAGCTGGTTATAAAGGGTTATCTTTACTTGCTTTGGAATTGTTATTTAAAGGGGAAAGCCCTTGGATATCAACTGAATACTCTCAGTACCTATCGTTGTTGTATGAAAATGAACAATATAACTCTTTAAATACTCATTTAAGTAATATGAGTGTTCAAGAGCAAACACACCCTGATATTGTTAACCTAAAGTCATGTATTGCAAGCCATGCAGATAAATTTCCCGAAGCAGTAAAATTAATAGAGGAACAACTAAAAAATTATCATGAGAGACCTCTCTCTGAAACAGAAAAAAAACACTGTATATATCTCTGGTTAAGTTTACTTATAAATTTAAACCGCTCTATATCCACGCCTAATGTTGCTGAATACGTTAAAAAAATACCAATTTCTATATTTTCAGATCCTGCTGATGAACTTGCTTGGGATCTTCTTACCTTCTTTGGAGAGCGATATTTAGAAGTAGAAGACACTGTATTAACTTGGTTTTTTACAGACCCAAATAAGCATGCAAATCAATTATTTAAAATCGTTATGAATAGCCCCCCTGATGCAAATCAAGTAGGGTATAACAGTGGAGTGTTTAAAGCAGGCTATCTATATACAGAGAACAAGCAACCAAAATATCGTATGGTTGTTGATGACCAAAAATTAACTAGTGAACAGCCACAGTATTTAATTCATCCAAGTACGACACTTGCACAAAGGTTGCAAAGCAAAGAAAAAACATCTTACTTTATACACAATACAAAGCACTGCTTAATTCAAGAAGTTCTTCCACCAACTATAGCTGCTTATCGTATTGCGATTAATATTTTAGATAATGATGAAAATCAAATTTTTTCCAGTATATCTTTCCCTGAAAATGCTACTGGTGAAGAGATAATGGCGATTCTTACAAGTTTTTTAGATAGTAACCACAGTTATACTCCCGCAGTAAAAAATTATTTAAGAGGGAATTTCCCTTGTGTATTCAAATACCAGCTTATTAATGGTAATAACTCTTATGGTAAAGCATTGACAGCAATGTTATCTAAGAATGTATATATGGAAGTATTCAGTGACAATGATTCACCTTTGGATGATCCAAATAGTGAAGATTTTATACTAGATGAAGTTGGTTTTGCGTTTCTTGTCGTATCAGGTCTATTCACTAAAATAGAAGCTAGAATGCACATTACAAGAGATACAGCTAAACAAATAAAGGAGTGGTGTTATACCTATGGAGATCTGGGGATTGTGTTTGACTCTGAAAAAGATAACTTTATTGCATCGAGGAGTGAAGAAAATTTTGACCAAAGTTTAAACCTAAGGAATGTGACGGAAAAACTTTTAAAAAAATGTAATATTCACAATGATCGTGATTATGATGTCCCTTTAAAATTAACTATTTTAGTTGATAAACTACTAACTCCCAGCACTAAAAGTTCTCTTGGTTTGGCTCATACTAAAGGTTTTAGTTATTTTACCGTTGATGTTCAACTTAGAGCTTTATTTTCTAAACCAGAGTTTAATAGTGTCTACATTGCTCCTGTAAACCTCAAAACTTTTATGCATGATAATTCTAATGCTGATGAAATTGGCCTTTTACTCGCTCTTCATCAGCATAATTTTCGTTTGTTTCTTCCTTGGGCTGCATTTAATGAGTTGTGCATGAATGGATCTGAAGAATCTCTACATAATTTAACGCTATTTATACATGATA
>NZ_PJBZ01000171.1 GCF_002835995.1 Psychromonas sp. Urea-02u-13 | reverse complement strand
TTAAGCGGACAAAAATAGTGGGTTAAAATGTGTAGCGAAGCGAAACGTAACCCACTGTTTTTGTTCCGTTTAAATGCCTTGTTATATGCTCGCGATCAGTTTGAAACCTCAGATAATACAAGTACATAACGAAATGGAATAATAAAGCAAACCACCTCGATTTAAAGCCATTTAATTATTAACTTTGAACTTCGTAGAAAACACGTTACGAGATTCACACAAAACTAATAATTAAACAGTTTACGAACATTTAAAACCACCCTTTTGGATTTCAAATCATCAATTCAAAAACTAGCTGCCGAATAGAAATTGAAACCAAATCAGACAACCAAAACACCGCAATTTACAGATTGACGAAATACAAGTTAGCCAATGAAAACTACAGCACAATCGACGCTACTTTTAAGATTTACTATTTTAGAAAACCACCAAAAACAGCATGGACAAACCTTAACCAAAGCGTATATGAAAAACTAAAACATACCCCAAAAGGTAGCGACATATAACGCCTGCTTAAGCGGATAAAAATAGTTGGCTATAATTGTGAAGCGAAGCGGAACGTAGCCAACTGTTTTTATTCCGTTTAAAGCTCTTGTTAGATGCTCGCGATCAGTTTGAAACCTCTGATAATACAAGTACATAACGCAATGGAATAATAAAGCAAACCACCACGATTTGAAGCCACTTAATTATTAACTTTGAACTCTGTAGAAAACCCGCCACGAGATTCACACAAAACTAATAATTAAACAGTTTACGAACGTTTAAAACCACCCTTTTAGATTTCAAATACTCAATTCAAAAAATAACTGACGAATTGAAATTTAAGCTCATCAGATTACAAAAAAACACAATTTTCAAATTGACGAAATACAAGTTAACCACTCAAAGTAACGACACAAACAAGGCTACAATTTAGCTTTTCTATTTAAGGAAATCTCCGAAAGTAGCATTGGAAAACAGTGCTCAAAACGTACATGAGGATCTAAAACATCCCCTAAAAAGTAGCGACATCTAACGCCTAATTAAGCGGACAAAAATTGTTTGCCAAACTTGTTGAGGAACGAAACATGGCAAACTGTTTTTGTTCCGTTTAAATTTCTTGTTAAATGTATTATTTAACTACATTTACAGGGAAAACTTCTTATCTGTAAATCGAATTTCTACGCCAAACTCTCGAAACAAGTGAAAACCTAACGGGTATTTCCAACCATTATCCCCTTCCATTATTTCAGAAATATCCTTAGATTTCTGTGGAATATTTATTTCACAAATTAAGTATGAGTGTTTATTTTTTCCCACATGTAAAAAAACTTCATCAAGTTCGACACCAAACGATTTCTCGGACCAAAGAGCCAAATCATCTACTGATTTGATATTGGAATAATCTAATTCTCTGTATATGTATTTCATACCAGTAATCATATATAGAACCTAATTGCGCATACATTTAACGCCCACATTAAGCGGACTAAAGTAGGGCGACTTTTTTGCGCCCTTTGTTTTTTGCAAAAATGACGAACTGTTTTAGTTCCGTTTAAATTGCTTGTTATGTCTCATTTCCAATGCGCCATTGATGCCTTGAATCAAATACAGGGAGTTTATGGAGGCTACGACAAAAACCATCTAATCCAGGGTAAATCGTTGCTGACGTGATATTCATCTGATGAAGCATCCTCAACCCTTTGTACCTTAAAGATTTAGATATAATCAATTTGTATGCATCGCACTCTTCAATGCTGTACTCAGCTAAAGCACCTTCATGCGAAAATGTAACATAATTCGAGGCCACAAATAGCCCTTGTTGGGCAATCAATCGCTGATTCGAAAATTCAGGTTCAAAAGCAAACAAAAACACTGGTTCAGAACTATTCTCTCCTTTCATCAACTGGCTATATACTTTTGCCCTTTTTTCACCAAAATATTGTTCATCGACTTTTTTTAATGAATTATGGTTTAAACAATATATAGCAGCGTCAGAATTTCCGCTCTCAAGAGCAAAATACAATGCTATATAAGGGGAAAAACTAAAATCCAGTAGTCGAGTTGGAGCTCCGTGATGTTGCATGAGAGACAACCAACTCAACTCATCATTTTTTTGTGGTAAATGACTAAGATACAAATGAGCGGAGCTTTTAAAACGCTGTAACATAATATCTTCATGATTTCGTTCATTGATTGAACTCGAAGGCATACTTCCTAAGTCTCTAATATCCTTCGCATCATGAATAGTTCGATAAAGTGAGCTCTGTAAGCTCCAGGTAGCATCGGACTGCCCTCGATAAATCCATTTCCGATAATGTTTGTTTTCAACATGTGATTTAAACGCATCCCATGTATCAATTTTAATTTCTTTAATAGTTTGAGAATTCATCATTACCTTGTTGAG
>NZ_PJBZ01000170.1 GCF_002835995.1 Psychromonas sp. Urea-02u-13 | reverse complement strand
TACGTTTTCGTTGAACAATTGTATTAATTCAATGTTTTTTAGTAAAAGAGGTGAAAATGAAATTTAAATTAATTAGTCTGGCCCTAACGGTTATCGGTTTCACGTATGCTGGAACAGCATTTTCCGCAAATTCAGGCTTAATTACTAGAATTGGTTTTTCTGGGCAAGGTCATACATCACACCCGAACGTAGTACAGTTCGAAATCGCTGGAGGGTTTAGTTCTGGAACATGTAACACAACATACGCTGCAATTAGAAAGGAGGATAGTCATCTCGTAAGTTTTGCTCTGGCTGCACACATGGCGAAACAAGAAATAGTTGTCTACTTGGATGAAACAGATATTTATTATAGCAGTGGTTCGCGTTGCACAATCTTATTTATGCACTCTAAGTAGCATGCTATCAAACGTATAACAAGCTATTAAACAAGGACAAAATAAAGTTGGCTTTTTGTTCACTCCGTTCACCTATTTTAGCCAACTCTATTTTGCCTGTTAATAGGGCGTTATGTTTATTTTTTACCTTGTAAAGGTTGAATTTTCATCAATAGACCCCATTTAAAGTATGGATGATATGTTGTCATCAATATTTTAAATTTGATTGAGGTATAAATGAAAATTCAAGGTGCTGTGATTAAAGAGCAAGGGCAAACATTTGCAATTGCTATTATAAAAAAACATATTCTGGACTCATCGTTTGAAAGTGAAAAAGCGATGAATTCATTTATGCCATTATTTCCTGGTTTGCCTTTAGTACTTATGGCTCAAGATTCCAGAGGGACACCTACTTACCGTGGTCGAAAAGATATTGTTAATTTTTTAGCAAACATCCATATGTCGCAAATCCCTTGGCAAGAGTATACGTATAGCTAACGTATTTAATTAATAATGTGTCGTTAAACTACGGTGTTTTACGACATATTTTTTCCTTTGAATCTTGAATTATTAGGAGTGAAAAATGCAGAAGTATGCCGATATTAATAATGACTCTGGTGTAGATAGTTTTGAAATCCACGCTACATCTATAACAGTCTGGTTTGATGGAGCACCGAAATCGTATACTTACAGTTACGGTATCGCGGGTTCTCAACATGTCGAAGAAATGAAGAAGCGTGCATTAGTTGGAGATGGACTTAATGCATACATAAATATGAATGTGAAATTTAAGTATGATCGCTAATATATGCATGGTATTTCGCATTGACTAAACATAACAAGTCGTTTAAACGGAATAAAAACAGTTGGCCATCGCTTCGCGATTATAGCCAACCATTTTTATCCGCTTAACGAGGCGTTATGTTTTTATCAGAGTGCGCGGTTTACATCCATGCTTTTATGTAAAATTCGGACAATGAGTATTTGATTTACTTTGTGCTCTTTGTAATAAATTACATGGTTGGCTTGAGGGTATTTACTATAGCCTTCTCTAATATAATCACAGTTGACTCCAATTTCAGGTTCAGCTGCTAGTAACTGAAATGAGTAATCTAGTATTTTTAAATAATCATTTCGTTGTGCTTGTCCCCATGTTAATTGGGTGTACTTTGCAATTTTAATTAAATCTGATTTCGCTTTAGCTGAGAGTGCGAACTTATTCATCAGTGGCTATCTTTATCAAGCTCAGCTATTAAGCTGTCATAGCTATAATCTACGGTGCCACTTTGTTCACCTTGAACTAGCATATTACGCAAATTAAGTAGCTTGCTTTCTTCGTCTTCTAATGCTCGCAAGCCAGCTCTAAGTACTTCGCTTGCAGAACCGTAGCGACCTGAATGAAGTTGTTGGCTTATAAACTGATCAAAATGATCACCTAAAGTAACGCTCGTATTTTTAGCCATAATTAAAACCTTTTAGTTAGTACCAATATATATTGGATTATGGTATAAAAAACATAACAAGGCAATTAAACGGAACAAAAACAGTTGGCTTTGTTTCGTTCCTCAACAAGTGTAGCCAACAATTTTTGTCCGCTTATTGCGGCGTTATGTTTCAAAGGAGTAATTATGCAAGTTTCAAAAAAAATCGTATTGTTTGGGTTGTGCTTTTTCTCAATTTCATCTTTTGCGTGTGGTGGATTTGGCAATCAAGGTGATGGTTGCGCTGATAAAGTTTTAGGTGTTCAAACTGAAGCAGGTACTGCAATTGAAATTACAACTGCAGGCACATCTTGGTATAAAGGGCATGTATGTGAAGGGTCGACTGTAGTGCAATTCTCAGGAACTGATTTAGAGAAAAAGTCAGCGTTATCCATCGCGATGGCATCGTATATGTCAAATAAAGGCCCTATTTTTTTTAGATGTTCTGTGAAATTAAGTTCTGGTGTTTGTGGTTGTACAAATGTTGCGCTAGGTAATGTCTGGCGTGATTAAAACATAACAAGTTGCTTAAACGGAAAAATAACAGTTGGCCATCGCTTCGCGATTATATCCAACCGTTCTTTTCCGCTTAGCAAGTGACTATGGTGTCAATTCTTAATTCTGATTCATTTCAGGAT
>NZ_PJBZ01000169.1 GCF_002835995.1 Psychromonas sp. Urea-02u-13 | reverse complement strand
TATAGAAGTTATAAATTATTCTTTCCTATTCTAACTAGTGACAAAATTAATTTAAAATAACTTGCTAGGCCTTCTATTTTTTTCATCTAACACCCGCTACCAACGAACAATTTCTTGTTTGCTAGTATTAATACCAATCCGCTTAACTATTTGATCTATCTTGCTGGTTAAAATCGATGATAATGTCGCTGTTTTCAGCAATTTTTCCTACACAATTTTAGGCCATTCAATTAAGCGCAATGGTATAACCGCACTCTAAGTGGTAAAACGCCTAAAAAAAATCCTCGAGACAATTGAATCGAGGCTTTTAGTTTATTCAGTTTTACTCATTAAATTTTAAATCGTGCCACTAAGCTATCTAAGCTTTTTGCCATGTGACTTAATGACTCACTTGATGTTGCCATACCTTCTGCTGTCGTAGCACTACTTTCAGTACTGTCGCTGATCGCATGAACATGTATATTTATCTCATTAACCACTGCAGATTGCTCTTCAGTGGCAGTAGCAACCTGGGTATTAAGATCAGAGAGTTGCTGAATATTTTCAACAATTTCATTTAATGCTTGGTTGGTTTTTTTAGCGCCTTCTAACCCTAACTCCGCCTTCTCTCTACTTTCTCTAACACCATCTACAGCTAGCTTAGAATCATTTTGCAGTAAAGTAATCATCTGATGAATTTCATCCGTTGATTTACTTGCTCGTTGCGCCAGGCTTCGAACTTCATCTGCAACAACAGCAAAACCTCGACCTTGCTCACCCGCACGGGCAGCTTCAATGGCAGCATTTAGCGCTAATAAATTCGTTTGTTCAGAGATACTACGAATAACATCAAGCACGCTATTAATATTGTTACTGCGGCTCGCTAATGACTCAATAGTCCCGGAAACCGATTCCATGTTCTGCGCCATTTCATCGATACGAAGCGTTGATTGTTGAACAACGACAAGTGCATCTTCAGCTTGGCTCGTCGCTTGATTTGTCGCGTCGGCAGCATTGGTAGCATTAGCAGCAATTTCAGAAATAGTTGAGCCCATTTCACTAATCGCTGTGGCTACTTGTGCGGCAATATCTCGTTGCTCTTGCGCTTCTAATCTTGATTTTTCTGCGCCACTAGACACTTTTAATGATGCCTCTCTCATTTCTTTTGAGGTTGATGAAACATCGCAGACAACAGCATGGATATTACTGATAAAGCCATCAAAACCTCGCGCTAATCGCGAAACTTCATCGCTACCAGTATTATTTAATCGGTAACTTAAATCACCTTCACCTTGGCCTAGTTTTTCAAATAATAGCGCTAACTCATTAATTGGGCGGGTTAAACTTTTTGCTAAAATAAGACTAATAAAGCCAAAAACAAGCACAATAATAGCAAAGCAGATCAACATGTAATTACGTGACTCATTAAGGCCAATATATAATTCTGCTTTAGGCACCTCAGCAATAACGTACCAATCTAAACTAGGAATATAACTACTGGCAATAATCAGATCATCCGTTTCTTGAAACTTAAAACCTTGCTCTGTAAATAAAGAGTGCACATTAATACTTGGGTAAATATCGGCAACTGTCATTTTCTCACTCTTGCCATTATCTTTATGTACTTTGATTAAACCATCTTTATCAACAAGATAAACAAATCCGGTTTGTTCTATTTTAAAACTGTTTAAATAGTTAACCATGTCGTTAAATGATTTTGAAACGCCTGAAAAACCTCGACCGTTGAGATCTTGATAGTTAACAAATACATTTACATCACCATTTTTCTCAGTGTATAGACTCGCAGACTCTACTTGCCCACTGTTTTTAAAAGCAAAAAACCAGCCATCGTGACCGTCATTTTTTAGCACTCTAAGAAAGCCATTTTGATTCCAATATTTTGCTGTTTTTCGATCCGAAAACGAAGCGTTACTCAAACCATTATCTTTTGCGATTATATTAAGTGTTTTAATAAGATTCGTTTCTTGCTCAATCGAGTTTTCATCGTTTTCTAACCAATCGATAATATAGGCGTTAGTGGCGATAGATTTGGTTAATACTTTCATTTGAGAAATATCACCATCAACCGCATTACGAACACGTTGTAACAAGTTAGGTAAATCCGATTGCTGTAATCGAGAAACAAGCAAATCTTTTGCTTTAGAATGACCAACAATACCCACCACACTGGTTGATATAACAACGGCGGTTAGCATCGCAATCACTAATCGATGTCGAATAGAAATAAAGTTAAAAAAGTTCATGTACATTTCCCATGTTTATAAGCCTCAAAGGTTATAAATAAGTTATAAATAATTGCACTGGCAATCTAAGTTAAAAATATCGGATGAGTGTAGTTTTTATGCGTAAATAAAGCGAGACACAGATCAACAAACTGAGAATTTAACGAGCCTATAAAAATAGGCTTACATATTATGTTGTTAGCAGACAATGCTAAGGCGTCATTACGTGCATCATCATAGTTTAAAAATAATAAAATACGCTACCTCCCCCCTAAAAA
>NZ_PJBZ01000168.1 GCF_002835995.1 Psychromonas sp. Urea-02u-13 | reverse complement strand
GCCCAAATAATAGGCAAATATCAGTTGGTTAAAATAAGCGACGCAGGAGCAAAAACCAACTGTTATTTGTCCTGATTAATTTGCTTGTTAGAGCTACGATCATATAGGAAGCCTGTCAGCATATTGGTCATATTTATCAGAAGCTTTTGCAGCTATGACCATCTGTTTTTTATGCCATTCTAACTTCCCATAAACACTAGGCTCATAGCGATTCTCTTTAATTTCTTGATCTACATCGGAGATGAATTTTTTAAGTATGCCTATGGCACCTTTATTCATTACTGTATTTACCCAGCTATAGCTGTCAATCCCAAAAGGACCATCGGGATATGAGGTCAACAATTTCGACTCAATAAGCTCCGCATCATCAAAGCCAAACTTCTCGAGAAAATCTATATAGTTTTGACCAACTAAAATTCTAGGGTTTTTAGCTAATTTATTTTCTAAGTCATAAGCAGAGTTGAATGCCGGACCAAACATAATACCATTAGGCTCATGAGTTAATAATCCTATATCACCACCACCTCTCGACAGTAAGCCTACATCTAATAGTTCATACTGTACACGTTGAACAACAGCTAACAAAGCAGCTACAGCTTCAGGCTGTTCACATGAAACTGAGATTACGAGTGAATCTGAAAACGTCAAAACCTGAACATCTGACTTAGGAAGGCTTTGACCTTTCAATAATGAAATCAAAAAACCAGTTGAAGTGCTATTTTGTGCATTGGGCAAACTAGCAATTAAGTTAAGGCTATCTGATATTTTCTTCATTAATACAGGATCATCTGCAGCTTTTTCCACCTTTTTCCCAAAACCTAGTATATCTAGGAAGAATACTGCTCTTTCTTGATACATCTTATACTCCGAATTTAATTAGTAGCTCTAACGCCCAATTAACGGGCTAAAAATATCGGGCTAAAATGGTAGCGAAGCGAACAGCCCGCTGTTTTTAGTCCTGTTGAATTGCTTGTTATGTTTTTATAGCATATAGACTATTTTTACATCCCAACAGCTCGAAGGTAGCAGTATGACCCTGTAGCCTTTATGTCATCATTTGCGTATACAGTAATAGGCTTGTTTGCCATTTTTGCAGCTAGCACTGCTGATATAATATGTACATCTTTTTCACGGACTGCTACATATTGAGTATTGCAACTTGTTTCTACATTCCAACTCAATGAATTAACTTCAAGTTGTAGCATCCCTTTCCAATTAGCAGCAATAACGGCATCCTTAGAATGAAAGTAAACATTCTTTATTGTTCCAGTCCCTTGTACATTTTTCGCTATAGCTACATTAGAAATAAGTAGCAGTAAAAAAAATAATTTATTCATTTTAACCTCCAGATTGATTTTGAATGAAAACATAACGCCTCGTTAAGCGGCGAAAAATAGTTGGCTACACTTTGTGAGGAACGAACAAAAGCCAACTGTTTTTTGTCCGTTTAAACGACTTGTTATGTGATATTTTCACGCAATGATTGAACTTGCATATCAAATAATTCCAAATCTGATTTATTACCTGATTTTGTTACCGTAATCCACTGAAAACCGGTTTCATCTGTATTTCTAAATTCAATTTGTAATTCATACTTTTTGGATGTAATAAGTGCATACAAGATCCCTGGAATCATGCCTACTGGTGCTAGAATATAAGTAGCCCCCTCAGGAGTAATAGCCAAAAGAACACTGGTAGTTAATAACCCGAAGCAAATTATACGAATGACATGCTTTATTAGAGTGTTGTTTACCACACGTGCATTGTTGATTTTTGTTAAATAGTAAGAATCATTTTTAAATTGGAATTTTTGACTATCAATTTTGAAGCTTTCTTTATTAAGCATTTTATAACCCTTCCATAAAAGTTTTATTAGTGAGCCTATTTAAATTTCATAACTCCCAAACCACAAAGACATATTAAGCCCCTAGACATAAAAAGACAATCATTAATCAACAAAAATTTACTAGTACATAAACAATAAATGACACATAACGCCGCATTAAGCGGACAAAAATAGTGGGTTAAAATGTGTAGCGAAGCGAAACGTAACCCACTGTTTTAGTTCCGTTTAAATGCCTTGTTATGAGTATGTCGGATACTACCAAACATTTAATTTGAAATACAATAAAAGTATTAATATTGAGAGCCAAACAAACCAAGCAAGCCACATAAGATATCGTTTCCTTTTAGTTGGAAACTCGTCTGTATACAAAATCACACAGTAACAACACAATGGAAATAGAGCATATAGTTTTGCGGCTGCATGTGGATTAGATTCAGAAATAAATGGTGGAATATAAAAATATATATATCCATAAACACAGATGAAAATTGTTGCTAATACTCGCCTGATGTTAAAGCGTTCACAATGCTCAGTAACATAAGGAAAAAATGCTAGTGCACAAACGACTAGGACAACAAATAAAATCAAGTTATTACCTTAGATGAATACTCATAACGCCTGCTTAAGCGGATAAAAATGGTTGGCTATAATTGTGGAGCGAAGCGGAACTT
>NZ_PJBZ01000167.1 GCF_002835995.1 Psychromonas sp. Urea-02u-13 | reverse complement strand
AAAAACTTCTTTATAGTGAAAACGAGTAGGTCGGGACACGAGAAATCCTGACTGAATATGGGGGGACCATCCTCCAAGGCTAAATACTCCTAATTGACCGATAGTGAACCAGTACCGTGAGGGAAAGGCGAAAAGAACCCCTGTGAGGGGAGTGAAATAGAACCTGAAACCGTGTACGTACAAGCAGTAGGAGCGGACATTGTGTTCCGTGACTGCGTACCTTTTGTATAATGGGTCAACGACTTAATTTCAGTAGCAAGGTTAACCGTTTAGGGGAGCCGTAGGGAAACCGAGTCTTAACTGGGCGAATAGTTGCTGGGATTAGACCCGAAACTTGGTGATCTAGCCATGAGCAGGTTGAAGGTTGAGTAACATCAACTGGAGGACCGAACCCACTAATGTTGAAAAATTAGGGGATGACTTGTGGCTGGGGGTGAAAGGCCAATCAAACCAAGAGATAGCTGGTTCTCCTCGAAAGCTATTTAGGTAGCGCCTCATGTATCACTGTTGGGGGTAGAGCACTGTTTAGGCTAGGGGGTCATCCCGACTTACCAACCCTATGCAAACTCCGAATACCAACAAGTGCAATCATGGGAGACACACGGCGGGTGCTAACGTCCGTCGTGGAAAGGGAAACAACCCAGACCGCCAGCTAAGGTCCCAAAGTATATGTTAAGTGGGAAACGATGTGGAAAGGCTTAGACAGCTAGGAAGTTGGCTTAGAAGCAGCCATCTTTTAAAGAAAGCGTAATAGCTCACTAGTCGAGTCGGTCTGCGCGGAAGATTTAACGGGGCTAAACATATCACCGAAGCTGCGGATGCTTAGATTTATCTAGGCATGGTAGAGGAGCGTTCTGTAAGCCGTCGAAGGGAAAGGTGTAAACCATCCTGGAGGTATCAGAAGTGCGAATGTTGACATGAGTAACGATAAGGGGGGTGAAAAACCCCCCCGCCGGAAGACCAAGGGTTCCTGTCCAACGTTAATCGGGGCAGGGTGAGTCGACCCCTAAGGCGAGGCCGAAAGGCGTAGTCGATGGGAAACGGGTTAATATTCCCGTACCCTTTATTATTGCGATGGGAGGACGGAGAAGGCTAGGTGGGCCTGGCGATGGTTGTCCAGGTTCAAGTATGTAGGCGGGAGACTTAGGTAAATCCGGGTTTCTGTTAACGCTGAGATACGATGTCGAGACACTACGGTGTTGAAGTCATTGATGCCATGCTTCCAGGAAAAGTCTCTAAGCTTCAGATAATAAAGGATCGTACCCCAAACCGACACAGGTGGTCAGGTAGAGAATACCAAGGCGCTTGAGAGAACTCGGGTAAAGGAACTAGGCAAAATGGTACCGTAACTTCGGGAGAAGGTACGCCACCGACGGTAATGTCCCTTGCGGATTCAGCTGTTGGTGGCCGAAGATACCAGATGGCTGCAACTGTTTATTAAAAACACAGCACTCTGCTAAATCGTAAGATGACGTATAGGGTGTGACGCCTGCCCGGTGCCGGAAGGTTAATTGATGAGGTTAGACTTAGGTCGAAGCTTTTGATCGAAGCCCCGGTAAACGGCGGCCGTAACTATAACGGTCCTAAGGTAGCGAAATTCCTTGTCGGGTAAGTTCCGACCTGCACGAATGGCGTAATGATGGCCATGCTGTCTCTACCCGAGACTCAGTGAAGTTGAAATCGCAGTGAAGATGCTGTGTACCCGCGGCTAGACGGAAAGACCCCGTGAACCTTTACTACAGCTTAGCAGTGAACTTAGAGCCTACATGTGTAGGATAGGTGGGAGGCATTGAAACCAGGTCGCTAGATTTGGTGGAGCCAACCTTGAAATACCACCCTTGTATGTTTTGAGTTCTAACCATGGCCCCTGAATCGGGGTTTGGGACACTGTTTGGTGGGTAGTTTGACTGGGGCGGTCTCCTCCTAAAGAGTAACGGAGGAGTACGAAGGTTGGCTAATCACGGTCGGACATCGTGAGGTTAGTACAATGGTATAAGCCAGCTTAACTGCGAGACAGACACGTCGAGCAGGTACGAAAGTAGGTCATAGTGATCCGGTGGTTCTGAATGGAAGGGCCATCGCTCAACGGATAAAAGGTACTCCGGGGATAACAGGCTGATACCGCCCAAGAGTTCATATCGACGGCGGTGTTTGGCACCTCGATGTCGGCTCATCACATCCTGGGGCTGAAGTCGGTCCCAAGGGTATGGCTGTTCGCCATTTAAAGTGGTACGCGAGCTGGGTTTAGAACGTCGTGAGACAGTTCGGTCCCTATCTGCCGTGGGCGTTTGAGAATTGAGAGGAGCTGCTCCTAGTACGAGAGGACCGGAGTGGACGAACCGCTGGTGTTCGGGTTGTATCGCCAGATGCATTGCCCGGTAGCTACGTTCGGAATCGATAACCGCTGAAAGCATCTAAGCGGGAAGCGAGCCTCGAGATGAGTTCTCACTGGAACTTTAAGTTCCCTAAAGGGCCGTTGGAGACTACAACGTTGATAGGCAAGGTGTGTAAGTGCCGTAAGGTATTGAGCTAACTTGTACTAATTACCCGTGAGGCTTAACCATACAAACTCTAAGAGTTTTGT
>NZ_PJBZ01000166.1 GCF_002835995.1 Psychromonas sp. Urea-02u-13 | reverse complement strand
TATATTTAGGCAGGGAACAGATTTTTCAACGACCAATTTTAACAACTACTTTAATATGTATTCTAAGGCGCTATGGGGTATGTTGTGTATTCTCGGCGGTCAAATACCTCAATAACATTGCCGAACAAAGCCATCGAAAAGTGAAAGGTAAAATGAATCAATGTTTAGGATGGAAGTCTTGGATTGGTGTAGAAACAACCTTAGCAGGTGTCGAGTTTTGCTTGATTATTAAGCAAAAACAGATGGTTAACTCAGAAGGAATGGCGCCATCAGAGCAGTTTTATTCTCTCGTGGATAATTGTATCTGAGGAAAAGTACCTCTGCATTTAAAGCGACATAATTTCAATTTACAACAGAACCAAATTAACTAGGCTGACCGAATTAAGTTGACTAGGTTACCAATGATGCTTGATGGATAAGAAACTTTCAGTTTTCTATCCATCAAATCAATTCAACTTCAACTGTAGGTGCAATGATTAAATATAAAGAGCGTTTAGATTCATACGAAAACGTAAGTGTTAATAAAGAACAGATAGGCGCCTATTGTTCATTCTTAATAACTGTATAGCTAAGCATATTCTGTCTACCTATAGGTTCATTTACCCCCGATATCTGAGTAAATATTGCCGTGCCGTAAGTATTTGTTAAACATTTAAAAAGAACAGAATGAGAAGGCTTATTTAAAGGATCTTTTTCATCTCCAAGATAAAGTCCAATACCATTATCTTTATCTAATACACTATAAGTATAACGGCCATAAAAAGGACCTAACTCTCTATTAAGAAACTCAGTGACATACTTTTTATTAGAATACGTTACTTTAGCAATAGCCCCTGCATTAGGGTTTGAATTAGAGTAAGTAGGGTCAATAACATTAATAAATGTCATGTCGTCTAAACTATCAGGGACGGAGCAATTTGCAAAAGTGAATCCTGAAAATGTTATTAGTAATAGAGCAATTTCTTTCTTTAACATAATTATTTCCTTTAATGTTTTGTGACAGCCCAAGCCAGAGTGGCACCAATATTAATGAATGTTATTTTTTACATATTATAACTAGAAACTGTAATTGTTGTGAGATATTTATCACACACCGATGGCAATATACCAGCTTGAAAGGTTCTGTCACATCTACATTGTAACTTTTCTAAAAATTAACCCTCGAAGCTCAATGTTTATCTTTTTATGACCTTATCTATGAATTTTTCTGGTTACCAATTTCCTAAAGATGTGATCCTGCAAGTACTGTTGTGGCTAAGTAAAATTGGCCACATATTTACAACTTTCTAAGTCTAATGGGGGCGAAAGTGACTTAGCTTTCTAAAGCGGAAAGGGGAACAAACCGAACTAGAAAATTAACGAGACGGTTATGATCTCGTTTGTTTTTTCTGATCCCCTTCGGTCATCTTATTTATGGCGCTAAGCAAGGCAGCGTTGAGCATTCCTAATTGTTCATTAAACATCTTTCGCTGTTCCTTTGCTTCCGGACTATCATTTCCCTGTAGTGCTTCAATTTGTTTTTTTAGTTGTTCAATCTGCTCTTTGAGCCTTGCAATGACGCCATCGACAACACTGCTTCCGCTATTTTTATCGGTTCCATTAACTTCATCCTCCTGTTTCTGCTTTCCTTCAGCAGAAAGACTAACCTTGACGCCTTGAGCTTTATCGCTTTCTTTTTTTTCCTCGGTCTTTGCGATCCGTTCTTCAGTTTCCTGGGACTGCTTAATCAGTACAATTCCCTGCGGTTGTGTTTTTACAAAGTTCATGTCGATATTCATTTTATAGGACCTCAAGTTCACGTATTCACCGAGAATCGCCAGAAGGCCGATAAATCTATGCTGAATACTAGTTTTTTTGTTTAAAATAAGAAATTTCAACGCACTTAATTCATTGTATTTTACATTCTTTAGACTATAAACATTTATTTGATGATTTAATTTAAAAGCTCAGGGGGAATATAATGAAAGTATCGTCACCTTATTCAAAATACTTTTTATTAAAGTGTAGTTGCTAAGAAATATTGGCCACAACAATTGGTTTCTGAGGCGCTATGGGGGCAAAAGCGACTTAGCTTTCTCTCTCTTCAGGCTGTTATAAATGAATCCACATGTATTTTAGCATAAGTATTTTTTGTTTTTTTCTTATGCTTAGTCGCTTCTTTCTTCCTAACTTCCCCCTCCTCCACCCAAGCCTCGATAGTTTGCCCATACTGGTTACTTAACGGGTCTAATCCTTTTACAAACTCCGAAAATGACGTAACACCCTCCACATATTCATATTTGTTGTGTTTTTTACGTTGTACCATATAGCCAACAAAGGACTCTGCCGTTATTTCACCTTTCTTAAGGCGTGAATAAAGAGTGTCATAATTAACACGCTCATTATCAGGCACAACAAATATTCCATTTTCCTTCACATTCTCTTCAAACTCACACCATGTGACAGAAAATGGGTATTCTTGATTTCCTACTCGTTGATGCTTAATAGTCTCTGTAGGTGCAGTGGTATCAAAAACAGCATTCTTTCTCCCCGTTGGGTCAACGCCAAAACGCACTAAAGGCGGTTCAATAAAGGTGACATTACGCTTCACACGCTCC
>NZ_PJBZ01000165.1 GCF_002835995.1 Psychromonas sp. Urea-02u-13 | reverse complement strand
TAATTGGTTTATGGCAATTTAACGACTATTTCTTTTCAATTCCCATGGCACAGCAAAGCGAATGGGCACTGGTGCAGTACGGTGTTATCACGGCCACCTTTGTGGGTTTCGCTAAGTTTTACATGGAAACAGGGGGCAAACATGTTAATCGCAATGATCCTTAAGTTGTTCGCCGGCTCAGCTAAAAAGCCGTTATTAATCGCGCTAATCACTGGCGTTGTACTCATGCTATTAACCGCCGGTTATTTCTCAATAAAATCCCAGGCTTATCAAGCAGGTTATCGCACTGCAGAGCATCAGTTTTTGCAAGAAAAAGAGCGTGCCGTGATTGAGGCCATTAAAGGTGCTAACCGCAGGAACCAAAGCAATAACGAGATTGCTAGGGCTTACTGGCAACAACAAATGGATAAAAAGCCCAAGATACAGACCCTAGAAAAAAGGATAATTGAATATGTTGAAGTTACTAATAATGATGAGTGCCTGCTTAATGATGATGAGCTGTTCATTCTTGGCGACCTTGTCGATATTGCCAACGGCGCTACAACCTCCCAAAGCAAAGATTGACCAAGCTCTATTACAGCCTTGCCCTGAGATTCAAGCTCCCACAGATAAGCGTAAAAGCGGGCATCTATTATGGAAAAAGCAGTTGATAGTGAGCTATGGAGAATGCCGAGATAGGCATAATGCCTTAGTCGATATTGTTAACGGCAATAAAAAAGTGAATTGACATTTTATTACGCCATCAAGAGAATTGTTACGAATAATATAATGTCAGTGCTAGTTACACATTGTTTAAAAAGAAGAAATTAACGAATAAAAGCACGAGGAAACATAGCTAACTAAAAATAAAAATAAAGTTTAATTCGGATTATATGCCTATAGTTTAAGAACTCAGACCGTCTTTCAGTTAAAAATTTTTAATAAAGAGAGAATGAAATGAAGATAAAAACAAAATTAATTGGGCTACTTAGTGCCGCTCTTGTATTTATATTACTCGCTATATTTACTGAGTTTATATCGCTTTTTAAAAACGAGGAACAAACTAGCGTAGCACAACAAAGGTATTTATCTTTTGCTGTGGCGGATGAATTTCGGCACACCTCAATGGACCTAACTCGCCTAGCACGGACTTTTGTTGCCACTGGAGATCAAAAGTATTGGGATCAATATTTTCATATTATTGCTTGGCGAAGTGGTAAAGCGGATAGGCCTGCATCGGTTAATAAGGAGCTTTCTCCGAATATAAAAATTTCGCAATTAGACATCATGAAAAGCCTTAATTTTTCAGAGAAAGAGTTTGAATATTTAAAAGTGGCGAGTGCCGCGTCGCAAGGATTAATTGCGACAGAAACTCAAGCAATGGAAACCATTAAGCAAGGTAAATACGTAGATGGCCCCTTCAAAATGGATGCTGATCAGGCGTTAACAGCATTCGCTCTTAAACTGGTTTTTGATAATAATTATCATAATGAGGTGGGTAAAATTATGTCGCCAGTCGGTAAGTTTTTTACCGCTTTAGATAACCGTACTTCAAACGAGTTAATCACCGTCAGCAATTCATCTCATTTTTGGCTAAATGCAGCCTTTATTTTTCAACTTCTTGTGGGTTTTTTGGTTGCGGTGATCACTTGGTTGATTATACGCCTATTATTTTCACCGTTAGATAAAGTCATTAATGTTTTGGTGGCCGCTGATATGGGTAATGGGAAATTAAATTTAACGCAAACATTAGATGAAAAAGGAGAGTTTGAACTTACTGCATTAGCTAAAGGATTTAATTTATTCAATGGTGGAATAAGATCTATTATTGAAAAGTTTACTGCTTCAATTAGTGAATTATCCCAATCCTCATCGGCTTTATCCGTAATATCAGAGCAAACAGAAAACTCTGTTTCCGTTCAACAAATTGCATTAGACCTTGTGGCAACTGCTGTGCAAGAGTTGGTTGCTACTGTGCAAGAGGTTGCGAACAATGCACTAGAAGCATCAACAACGTCCACGGATTGTAAAGATATCTCTTCTGAAAGTTTAATCATTGTGAAAACATCAATCGAGAATATGGCAACGTTAGCAGGTGAAATAACGTCTGCGTCAGCAGCCATTAAAGCAGTTGAAGCGGATAGTGAGACTATTACAACTATATTAGATGTTATTAGAGGTATCGCAGAGCAGACAAACTTATTAGCGTTAAATGCCGCCATTGAAGCAGCAAGAGCTGGAGAGCAAGGTCGAGGATTTGCTGTGGTTGCTGATGAAGTAAGGTCTTTAGCAAAAAGGACTCAAGAAGCCACCGAAAAAGTTCAATCCATGATCCAAAACTTACAAAGAAATTCTAAAGAAGCAGTCCAAGCTATGGAAAAAAGCACTAATCAAGCAAGTATTTGTATCGATAATACTAATAAAACAGAGGAATCGATTAACAGTATATCTGATCTTGTTGGTGACATTACCGGAATGAATATTCAAATAGCAACGGCCAGTGAAGAGCAAAGTGCAGTAGTGGAAGAAATCAGTAAGAATGTTCACGAAATACTGACTGAGATTGACCAGACTAAATCCTCTGCGATACAAACTGCAAAAAATAGTGAGGGTTTAAATAAGCTATCGGACGAGCTTAATATATTGATGAAACAATTTAAGATTTAAAAAATAATTTTCGTGATGTGACCTCCTAACAACATGAAATAACTAGAGAACCTTAATCGTTTTAATAATGTATTTATTTGATAATAT
>NZ_PJBZ01000164.1 GCF_002835995.1 Psychromonas sp. Urea-02u-13 | reverse complement strand
CGTGGCGCTAGAGAGGGCTTTTACGTCACTGTGTTGTATATAAAGCTGTTAGATGTCGCTACCTTTTAGGGAATGTTTTATCTTTTCATATACGCTTTGGTTAAGGTTTTACCATGCTGTTTGTAGAGTTTACCTAAAATAGAAAAGCTGAATTGTAGCTTTGATTCTGCTGTTACTTTGGTTGGCTAATTGTGGAATTCGTCAATTGGAAAGTCGCGGTATTTTGGTCGTCTGATTTAGCTTTATTTTCAATTCATCAACTAGTTTTTGGTTTGGGTATTTGAAAACCAAAAGGGTGGTTATAAATGTTCGTAAACTGTTTAATTTTTAGTTTTGTGTCATCTTCGTAAGGTATTTTCTACGGAGTTCAAAGTTAATAATTAAGTGGCTTTAAATCGTGGTGGTTTACTTTATTATTCCATTTCGTTATGTGCTTGTATTATCAGAGCTTTCAAACTGATCGCGAGCATCTAACAAGAGCTTTAAACGGAATAAAAACAGTTGGCTACGTTCCGCTTCGCTCCACATTATAGCCAACTATTTTTATCCGCTTAAGCAGGCGTTATATTTTTTAACGAACAATGAGGTTATCTTTGAAAAACAAACTATTAGAGCACTTTCATAGTAACGTTGAAAGTATTGCAGAGACATTAATCAAAAGATTTCAACTTGAACACAAAAAAAAGATTAAAGAGTTATCCTCCCCTTTATTGAGATGGATTGATTTTTCTAGTCGGTTTGTAGAACCAAAATCTAGGTCTGTAATTTTATCTGAAAAACTTAAGCAACGATTAGGTGGAGAGTTAGCTGTAGCTGAAAAAGCATTTAAATATTTTATTTCACAATCAGAGCTAGGGCTGGACTTAAATCCATTTCAATCTAAATCTTTAATTAAATTTAATGATATTAGTGGTAAAAAGAAACTCAAACGCACTGATCTGCTTTGGGCTGACTGGGGCATACACCATTTCCATGTAATATTATCAGACGACACTAATGAGTATTTTTCGACTCGCTCTGATTGGCTATTATTTGCATATATTATTAATAATATAATATATGCAATCGATATTAGACCTCATAAAGAAAATTCAGTGTTTGCTCAGATAGAGCTTCTTGAAACTATTCACGATAATTGGCCTCAATTATTAAAGTCTAGTGAGCTTGGAGGTATTTTACCTGGCGAAAATAATTTTACGCCTCAAGAAATAGATGAGTTAAGAAGAGCTGGGGTTGTATCGTGCATATCCATAAAGGATAAAGTTTATGCTCCTCTTGGTTTTGGTTTAACAACGGCTGCAACACCAGTAATCGTAAATGATTTAGCTGGTCGTATATACCATGGTATAGAAAGTATCATTGATTATATTTTGGATTCTGATTCATCATTTCAGAATTTAGGTAAAGAAAAACCTTTTTATAGTTTAGTGATTACACCGCGCGGATTATCGGTTCATGATAAAAATAATGATATTGCATATTTACTCCCGCGTGATGGTAACTGTGCGCTTTGTCATCTTCAAAACTTATTATTGCCTAATTGGTCAATGGCAAAAATATAACAAATGCATCAACACGATTTGCTACATTCGGCATTCTAGGTTTCTTTGAGTTTACTGTATTAAGTGGTAAATTTAGGCTTAATCTGCATGGTAGCAAACGTGTTATGCAGGCGTTAGAAAACAAGGCGGAGTATGGAACCCAAAAAGCAGCATTATGTCCCTCAATTTCTTCTTTCCAAATTCGCAGTAGGAAAGAAAAAACGAATCCATACATTTGATCTAAAAATGGCCAAATCATTCGCTTCACAGATCAGAGATGTAGGACATGAAAATAACTTCTACAATCATCCTGAAGAAGGGAATCAGATGGAGTTCCAATTGGGGAAGCTAGAAACGAAAGTCGCCCCGATCATTGATAAAATAATTTCAGAAGGTTCCATCAAAAGCCTTTCTAAAGGGGACCAAAAGTACCTTGGAATTTTTACAATTGTTCAAATGATGCGTGTCAATTCAATAAGAGAAAGCTTAGTTGAGATGGGAGAATTGATTGTGGATAAATTTGTTGGGGATTCGGTTGAGCCAGATTCGCAAGCAGATCATTTACTTACTTCTTTTAAAGAGTTGGATGTCAAAACACAATCAATAGATATGTTGAAAGAAACACCACTGCAATTACTCCCATATATATTGGATAAGCATATATCATTGGTCAAGGCTCCAAAAGGAGAGGTTTTTTATATATCAGACAATCCCATTGTGAAATATAATCATCAACCAAGAGAGCATCGTGGGAATCTAGGACTTCGAGTTAAAGGGGTTGAGGTTCACCTCCCGATATCTCCAAAGTTTTGTTTAAGTTTTTTGTGTTCTGAATTAGTAGATGATATCCGGAAAGCTGTGAATCATCACCAAGCAGCAGTGCTGATGGAATCAACTTCACCAAATGGGCTTGCTGAATCAATAAGTATTTTAAATCACATTGATAATAAAATCACGAAAGAGCTATCAAGTGAGAATATGGAATATCATAATTCTCTTCAAGTTCTCCATTGTTCGAGGTTTATTTATTCAAGTAATAGTGATTTTGATTTGGTCAATATAATGCTATCAGACAACCCCAATATAGGTTTAAACCCAAGAGTTGTAGATGGCAGTAATGTTTTCTAACAAGTACAAGCAGTCGGACGCATTACGGCTAGTCATTGATTTTGCAAAAGAAAGGCGCAAAATCAATGCCAATCCTACGCGCCGCTGTTGT
>NZ_PJBZ01000163.1 GCF_002835995.1 Psychromonas sp. Urea-02u-13 | reverse complement strand
TCTTTCACTCATCCTTTAAATATACAGCAAGGCAAACGACTATTAACGTAAAACCACATAAAACTTCAAAAACAGACAAAAATTGTGAAAACCAAAGAATGGGAGAAATATCACCGTACCCAAGAGTAGTAATTGTTACACCACTAAAATATGTTGCTTCAATAATATCCAGACTACTCTTTTGCTCTTTCCAATATATGCTTGGTAATAAGAAATAAATAATTGAAAAGTTAATAATCAATTCGAAGTAACTTCTAAATGAAAGAATTAAACGGTCATGATTCTTTAACTGTTCACCGTTAATTTTGTCTTTTAAAGGTAACTTTCTTAGAAATTTATTTTTAAAAAGAAGTGGAGAAGCAATAAATTCCTTTATTTTTATATGACTTTTGTCTTCTACAAACTTCTTCAGTAGAAAATTAAACAACGTTCTTATGTTAGGAAAATTAATTCTATTTTTTGAATCTTTCTGTGAGATTTTATCGAGAGCATCTCTAAGAAAAGCATAAAATATTTCAGAACACCTTGATAGGAGAAACACAATCCAAAAAAATGTAGCAAATGAAATAGTCGTAATGTCGGAATTTGTTTCATCTACTCCCCTTAGTATAATTAGTAACAAAAAGGAAAAAATTGAAATGGAAAAATATAACCAATTCAAAGACCGTATCATTTTATTTTTATTTATGCCCTCTTTTAAAAAAGTAGCTAAATACAATGTTGGGGACATTAAACCTAATAAAAAAATCGATATCATCAATGCAGAATACTCCTAGAGCTAACGCCGCACTAAGCGGACTAAAATAGTGGGTTAAAATGTGTAGCGAAGCGAAACGTAACCCACTGTTTTTGTTCCGTTTAAACGCCTTGTTAGGCTTTTTAAGCACATTCAGTGTATTAACAAATACGCCCACGAAATAGGGCTTTATAACTTATCAACGTAGGTAAAAAACAAAGTATAAAATCCACTATATAAAGAATTGAAAGTGCCCCTGCAATTAAAGACATGTAGCCAGCAAGCATATTCCTATCTAAGTCATAAAATAATTTAGATATCGGTGACGTGGGTTTTCGTTGATATAATCTAATTTTTTTTAGCTTGTTGCTTGGAAAACTAAAATAATAATCGCCTTCCTTTAAATAAATAGGGAAAGAAATTACGTTTTTATTTTTAGTATGTGTTGAAGTAGACGTATCTAAAAGCACTATATTTTCCCCTTCGGTAACCTTAAAAACTTTAATTAAAACTTTTTTTTGTCCATATGCCTCTACGTGAACACCTAAATTATATGACGTTGCAGTTTCTATTGAAAAATATGCCCCCTCATTATTAGCACCTTTCTGATAAGGTACCGATAAAAAAGATGCCATTAGCCCGCCACCAAGTAAATTAGCCCAAAGATAAGTAGCTGAAATTATGCTGATAATAAAAAATATAAAACGGATAGAGATCTCAAGCCTGTATAAAGTACGAATTAAAGTAACTCTCATTTGTTCATTACCTTTATAAATATTAACAACAGCCCAAATTATAAGCCTAACGCCCGGCTTAAGCGGACAAAAATTGTTGGCTATAATTTGTGAGGTACGAACAATAGCCAACTTTTTTTGTTCCGTTTAAAGTGCTTGTTAGCTGTGTTATTGATTTCTGAAAAACTAAAATCACCATTGACAATATATTACGTATTAACGGATCTTCGTATTAATTGATTAGAAGTACGCAACATTTTATTAAATTTAGGACAGTCAAAATGATTTTCTTCTGGGCAGTTTACTGCATGCCGTAGCCCATCTCGCATAGCGGTGAACTGAGTTATCATTTTATCTAGTTCATCCGCTTTAGCCGATAGCAATGATCTGTTTAATTGCGAATGACCATCAGTGACAAACATTTCGCTAATATCATCTAATGAAAAACCAGCCAACCGACCTAACGAAATTAAAGAAAGTAGATTTAGCACATTAGGAGTAAATATTCGACGTAAGCCATTACGTCCGACTGACTTTATTAAACCTTTTTCTTCGTAGAATCGCAAGGTTGATGCAGGTAGTCCTGATAGTTTAACAACCTCGCCAATGTCTAATGTATTATTTTTCATTTCAACTATTGACCTCAAGTTAACTTTAAGTGCCATCATAGACAAAGTGATATATACCCACAAGTTAAACAACGCTTGTTTATATTAAATAACTTAATCAAAAATTAGGAAATAAACTATGAATGAAGAATTATTGTTATCAGATATTATTTTTAATGCCATTATTGTCGGTATTGGTGCAACTCTAGTTATGGATTGTTTTGCATTATTCCAACAGCGTTTTTTTTCGATTTTCCCACTTAATTATGCTTTAGTTGGTCGCTGGCTTATATGTATACCGAAAGGAATTTTTAGTCATAAAAATATTCTACTTACTCAGCCAGTTCACATGGAATCTCTAGTCGGCTGGTTTGCTCATTATGCTATAGGTGTAATATTTGCGGCAATATTGATTGTATTTACTGGTAATAAATGGTTAATAGAACCGACCATTACTCCTTCGATTGTATTTGGTATATTGACAGTTATTTTTCCTTACTTTCTTATGCAGCCATGTTTAGGATTTGGCATTGCAGCAGCAAAGACACCAAAACCAAATGTAGCACGTATCCGAAGTTTAATAGCTCATACAGTATTTGGCTTAGGATTATATTTATCAGCTTTAATAAATAGTTTCATTATTTACTAATAGATGATGGAACTTAACCTCCTAGCTGATTAAAGAAATAGCTAACGCCT
>NZ_PJBZ01000036.1 GCF_002835995.1 Psychromonas sp. Urea-02u-13 | reverse complement strand
ACCTCACTTATCAAGATGTTTTTCAATAAGTTAAAATATGGTGCTTCGTCTCGGAATTGAACCAAGGACACGAGGATTTTCAATCCTCTGCTCTACCGACTGAGCTAACGAAGCATTTTTGTTTCTTTCAACTCTGTCTATTTTAAGCGACTGAGCTAATGAAGCAAACTGTTCTTAATAATATTAACATCTAATGTTTTGATGTTATGTTTGGGAACGAGGCGTATTAAATAGATTTTCGATTCCATCGTCAACCTATTTCTACGCTTTTATTCTGTTTTTATAGTGTTTGCTTGTGCAATGAACATTTGTTGCTTTATTTGTGAGCACAAGCCTACTTTTCTTTTGTGTAACCTTCTATTTCGATATCTTTATTTTCAAAAAGGTAACCGACCATTGCTTCTTGAATAAGCGTACGATCTTCTTCTTTCATTAAATTTAATTTCTTTTCATTGATATACATAGTCTGTTTTTTCTGCCATTCAGCCCATGCTTCTTGGCAGATGTTATCAAATATACGTTTGCCTATCTCACCAGGGATAAGTTGGAAAGCCAGACCGGGTGCTTCTTTTTTTAAATAACTACAAAATACTGTGCGTGACATATTTAATCCTTAAATAATTACTCAGTTCATCGCGATGTAAGCTTATTTTTTCGTTGAAAAATGCTCATTTAAACCACTAAACTGCGTTTTTTTGCCTTGAACTAAACCTACATCGCTTAGCTCTGAGCATTTATTGTTTAACGCTATTTTAGAATAAATAGCGCTAATTCGTTTTAATTTAATATTTTATTAACAGTGCTTAAAATCTTTTTAGTGGCAGCTGCCAACCCAATCTTTTGTGGATGTTGTAAGTTATACCAAAGCGCGCCAGAATCTTCCATCACTTGTGAAGCATCTTGCTGTTTAACTTCAATTAATATTGGGGTGATATCAAAGTGGTAATGGCTAAAAGTATGACGGAAAGTATTGAGTTCCGTTTTTTTATATTCACCTATATTCTGATTTTCTAAGTGCGATTCAGCGGCTTCAATATCTTCAAATTCAGGGAAACACCATAAGCCACCCCATATGCCTACAGGGGGGCGCTGTTTTAAGTGAATCGCTTTACCGTCTTCACAAAACACCAACATAACCGCGCTTTTAACGGGAATTTTTTTCTTCGCTTTAGGTGTTGGGTAGCTTGTCATGGTATTACTTTTCAAGCCTAAACAATCGTCGCTTACTGGGCATTCACCACACTTAGGTTTACTGCGCGTACAAAGCATCGCGCCCATATCCATCATGGCTTGATTGAATATATTGGCTTGTTTAGCAGGTGTTAAAGACTCGGCGAGTTCCCATAATTGGTTTTCAACACGTTTTTCACCTGTCCAACCTTCGATGGTTTGATGGCGAGTCAGTACACGTTTTACATTGCCGTCTAAAATGGCAAAGTTCTTACCCAGCGTGAGCGATAAAATAGCCCCTGCTGTTGAGCGTCCCACACCTGATAGTGCGATAACATCATCAAATTCTTCGGGAAACTTGCCATTAAATTGATCACGTATTGTTTGTGCCGCTTTATGTAAATTGCGTGCTCTTGCGTAATAACCTAATCCAGTCCAATGATGTAATACCTCATCAATGGGCGCATTTGCAAGGTAATCAAGCGTCGGAAATGAGCGCATGAACTTATTGAAATAGGGGATAACCGTGGCAACTTGTGTTTGTTGCAACATGACTTCACTGACCCATGTTCTATAAAGGGTTTTATCCATCTGCCATGGTAGGGTTTTACGCCCATGTATAGCGTGCCATTCGATGATGCGTTGGTTAAAGTTATTCTCTTGCACAAGATACTCTTTGGTTAAGTTTGATAGCGGCAGTCTAACAGAATTAGACTAAAAATTAGCATTACAAAAACTAGGTGGTTATCGTCTGGAAATCACTTTGTTTTGTATTTTGAAGTTACATGGTGATAAGGATATAATGCACGAATATTAAGTCAGAACCACTTTAAGGTAACAAAATGACAGACCAAGAAACACCACAAACAGACGAAAATGAAGTTGCTAATACAGAGCCAAAAGAAGAAAAAAGATATATGCGTAAAGTGCGCTCTTTTGTAAAACGTGAAGGGCGTATGACTAATCGTCAGCAAACTGCAACGGATACATTATGGGCAACTATGGGTATTACTTACAGCAATGAGATGATTGATTTTGCTGCCGTTTTTGGTAACGATAATCCAGTGGTTTTAGAAGTTGGTTTTGGCATGGGTAAGTCTCTGATTGAAATGGCACTTAACGCACCAGAGAAAAACTTTGTAGGTATCGAAGTGCATGGTCCAGGTGTTGGTGCTTGTTTAGCGGACGCTGGTGATGCGGGTGTGACAAATTTACGTGTGTTGAATCATGATGCTGTTGAAGTCTTAGAATTTATGATTCCTGAGAAAAGCCTGTCTACATTCCAACTATATTTCCCAGATCCTTGGCATAAAGCGCGTCATAACAAACGTCGCATTGTAAACGAAACGTTTATTGAAAATATGCGCCATAAATTAGTGATTGGTGGTTTAGTACATATGGCAACCGATTGGGAACCCTACGCAGTGCATATGTTAGAAGTGATGAATGATGCGACTAACTTTAAAAACACAGCTGAAACTGATTACGCGCCTCGTCCAGATTGGCGCCCACTGACTAAATTTGAAAACCGTGGTCAACGTTTAGGCCATGGCGTTTGGGATTTGTTGTTTACGCGCACTTGCTAAAGTCGCGTTAAAAACAAAATCTAACAAGTTCAAAGGCGAGCATTACAAACGTAATGCTCGCCTTTTGTTTTACTGCTCGTTAGTAATAAATAGCATTATGAAATATAGAGTTATAAAGAGGTCATCGTGGTTAACAGCAGTCAGTTAAAACAACGTTATGAGCAACAAGGTTACTTTGTTCTTAGAGATTATTTTAGTGCCGCTGAAATGGCTTCACTAAGAGAGGTAATACTTACTTTTCATGAGGCGTGGAAAAAAGATAATGCAGACTTCTATGAAAAAGAGGAAGCGTTTAACTCCTCATTAATCACGGGTAGCGAATATTTAGCCGCCGATGAACGCTTAACACTGTTTAACTTTTTAAGTTGCCCCGCAGTGATGGATATCGTTAATAGCGTTATTCCTACTTCTCCGACGTTTATGAACACTCAACTCTTTTTTAACCCCGTTGATGGACAGCAGAAAGATTTTTGGCATCGTGATTGCCAATATGACTTTGACTTAGAAGATCAGAAACGAATTATTCAAGAAACACAGGTTACTCATCTGCGCATTCCCATATTTGATGAATTAGGCATGGAGTTAATTCCTGGTACACATCAACGCTGGGACAACGAAGAAGAGCTTAATGTGCGTGAAGAACTGAATGGTAAAGAAGCGCACGATGAACTTGCTGGTACTGTAAAAATCCCCTTAGCTGCTGGTGATGTTTTAGTATTTTCTGCAGATATGATCCACCGTGGTTTATACGGCATGGATCGTTTAGCCTTAGATATGTTGGTCTTTGACCCATCAGGCGATTACGTAGATTATATTGACGATGATTGTTTACCTGATACTGCGATGTTGAAGGAAATCAAAGACCCAAGCATTTATTTAAACAGCATGCGCTTAAAAGCACAGGCTTTGGCTGACCGCTGCCTATAAACCTCAATCCTCGTCATTCCCGAGTTGTTTTATCGGGAATCTTATATCAGTTATCTTGAAAAATTTACAGTTCGTCTACGCTCGTTGTGATTGGTTTTGATATTAGTTGCAGAGGTTTCGTCTTTCGGCGAGTAGCGAATTAGTAACCTTCTTTGTATGGACAAAGAAACGGATGTAAAAGGTTGTTAAGCTTTATAGCTTGCTGTTCGTCTACGCTCATTGTGGTTATTTTTAATCTTACTTAGCAGTGGTTTCGACTTTCGTCGAGTAGAAAATGAGTAACCGAAACGCAGTTTTGCAGTACGAAGTAGCAAGCTTCTTTGTACGGATAAAGAAAACAGAACCAAAAGAAATCCGCCCATATCGTTTTCTAATCTTGTCCAATAAATCACTTCTGATCGCACCAGCTCAAACAGCACGTCCCTGTGCTGTCTTGAGCTTACAGCCGACGTCCTGTCGGTTGTTGCTGAAGTGATTAATTTCCCAAGGAAAACTCAAACGGGAATCTGTGCAGCCACCTTTTTCGCTCTGTAGGCGTGATCACCTGCCAAGGAAACCACTAACAGAATATGTGTAGCCTCAATGTTTTTCTTTAATAAAAAACAATAAATTCACTGTACTTTATTTGTCCAATCTTTCCTGTATCATGTTGATAAAAATAAAATAATCATTAACAAATATGCAGGGGCATTTATCAAGCAGGTACACGGATAAATTCAGCTTGTTTTTACTGTTATGTAACAGGAGGTAGTTATGAGTCAAGAAGGTTACGAAGCATTCAAAAAGATTCTAGATTCCAAAGGGATGGCATTTAAAAATCGTATTAAATCTCATAGTTTTACTCTAAATATATTTACAGGTAATGCGAGTGAACTTAATGAAGGTTTAGCGATAATTGAAAATCCTGATGTTGGCGTCAAGTTGATGTCGCAACAGCATAAACAAGAAGGCTTGCAAGCTCATCGCGAAATAAATCGACTATTTCATAATTATCTTGCCGCGGCTAAAACCTTGATCGATCATACGAGAGTTTTTATCGAAGATCATTATTCGGATTCAGTAGTTGAAAGTCGCTATAAAGATAAAATATTAAATGAGTTTGCACATGACTTTCTCGCTCGCTTTGTTCAAGATTTAAGAAATTTCATGTTACATAATGGCTTACCCCATAATGAGATGACAATTTCGTATGTGAAAGGGGTTCCATCAGTAGAAAGTTCTATAAATTTAGATACCGAAAAACTAAAAGAGTGGAGTCGTTGGACAAAACCAAGCAAAGAGTTTCTTAATCAACAAAGTAAAAAATTAAGCTTGAGTGACCTAATTGAACCGTATTCAGAGAAGGTTGTAGGTTTGCATAACTGGTTGCTCAACGAGTTGAACTCATACCATGAAAAAGACCTCAAAGAACTACATGAGCTTCAATTAGCTCTTGATCGCTTGGATAAAAACGTTACTTAATAAGCGCTCAAGAGGGATTTGAAGATCTGGACACAGAAACTTTTTTTGACTGAACTTTCAGGTGCCATGTTCGCTTGGAAGTGCACCGCATGAGTAAACCTTATGGGGGAAGGTTTGTCTTTTGCTATTTTAACTACTCAAAATGGCTGCACAGATTCCCGTTTAAGTTTTCCTTGGGAAAGCTATCACTTCAGCAACGCCTGACAGGACGTCAGGTGTAGACTCAAGACAGCACACGGATGTGCTGTTTGAGTCGGTGCGATCAGAAGTGATGGATTGCACGAGATTAGAAAACGTCACGGGCTGCTTTTCCTTTGGTTACTTTCCTTTGGCAGTTCAAAGGAAAGTAACTCGCTCAAAAGGCGAAAGCTGCACAAAGTAAGCTAAACCACTGACTCGATGAGCGTAGACGAACTAGTGACCATCAACTTAACCTATCCATCAACTTAACCTATCCATCAACTTAACCTATCCATCAACTTATTCTACCCATCAGCTTTTCCTTTAACACTGCAATTTCTAAAATTCATAAACAACTGATCCCTATCAACTTCCTTACTTAATGTTTTGATTTAAATATTAATATTTGAGATAGTTGTGACTCAACGGGAGTCAAGCAGGCCAAACTGGCTGAAATAGATTCCTCAATTAAAATAAAAGGAATTTGTAATGGCTAACTACCAATTTTTTAAGCATCAAGAGAATAAATCACTGGTTCATTTAGACGTTGATTCGGACTCTTTTTATAATGAAAAACAGCAGTTATTAACGCAAGGGTTTCATACCCATGGTGATACGATTCAAGCTGCAACAACCGAAGAAGCCTATTCAAGAGCAAGAAATATAATGATGGAATCAGTGGAACAATATGGCATGGCTCATACCGGTGGTGGTCTGTTTTATTTCTTACAAGGTATTTACGAGCTGATCACAGGCAAAAAGAAAAAGAGTTAATACCGACTTAACCAAGCCACGTTGTTCGGATAAACCTAGGCGAAATATAGACGAAACCTCTTTTCTAATCTGTTGTGGCTAATATGACTCAGTCACAACACACTTTAAAATTAAACCTGCTGTAAGCTGGCGAGTCTATCTTTAGAAGCTGTTTTTTAAATTTTTGGCTACAACTGAAGTAAACGTTAGAGTCGTAAATAATGATTTACCAATGAATCAAAGCAACAGAAGGTCGTTATGAATGTATTTTTGATTATGCACTTCAAGGTCAATATTTACGGATGATGTAGCTGGTGTTTAAGGCTGGATGGTGCATTTTTTATTATTTAATGTTCAGCACACTCATTGTTATGCCCTTTGAATGTTTTGGGGTTAAAAACCGTGTTTTTTCCAAATTGCTTCAATCTCACCTGATTTTTTCAGTTCCTGCAGTTTAAGATTAAAGGCTTTATTTAATTCAAAAAAATCGGCTGTTTTTTTAGACCATAAAATATGCAACGTCTGTTGTGAAATAACTAACGGCAGCATGGTGAGCAATGCTTTATCCTCTGAAAACTGCTCATTTAGCAAAGCCTGTCCAACGCGTTTATCGGCCGCTACATAATCGACTCGACGCGCGATTAATCGTTTGAAGCAGTGATCTAGAGTATTGGATTTAACTTTAGAAAATAAACGATTACCAGTAAATGCATCGCTGTAATAATACCCATTTATGATGCAAATGCGACTGCCCTCAAAAGCATTGAGATTGGCTGTTTGTTTATAACTATCTTGATGGCCAAATAAAATGGTTTCGCTGATGGTAATCGCATCTGAATACCAAAAATACAGGTCTCTTTCAGTGTTGCTATAAGCCCCTAAAATAGCATCATAATTCCCTTTTTTTGTATGTTCTAGGGCTCGATTCCAAGGGACAAATGATACATTTAGTTGATAATCTAATTGGTTCAATACCAGGCGAGTAATCTCAGTGATAGGCCCTTGATTTTGCATGCCTTGAGCATAATATGGCTTCCACTGATCAGTGGCCATATTAATCTCTTTATCAGCATTAGAATGGCTTAAGCTGGTGAAGAATAGAAAGGGGATAATATAAGTAAGCTTCATGGGTATTATCTCAATAACTTGGTTTTACTATAGTAGATTACTAATGTTTTTTGTAAAAAAGAAGAGTCTGAACAGATCAACAATGACTGTTTTCCCCTTATTCTATCTACACAGTATAGAGGGGAATACTCTAAAAAGAGTTTTCTGTTGTTAGTCTTTTAGGTATTTATCCATTATCTGAGCAATTATTTTATCTTGTTTAAGGTTTCTGAGTATTTGATCATAGTTATCCATCACTCTCTGCTTGTCCGGATGGTTTGATGCGATAGGAAAAACATTATAATAGCTTTTAGACTTTAAAGGTTTAACGAGATAGCTTAGTTTTTCTGTGTATCCCTGTTGTTTTGCTTCATATAACGCACTAGTAGTATTAAGGGGGGCTGCATCAATGCGTTTTGCTAATAATTTTTTCATCTGAAGATGGTTTTGTGAGACAAGATCAAAAGTAAGGTCTGCATTAAGGAACTCAGGAGGATAATAAATGCCTTTGGTTATTCCTATTTTCAAGCCTTTTAAATCTGCAAAATTCTCGTAATTTATAGTGCCTTCATTTTCTTTAAGAATAAAAAAATTCCAATTTATATCCACATAAGATTCATTCGGGTAAATAAGATATTCCATGCGTGATTTTTTCTTTGAAAAAAGCAATACCATGTCAGCTTTACCTGATTTGGCTTCCTGAATTATCCGCGCAGCTGATTTAATTAATTTGATTTTATACTTAATATTAAGGCGTTTCATCACCTGAGCGATAACATCGGCATCAATCCCTTTAATGACACCGTTATCAAGGTACTTGTGTGGTGCTTGCGGATTCGCAATAATAATAAATTCTCGTGCGCTTACGTTAAGGGGCTGTAGAAGCAATAGCATGAAAAAAACGAAACTTAATGGTGTTAAAGTCTTCATGGTTGTTCCTTCCTAAGTCTGTTAATGAAAATGGTTTATTTTATACTGCTAATCTAGCAATAATCCACTCTAAGGCATTAAATTATATGAAGTAAAGTAAAGTGATTTTATTTTTAACTAATAAAAAGAGAGGAGACTAAATTGTCTCCTCTCTTTTTTGTTGCAAATTATGGTGTTTTTTCGTGTGCCGATTAAAGTCGTGAAATTTTGGCTTCCATTTCTTTTATTTTATCGTTAACCACTCTTTCAAGGTGTTTTAAATCATCTAATAATTGCTCTTTGACTTCTTTCTCTGTGTTTTTACTAATTGCTAGCGCATCTAACTCTTTAATGATGTTACGCAGTGTCGGGTTTATTTCCGATAAATTAGTAAAACTATCACCTTGATAACCGCCGCTGACTCTTTTTTGCTGACGTTGGAATTTAAACTTAGTGCTACGTGCAAGCAACTCACGACCGGTCTTTTTAAAATAGATCTTTAAAATATCTCGTTCACCTTCCTGACGCAGACTATAGCGCTTTATATCTTCAACATTACGAATACCGATACTGTTTAAATGTGTTTGCATGAGCTCTCCTGTGGGCGGTCTTAATCAAAATTAAATTTATCTTAAATAGGTTTAGTTTCTTTTACTGCTAAATTCAATTTAAACATATTGTTAGACGTTAGAGTGTGTTGGTTGTAGTGTTTTTTAGGGGAAGTGTTAATTATTTCGTAAAGAATTTTTAGTTTTTATAGATTTATGATTGCCGTTAAATAACTATTTTTCTTTGGGTGATACAAAGGGGGGATGAGCTATTAAAAGTAGGGAAATCGCTTATTCTTGTGGCTAATCAATGCTCTGGCGTATGGCTTAAGCTTTTATTCTGATTCAATGTACAGCACTTTATAGGGCACCAACTATGCTTAGCCATGAAAGACTCTAAAACAGCTAAAGTGATAACACAATGTGCCGATAAATTGATATGAAGTTGTATTTAAGGAGACCGTTATGAACAGTAATATTTCATCTGCTAAACCTTTTAGCCAAGATGTACGTAAACTCGCGACTGAGAGTGATAAAAAAGAGTCTGCGCCGATGGGCGAGCAAGTCTCTGAACTTGCACACAATAAAAAAGCAAACAGCATACAAGCGCCGATTTCTGTTACTAATAAAAAATTATTAAACGCCTCTATTTTAGAGTCTGCTTTAAAATTTCAGGGAAGTGTTGCGAGTCAGCCACAAGCATTGTTATTAAAGACCGCGCTAGAAGGCATTAATGAGGCATTAAAAGTACTCGGTGTGGAAAAAACGGTTGAGCAAAGTAGCAAAGAGGGCATTGATGTCAGCCCTGAAGCAACGGCGGATCGTATTGTTTCTTTTAGCACCAACTTTTTCCCGCTTTATTTAAAACAACATCCTGAGATGGATGAGCAAGCTGCGTTAACTAAGTTTGTTGATGTAATTAGCGGTGGTATCAACCAAGGTTTTAGCGAAGCTAAAGAGGTACTCACTGGGTTAAATGTACTGGAAGGTGATATTGCTTCAAATATTGAAAAGACCTATGAGTTAGTACAGCAAGGTTTAAGCAATTTTATCGATAAATATAAACCCGCTTAAACGTTACTGAGTAAGTAATAACGTATTCAACTCTCTGCTTATTGCGCCAATTTTATCGGCATGTTTTTTGTGTAAATAGCTGTAGGCGCTTAATACTAAAAGGGGCTGTTGGTAGCACCTTTTTAATTTTGCCCCGGTAAGTTGCATTAACGAAGGTGCAATATCTTCAGGGAAAACGGTATAACTCAGTGGTGTTTTCATTAATGATTCGATAGCCCGGGTGACTGAGTCCTGCTCGATAAAACCGGCTAATGATGATGCGTATAAATCATCAAAATAGGCGATGCCTGTCACGCCAACCGGCGTATATTCTGTTAACGTCTGGAAATCAGGACACTCTTTTTTTTGTGGTACATAGACAAACAGTGCTGAGCTATTGAGTTTGATAGGGATCATTGATAAGTTATCGTATTGGCGCATGGTGTAGCTGTAGCGGTATAACTCACCATCTAACTGACCAAGATTACTTTTAGTTAACGTATTCGCAGTGTCGAATTCTACAAAGTTGACTTGGAAGCCTGCATTGGTAATGGCGACTTCTAATAAATGCTGATAATCAACATTGAGTAACTTTAAATTGTTGCTGGTGGCTATTTGTAATACGTTTGCCACAGAATAACTGGAGAATAAAAGTAGCAATAAAACTTTTAAAAAATAACGCATACCTTACTCCTCATGCGGGACTGTTTTAAAGATAGCTTAGTTTTATTGAACATATAAAATTTTATTCTGGAAAATAAAACGAAAAATAATGCTATGGACTACAATCAGTTAAGTCATTCGTTATTATTTATGGGAGCACTTTTTTTTGCCAATTTCTCTGTTAATTTCTCATCTTGTTATTGCTCTGTGGGTTATCTCTTTGGGGGCCATTTCGACGCCACTTATGGCACAAGACAATTCCGTGTTACGCCTTGCGATGACACTTGAACCACCTGTTTTAGATCCTACAATTAATGCATCCACTTCTATTCAAAAAATCACTTATCAAAATATATTTGAAGGATTAACACAAATAAATAACCTCAACCAAGTACAGCCGGGTTTGGCCAAGGCTTGGGAAATTGATGACACTGGGTTAATTTATACTTTTCATATACGTAAAAATGTGTTTTTCCATGATAGAACGTTACTGAAGGCGACAATTATAAAGTCTTCACTTGAGCGAATGATATCGCTTAATGGCGCTAATCCGATTAAAGAGAAATTTACCAATGTGCAGAGCATTACTGTGATTAGCCAGCATGTTTTACGTATTAAACTCAAATGGTCGGATGGTGATTTCTTATATAACTTAGGTCTCGGTAACGCCATTATTCAATCGCCTAAATCTTGGGATAATAATAGCCATCAGCCAATTGGTACGGGTCCTTATCGGTTTGTTGAATGGAAGCAGGGTGATTATATTAAGCTAGTGGCTAATCATCATTATTGGGGAGCGCTGGCGAAGATTAAAGAGATTAAAATTGTCTTTACGCAAACACGTTCACAGGTAGTGAGTTACTTAGCTGATGGTTTGTTAGATGGTTATTCTAGTATGACAGAGGTTGGTTTTTTAGATTCGTTATTTGCTATTCGCCAAGATTACGTCCTAAAAATGGGTAATACCAGCGGTGAAATCATTGTTGCAATGAATCACGCGAATGAAATGTTAGCCTCTAAAGAGTTTCGCCGAGGCATTACACTGGCTATCAATAAAAAAGTGATTGCCGCAACGCCCAATTTTATTACCGGTGCTGAAATCGGTAGTCACTACTCTCCCGGTGATAGTGATTATTTAGACTTAACTCAGGCTTACCCTTTTAACCTTGTTGATGCCAAGCAACTGATTCAAAAGTCGGGCGTCGCTATTAAGCCGCTTACTTTGTTAGCACCTCCTCCTGCCTATGCACAGTTCATTGGCCTACATGTCCAGGAGATGCTAAAAAAGGTCGGCTTAACCGTTAAAATTGAACAGGTAAGTTGGCAAGAGTGGTTAACACGTGTTTATCAAGATAAAGATTATGATTTAACGGTGATTGCACACACAGAGCCACATGATTTAGATATTTATGCGCGTGATAAATATTATTTTAATTATGAAAATGATGAGTTTAAAAAGATAATTAACCAATTAAACCGAACGCACGATCAAAGCCAGCGCAGTGTGTTATTAAAAGAAGCACAGCAAAAATTAAGTGATGACGCGGTGAATATTTATCTCTTCATGTTACCTAAGGTAGGCGTTTGGCATAAAGCGTTACGTGGTTACTGGCTAAATGAACCTATCCCTGCGATGATTTTTTCACAAATGTATTGGCAAGAATAAAATGAAAGCAAAGTTAAAAGACAGGTTAAGTGTCAAAGTGGTTTTATTAACACTGGTTATGGCAAGCATGACATTACTCTCTTCTGTGGTGGGTATTGCCTCGTTGGCGGAGTTTAAATATGAGTACCAACAAGTAAAGGATGATAACTTTGCTCAGTTATTAAAGATGACTGAATTAAAGGCGCAAACCTATGACATTATCCACTTGTCTACTGAGATGTTACTGTCTAAAAGTCTCAATGAATTACAGTGGGATAGATTGGAAGTTTCAGATAAAAAGCTCTGGATTGATAAACTTTTTAATCAATTAACAGGGCACACTAATGACCATCAAGAACTGTTGATTTTAAAGCTGCGTTTATATTCCCATCTGCAAGAAATCGCGACGGCGATGACTGAAAAATTCACCATTTCAGAACGTTTTTTTATGCTTTATGCTAAGGCCGAATCGTTAAAGGCACACAGTTTAAAACGCAACGACATTGAGTTCTACATTATATTAGACAGGGCTATTTCGCACTTTAATCCCATTGTTAATAAAGAATCCTTCCCTACTAAAGAAGTCAATCTTGATGACTTAGAAAACTATATTAGTAAAGTCTCAAAGAAAATTGATAAGGCCGAATTAAAACAGCTTAAAGAGGTGTTTTTAGGAGAACAATCTCTTTCTGTTAGTTACCAAAATTACATTTATCAAGCCACTCGTATTGAAGAATTACGTTTAAATAATGAAGAGTTCTCTAATATTTTTGTTTCATTTCTTGGCACTAATGTCTCTTATATTCAAGATCGCTTCATGGAAAAGTTAACACTATTAGAAAGTAAATTACTAAAGCGCAAACAACGTTTATATCTAGTCGTATTTAGCTGTTTGTTAGTGACGCTATTATTATTGCTTATTCAGCTTGATTTTATTCGTCGTATTGAACTCATTCGTAAGGTGATTACCGCCGGTGATAGTGACCGCCGATTAGGCTTTCCTATTAAAGGAAAAGATGAAATTAGTCGAATGGCATTGTCGGTAAAAGATTATATCGAGCGTCTGGTAGACAAAGAGAAGGAGGTGTTAGCCATTAATGCGCAATTAGAGTACCTTGCGACACGTGATAGTTTAACCGGTATTTATAACCGCCGTTATTTTGAAACTCATATGGAGCAAGAAAACGTACGTTACCTACGTTATAAAGTGTCTTATTGTGTGGCCATGATAGATTTGGATTTCTTTAAACAAGTAAACGATAACTATGGTCATGATGGAGGCGACAAAGTACTTGTTGAGTTTACTTGTCGTGTTTTAGAGATCATTCGTGAGAGTGATGTTTTTGCTCGTTTTGGAGGTGAAGAGTTCGTTTTGTTAATGCCTAATACGATTGAAAAAAATGCGTTGTTATTATTACAAAGAATTAAGTTTGCCGCTGAAGATACTGTTTATCTATATGCTGATCAAGCAATCTCTTTTACGGTGAGTATTGGACTTGCAGAAGTACAGTCTTCACAGGATGATGATGCTTTTAAACTTGTTGCTTTAGCGGATAAAGCGCTCTATGAAGCCAAAAAATCAGGGCGTAACAGAGTTTGTGTATATCGTGCTTAGTGTTGTTTTTTAGAGAGGGTGTTCAGGTTGGGGCATTCATGTTAGGAGGCTGTAAGTAATATTTTATTTACAGCCTTAAATTTTTTATTTTAAGTTTGTTTTCAGTGACGTTAACATCTTAAATAACAATTCAATTTTAACCACGATATTAGGCAGTAGTTTTTTGTAGTGGTCTTCATCATCGGTCTGAATTGCTTGTAAATCTGCCGCTAATTCTTCCACGTACGGTAAAAAAGTATCAGAATGATTTTTGAATGCGCTATCAGCTGCAAAAATCTGTGCAAAACTGGCTTTTTTCTGTTCGCGAAGCTCTGCAAGTTGCTTATCAGCATCCACCGCTTTATGGTAAATAATCTTAACGTTTTCCTGCAACTGTATTAATACGCTTTCTTTGCTCATGTTTTATCCTAATTATTTGTATTTTATTTGTAACTATTCAGGGCGTCGCTATTTAAGGTCTGTTCAAGGTAAAGCTTCAGTTATCTGACGATAACCGTGTTAAAAAATGCTCATTTAAACGACTAAACTGCGCTTTTTCGCCTTGAACTAAGCATAAATAGCTTAGTCCTGAGCAGTTACTGTTTATTTTAGTATGAAAAGTACACGTTTTAGCAGGGTGCTGAGTAGTTACTCTTATTTTATTTATTATAGTGAATTTATCAGTGTTTTACTCTTTTCACCCGCAATTTCTCGGCTTAATTTAGGCACTAAATAACCCGGTAATTCCGCGGTTATCTGCTTCATTAATAATTGCGCCTTTTCTGTCGCTAAATCAAAATGCTGAGCACCTTGTACTTTGTCTAATAAAAACAAGTAATAAGGTAAAATATTAACCTCTGAAAGCGACTCGCTGAGGGCAACTAATGCCTCGCTGGTATCATTGATGCCTTTTAATAATACGCTTTGGTTTAACAGCTGAATGCCCGCTTGATATAGTTTTTTGACTGCGTCAGAGAAAGCGTCATCAATCTCATTGGCATGGTTGATATGTAAAACAAAAATAACTTTTAAACGACTATTTTTTAATAGTTGGCATAACTCATCGGTAATGCGTTGGGGGATAACAACAGGCAAGCGTGTATGAATACGTAATCGTTTTAGTTGAGGTAATTGGTCAAGTTCAGTAACGATATATTGCAAAAACTCATCTTTACTCATCAATGGATCCCCACCGCTTAAAATGACTTCGTTCACTTCAGGGTGCAACTTTAGATAATTTAATACCTCAACAAATTGTTGTTTATTGAGGTTATTATCTTGGTAGGGAAAATGGCGACGAAAACAATAGCGACAATTAATCGCACAGCCGGTTTTTAAAATGAGTAAAACACGGCTTTTATATTTGTGTAATAAACCCTGAATACCATTTTGATGTTCCCCCAATGGATCAAGACTGAAACCATCAACAATACGTTCTTCATTTTCTATCGGTAAGACTTGTTGTAATAACGGATCATTAATATCCCCTTTTTTCATTTTTCTGACAAAGGGCAAGGGCACCAACATTGGGAAGCTTTTGCGTGCCTGGTCGCTTAAATCAGCACTTTCTGGTGCGATATCCAATAATTGCAAAAGTTGCAGCGGATTTTTTACTGCATTCGCCAGTTCTTTTTGCCAAGAGGGCGTCGCATCGGTATTATTCACGGTAATTATTTTTGTCATTTTAAATTATTTTATAAAGAGGTTGTTATGGCTACATATAGTACCAGTGAATTCAAAGGTGGACTAAAATTCATGCTCGATAAAGAGCCTTGTGCGATTATCGACAATGAATTAGTTAAACCAGGTAAAGGTCAGGCATTTAACCGCGTTAAATTCCGTAAGCTGTTATCAGGTAAAGTAGTAGAGAAAACATTTAAGTCAGGCGAGTCTGTTGAAGCGGCTGATGTAATGGATATCGAACTTTCTTACCTTTATAACGATGGTGAGTTTTTCCACTTTATGAATAACGACACATTTGAACAAGTCGCTGCCGATGAGAAAGCGGTTGGTGATATGAAGAAATGGTTAGTAGAACAAGATACTTGTACGATTACGTTATGGAATGAAAACCCAATCGTAGTAACGCCACCAAACTTCGTTGAAATCGAAGTAACAGATACTGATCCAGGTCTTAAAGGTGATACTGCTGGTACGGGTGGTAAACCTGCAACACTAGCAACAGGCGCGTTGATTCGTGTTCCACTATTTATCCAAATTGGTGAAGTAGTAAAAGTTGATACACGTAACGCTGAATATGTTGGCCGTGTAAAAAAATAACAATCTATTATTGTTATTGATGAGCCCAGTTTAGCTGGGTTTTTTTATGTCTGTTGTTATTTGATATTCCAATTTTAATCATTCCAAAGCACATATGAGTAATAACTAGCGATCGAGTACAACGCAGATATTATTTATTTTAACCTGCAAGATAGAACAGATAGTCATGAGGGTTTAGATAGTCCTTTATAGGTAATTATTAATTTCTCACCTCGCAGTTTAGCTGCATAAAAATAACAAAACAGTTTCAATTGATTTACATCAATTCGTATTCACATGGATAACCTACGCTTAAGGTCAACTATCATGGTTAAATAATGGAGCCGTGCGATGAGTTTATCCAGATTCAAAAAAGTAACTAATAGCACCTTACTATTATTTATTGCAATACTGTTTGGAATAACGTCATTTTCTAGTTATGCACTGTTTGTTAGTCCCCCAAAAGACCCTATTCCTTTTATCAAAAGCGCTTTTCCTGAGTTAACCCAAATATCAAAAAAAAAGGGTGACCCTTTACTGTGGACGATTTATAAACAGCAACAGGTCTTAGGTTATGCTTTTGAGACCAATGATCTTGCCAAGATCCCTGCATACTCCGGTGAGCCGGTTAATATGCTGGTGGTCATTGACCCACACGCAAATTATATTACAGCGAAGGTATTAGAGCACCATGAACCTATTATTCTGGCGGGTATTCCTGAGCAAAAGTTATTTGATTTTATTAACCAATATGCGGGTTTATCGATAAATGATCGCATTAAAGTAGGTGGTAGAAACAGCGAAGGTTATCTGCCTATTGATGGTTTATCAGGGGCGACAGTGACGGTCATGGTCATGAATGCGGGTATAACTAAAGCGGCTAATAAAGCGGCGCTTGCGCTAGGTTTAATCGAGAAAAAATCATTAGTTATTCAACCCATTTCTACCATTAAAACGTTAGCCTTTGAAAAAAGATCCTGGTCAGAGTTAACCGGTGATGGCTCAATACGTAAGCTGACTATTAGTAATGAAACCGTGCAAAAGACCTTTGAGGGAACTGAGGCTGAAAATGTGGATCGTGTTACTGACAGTCATGCGCATCAAATGTTTGCAGAGATCTATTACACCTTAGTTGATATCCCTAATATAGGTAAAAACCTGTTTAGTGAGTCTGATTATATTTGGTTAAATAAAGGCTTAAAAACGGGAGAACATCTTATTGCCCTATTTGGCAATGGTTACTCTTTTAAAGGTTCTGGCTATGTACGAGGTGGTATTTTTGATCGTATCCAGCTACGCCAAGGTACGAGTGAGATAACTTTTCGTGATTTAGAGCATAACCGTGTGATGGACCTTTTTATAGAGGGAGCACCGCGGTTTAAAGAGATGTCGGTGTTTAAAATATCCGATTTTCATCAATTCGATCCCGGTGCTGATTGGCAATTAGAATTGTTAGTACGCAGACAAACAGGGCCTGTTGATAGCTTGTTTAGCCGTTTTAAAGCCGATTATCACATGCCTGAAAAATATGTAGATACTCCCGCTGCTATTTATCCTGCCCCTGAGCTTAGTTTAACGGAGCAGGTCTGGTTAGAGCATCAAGTGAAAGTGGTGATATTAATTGCACTCATTTTACTGTTAATTCTTATTCTATTTTTCCAAGATATTTTAGTGCGTCACCCTGTTTTTATGCATAACTTACGTCATGGTTTTTTAGCGGTAACAGTGGTGCTCATTGGTTGGAGTTGGGGTGGACAGCTTTCTATTGTTAACGTATTTACCTTTTTACATGCATTAATGGCTGATTTTTCATGGGATCTGTTTTTATTAGATCCTATTATTTTTATTCTTTGGAGTGCGGCCGCTGTCACTATGCTGATGTGGGGCAGGGCTGTCTATTGTGGTTGGTTATGTCCCTTTGGTGCATTGCAGGAATTATTAAATCAATTTGCGCGTTATATAAAAATCCCTCAAGTAGAGTTGCCTTGGGCTGTACATGAACGTTTATGGGCGATTAAATATCTTATCTTGTTAGCACTGTTTGCACTCTCACTAGATTCTCTTGCAGTAGCAGAGCAGTTTGCTGAAATTGAGCCTTTTAAAACTACCTTCCTATTAAAGTTTGATCGCCAGTGGCCATTTGTCACTTGGGCGGTGTTGTTATTAGTGGTTAATTTGTTTAACCGTAAAACATTTTGTCGTTACCTTTGCCCGCTAGGTGCTGCGCTTTCTATCTCCAATAGCTTCCGATTATTTGATTGGTTAAAGCGTCGCCCTGAATGTGGAAGCCCTTGTAAAACCTGTGCTAAAGAGTGTGAAATCCAAGCGATTAATCCCGATGGCGTGATTAATATGCGTGAGTGTCACTACTGCCTTGATTGCCAAATTACTTATTACAACGAGGTGAAGTGCCCCCCTCTGAAAAAGCTAGCCTACAAAAAACGTAAAAAGGCCACTGAAGAGGGGATTGAATTCCGAGAACTATAGTTCTTTAGCTCGATTTTTATTATTAAATAATATCGAGTAAATGCTTAGGGCTAAGCCATTTATGCTTAATTCAAGGCGGAAAAGCGCAGCTTAAATACTGCGTACATTCTGTAATACGCCCTTCGGGCCATCCTACGGATGTTCAAATTCATTCAGATGAGTTTGTGAATATTTTCCAACGCTGAAGTAAGTTGAAATGGCAACGATCTAAGTAATTACATTTAAACAACAGGATGGAGATAAATATGAGTGATAAAAACACAGATTTAACACCAGAAAGTGAATTAGAAAATGCTGACCGACGTAAATTTTTTGGTAAAAGTGCAGCCATTGGTGTAGCCGCTGCAGCGGTGCCGATGACGGCCGCTATGTTTGCTACCATGGCCAAAGCACAGGCCTCTGAAATTGCAGAAAACAAAGCATTTGTTCATCCTGGTGAGTTAGATGAATATTATGGTTTCTGGAGTGGTGGACACTCGGGAGAAGTGCGTATTATGGGCATTCCATCGATGCGTGAATTGATGCGTATTCCCGTCTTTAATAGCGACTCGGCCACCGGTTGGGGATTTACCGATGAGAGTAAACGTATTAAAGGGGAGAGCGTTGATATTATGATGGGTGACTCTCATCATCCGCATATGAGTATGACTGATGGTCATTACAACGGTAAATATGTTTTTATTAATGATAAGGCTAATAGCCGTGTCGCCCGTATCCGCTGTGATGTCATGAAATGTGACAAGATGATCACCATCCCTAACGTGCAAGCGATTCATGGTTTACGTGTACAAAAAGTGCCGTTTACAAAATATGTTATCTGTAACGGTGAGTTCGAAGCGCCGATTGTGAATGATGGTTCGACCATGCGTGATGTCAGTACTTATCGCTCTCTGTTTAACGTTATTGATGCAGAGAAAATGGAAGTTGCTTTCCAAGTCATCGTTGATGGTAACTTAGATAATACCGATGCGGATTATGATGGTAAGTACTTTGCTTCAACCTGTTATAACTCTGAAATGGGCATGACGTTAGGTGAGATGATCTCTGCCGAGCGTGATCACGTAGTGGTATTTAATCTTGCGCGTTGTGAGGCCGCATTAAAAGCCGGTAATTTTAAAACCTATAACGGTAATAGTGTTCCTGTCTTAGATGGCTTAAAAGGGTCTGAACTGACGCGTTATATTCCTGTACCTAAATCACCCCATGGTTTAAATACCTCATCTGACGGTAAATACTTTGTTGCTAACGGTAAGTTATCTCCTACGGTTTCAATTATCGCTATCGACAAGTTAGACTCACTATTTGCCGATAAAATTAAAGGTCGCGATGCTATTGTTGCAGAGCCTGAGCTTGGTTTGGGCCCACTACATACTGCCTTTGATAACAAAGGTAACGCTTATACAACGCTGTTCTTAGATAGCCAAATTGCTAAGTGGAACGTGCAAGATGCGATTGATGCGCACAACGGTAAAAAAGTGAACTACATCCGTCAAAAATTAGATGTGCATTACCAACCTGGTCATAACCATACTTCACAGGGTGAAACACGTGATGCTGATGGTAAGTGGTTAGTCTCTTTGTGTAAATTCTCTAAAGACCGATTTTTACCCGTCGGCCCCTTACATCCAGAAAATGATCAGCTAATTGATATCTCGGGTGATGAGATGAAACTGGTACATGATGGGCCCGCATTTGCTGAACCGCATGATTGTATTATTGTACATCGTAGTCGAGTGAAACCAGACAAGCTATGGACGCGTGATGACTCTATCTTTGCTGAAACACTCGCAATAGCAAAAAAAGATGGCGTTGATACCATGATGGATAACAAAGTTATTCGAGATGGAAATAAAGTGCGTGTTTATATGACCTCGGTTGCGCCTATGTTTGGTACCTCTGAGTTTACGGTGAAGCTAGGTGATGAAGTTACTGTGATTGTGACTAACCTAGATATGGTTGAGGATGTAACGCATGGCTTCTGTATGACTAATCATGGTGTGCAGATGGAGATTGGTCCACAAGCGACAGCATCAATTACCTTTAAGGCCAACAAACCAGGCGTACATTGGTATTACTGTAACTGGTTCTGTCATGCCCTACATATGGAGATGCGTGGACGTATGTTTGTAGAGGCTTAGCTATAAGTATTTAGGTCGTCGCCATTGAAGCCTACTTCATCGTTGAATAATGCTCACAAATTCATCGGGAATGAATTTGAACATCCGTAGGATGGCCCGCAGGGCGTAGCACAGGATGTGCGCAGTATTTATTAAACTGCGCTTTTTCGCCTTGAATTAGGCCTAAATGGCTTAGCCCTAAACACTTGCGGTATTTTTATTTGAAAATTACAACAGGGGCTAAATACATTTGAAACAGATTTTACTGGTTAGTTTTTTACTCTTTTCCTCTTTTATTCATGCCACATTAATTGAAGTCACCAGCACAGATGATTTACAGCAAGCGCTTGATAGCACTATTAATGGTGATACGGTTTTACTCGATGCCGGGAGTTATCAAGGTAACTTTGTTATTAAAAATGCCATCACTTTAACGACTAAAGAAGGTGCCGTTATTGATGCGCTTGGTAAAGGTCATGCGCTACAAATCATGGCCTCGGATACCAGCATAAAAAACTTAACCATTATCAACTGGGGATCTGATCTCACTGAACAAGATTCAGGGATCTACTCTGAGTCACGTAATCAAAATATAACCATTGAGAATAACCGTTTAGAAGGGGATGGTTTTGGTATTTGGGTGCAACGTGCAAAGCATATTTTAATAAAGAATAACCATATCAAAGGCAACCTCACGCTACGCTCGGCGGATAGAGGTAATGGCATTCAGCTTTCCAGTGTACAAAATGCATTGGTGATTAATAACAGCGTGACGCAAACGCGAGATGGCTTGTATATCATTGCCAGTCAAGAGAGTGAGCTACGTGGTAACACCCTATATAATCTACGTTATGGCGTACATTATATGTATTCACATCATAATAAAGTACTTAATAACCGCGCTTATAATACCCGTGCAGGTTATGCATTAATGAGTTCTAAATATCTCACTGTAAAAGGCAATGAAAGCCGAGATAGTGAAGATTACGGCATGTTAATGAATTTTATTACCCACTCGACTATTAGCAATAACCGCATTAAAAATGTATGGACTAAACCTGAGAACAAAGTCCCTGGACGTGAAGGAAAAGGGCTGTTCATTTATAACTCAGGTTATAACACCATTAGTTATAACCGCATTGAGCAAGCTGAAATTGGCATTCATCTCACCGCGGGCTCTGAAAATGGCAATATTTTTGGCAATAGCTTTATTAATAATCCCGTGCAGGTGAAGTATGTTTCTAATCGTCGCCAAGAATGGAGCCAAGAGGGTATTGGTAACTACTGGAGTAACTATTTAGGTTGGGATCTTGATGGCAATGGTACGGGTGATACACCTTTTGAACCCAATGATGCGATTGATAAGTTGGTCTGGCAATACCCTGAAGCAAAAGTGTTATTAGATAGCCCCGCAATTTTATTGCTGCGCTGGGTACAAAATCAATTCCCACTATTAAAACCGGGAGGGGTGAAAGATAGCTTTCCATTAATTAAGCAACCCGACCTAGAAGGTGATCAAACATGAAAAATAAGATCCTCACGTTAACATCGGTTGCTAAACAATATGGGCAACTTGATGCATTAAAGGATATCAACTTAGTACTGGAAGAGGGAGAGGTGTTAGGGTTATTTGGTCATAATGGCGCGGGTAAAACCACCATGATGAAACTTATTTTAGGTATTCTTAAAGTAAATTCAGGATCTGTTTCTGTTTTTGGCTTAGATCCGAATCATAAAAAGGCTTGGGCAAGTCGTAAAAAGATAGGTTACTTACCAGAGAATGTTAGCTTTTATGATCAGTTAACCGGGCTACAAGTATTAACTTATTTTGCGCGCTTAAAATCGGTGCCTAAAAAACAGATTATAGAGCTACTTGAAACGGTGGGCTTAAGTGAGGCGCAACATCGTGCTGTAAAAACCTATTCCAAAGGCATGCGCCAACGTTTAGGGTTAGCACAAGCTTTTTTGGGTGAACCTAAGTTACTGTTATTAGATGAGCCCACGGTTGGGCTTGATCCGGTGGCAACCAAGGATTTTTATCATAGTGTGGATCAACTCAAAAGTAGCGGTGCGAGCATCATTTTATGTTCTCATGTATTGCCTGGTGTCGAGCAACATATTGATAATGCGATGATTTTAAATCAAGGTCAGATAGCTGCGTCGGGCAGTTTAAGACAACTTCGCGCGCAAGCAAAACTGTCTGTTTCAATTACTACGCAGGGTATTAATGGAACCTTAAAAGAGGTTAAATCGCTTGCTAGTTTTATGGTGGCGAGTAATCAATTACTGGTACCAGAGTCTGAAAAAGTAAATGTTATTAGGCAGTTAATGATGTTTGATAATATCAGTGATATTAGCGTTGAAAGTGCAAGTTTAGAGAAAATTTACCATCATTACCTGCATGACTCAAAAGGAGAATCATTATGAATCCGATTCAAGCGGTTGCTTTAAAAGAGTTTCAAGATGGGTTAAGAAATCGTTGGTTACTGTCAATCACTATTGTATTTTCTGTGCTTGCTATTGGCCTAAGTTATTACGGAAGCCTTGCATCAGGGCAACTTGGCAGCCCTTCTTTATCAACCACGATTGCCAGCTTGTCGAGTTTATCGGTATTTATCATCCCTTTGATTGCTCTATTACTATGTTACGACAGTTTTGTGGGCGAGCAAGAGTCAGGCACGCTGCTATTGCTATTAACCTATCCGATTAGCCGTGGGCAACTGTTGCTTGGCAAGTTTATTGGGCAAGGCTGCATTATCTCGTTAGCCACTTTATTAGGCTTTGGTAGCGCGGCAGTATTGATCGCTTTAAATGGCAATGTCGCTGAGGTGTTCTCTGCATTTTCGCTGTTTATTGTTAGCTCTTCACTGCTCGGTCTTAGTTTTATTGCACTTGCTTATATTATCAGTCTGGTTGCCAGTGAAAAATCCAAAGCAGCGGGCATTGCACTATTATTGTGGCTATTTTTTGTACTGCTATTTGATCTGGTATTGCTGGGTTTATTAGTGGGTATTGAAGACGGTTTAACGCAGCAAGGGCTAGTGCAAGTGATGATGTTTAATCCAGCCGATCTATTTCGTTTGATTAACCTTTCTGCTCTGCAGGCAAGTGATGTAAATGGCGTTTTATCGGTAGCGATTAATAGTGAGTTTAATTCATTGACGCTATTAATTATTATGCTCGCTTGGATAATTATACCACTGGGTATTGCGCAGTTAATTTTTAGTAAAAAATCAATTTAGGAATATAAAATGAATCATTTAAAACTATTTACTGTTGTCAGTTTTTTACTATTTACTATTGGTTGTAATGATACAAAGTCAGAACAACAAATGTTAAAACAAGCGGTTGCAATTGAAAGTAGCGATGAGTGCCACTTGTGCGGCATGCTGATCTCAAATTTTGCTGGCCCTAAGGGCGAAATTGCAGAAAAACGCAGTGAGCAGGTTAATAAATTCTGTTCAACACGTGATATGTTTGCTTATTACCTACAGCCTGAAAACAAGCGTAATGTAACCCAACTGTTTGTGCATGATATGAGTAAAATGCCTTGGGATGAACTCAACGATGGTCATTTTATTGATGCTAAAAGCGCTTGGTTTGTTACCGGATCAAGTAAAAAGGGGGCAATGGGGCTGACCTTGGCAAGTTTTGGGCAAAAAGAGCATGCTGATGCCTTTAAAAAAGAGTTTGGTGGTCAAGTGTATAGCTTTGGTGAGATAACGATAGATAGGCTTTAATTATTGCAGCTAAGGCTTTCGCTTTGATTTCTGCATACAACTTCAGTTTTTTTTGGGGGGGGAGATAATAAGAAAAGGCGCAAATAAAGCAAACAAGTATGTGCTGTACAAAAAAGTAATCATTTGAATTATGATGATATGGGCCCAGTTTATCTGGGCTTTTTAATGCGTGTGACTATGTAGTTGGATTATATTGTTAGTGATAGTTACCTGATGAGTGATTTTTAAGGCATCTATTTGTACTTTGTAATCAATCAAGAATTGATTAAATAATACAATAAGTTGGGGATGTTTCATCGAAGATAAACTTCTTCCTCCCATCACGTAGGGCTGTGTCTCATCAAATACTAACGAGCTGTTCTTTTGGTCTAAATGCGCGATTCGATGCTCACCAATGGCAATATTAAAATAAGCGCCATCCACTCTTTCTTCTTGCACTAACTCCAATAAACGCTGGTAATCTGTTGTATATACAAATTTTAGTTTGCCTTGTTGTTGCTTGATTGAATAAATTTGTAGTGGAGTGAAGCCTTTGATAATACTAATGCTTTTTAACTGTGAAAGAGGCTTTCCTTTATTTTCTTTTTTTACAATCAAACCATCTCGATATTCGACAACGGCGTGGCTATAATAAATTTTTTCATCTTTTTTTAACTTCGGTGCCCAGCTGGCGTTACCTGGATATTTAAAATCAAAGCTGCCAATTAAAAATTCTGAATATAAGCGTTTAATCGGGAGTGGTCTGTATTCAAATTTTATCCCCTGTGACGTGGCAAAGAAATCTAATAATTCACGATTAAAACCGCTGTAATAGTCATTTTTATATTCAGAATAGGGATAATACTCGGAAAAGTTTTGCACGCCGATAACATACGTTTTTTCTGCAAACGCATTGCTCGTTGTTATCAGGAAAAAGATAAAATAGATTAATTTAATCATCGGGTTAAATTTAGGTTCTCTCTGTGAGTAAATAAAATCGTCATCGATTCATTCACTCAAAAAATGATGAAGTGATAGAAGTTTTCTGCGTAAGGTATAACCTGAAAGAGATAATTGATGGTCGATGAGGCAAAGGAATTGCGATCATTATCTTAATGTAAATATCTTAATGTAAATATCGTAATGTAAATCTTGAAATGGGTAATGAAAATAAATACGCTAACTTTGCAAAATAAAGTTAGCGTATTGGGTTTACAGTATCTGCAGTAAGAGTGTAAAAACAAAGACACTGACAGCAAAGGCAAAACCATAGCTAAGTACCTGTTGCCAATCGCGTCCACGTTTTATCCCTAAATCATGTAAGGCGTGAAAAATGCGGTGCAAAGTATGCCACAGCGGTAATGCCACTAATACCAGTACGATTGACGCGCCATACCAAGTGGTGGCGAAACTGTGAATCGTTTGGTAATTAAAGTTACCTTTATCGATAATGCCTAAGGGAATTAACAAGCCAGTAATTAATATCATCACTGGGGTTAAAAAAGCAGTCAACATACCGCCGGCACCAAACAGGCCCCAAAAAACAGGTTCATGGGATCGAGTATAGGTTTTTTCTTTATTTTCTAGCATAACAATCCCCTCTATAAAATAATAACTAATAAACAAAAAAGAGTAATGCCTACAAAGCCTGCGTAGTGGCCAGAGACAATGATTTTGTCATCGAGGCGTTTTCCTTTTATCCACAGATCAACGGCTTTAGGTGCAAGTGAGAACCAAGTAATAGTATGGTAAAGCGCAAAGGCGAGAGCAATGCTATGCAAAAATATCGAAAAAGGATTTTGCAATGCTTGCATCCAGGCATTAAAAGCGACTTCACCTTGGCTTAGTCGTAATATTCCCCAGGCCAATATCAAGCTATAGAGTGTGATAAAAACACTGCTTCCTTCTCGAAGCATGTATTTAGTGTAAAAGAGCTGTTTCATCCACCAGTCATTGGGTAATTCACGAGTATAAGGTTTGCGTTTACTCATTTTCTTGTTCCTTTTTTCTATAATATTTTTCGTTAATGATTATTGTGCTAAGCCGTATTGGTTAAGTACAAGGAAAAAGCGCGCAATTTAAACTCTTAAATGAGCACTTTTGACGCCGTAATTGGTCTATACGGCGACGCATAATCATTATTCAGGTTTAAACATGCCTATGAGGTAATCTTTACTGCTTTCAACTTTTAATAGTTGAATCGCAGCTGCGGGATCAACGCCTTTAGGGCATACAACTGAGCAGTAACCAACAAAGGTACAGCCCCAAACACCTTCTTCTTGGCTGACTATTTTCATGCGTTCAGCGCTGCCTGCATCACGACTATCACGGTTATAACGTGCAATTAATGCCAGTGCCGCTGGACCTGTAAATTTAGTATCGAGGCCATATTGCGGGCAGGCTGCGTAACAAAGTCCACAGTTAATACACATTGAAAACTGTTTATATTTTTCCATCTGCTCTGGTGTTTGTTGGTAGGCACCATCAGATAAGCATTTTGTTTTACCCTCTTCATTTTTTACAGGGATGATATAGGGTTTTATCTCTTCTAATTTTTTAATGAAATCATCCATCACTACCACTAAATCTCGTTCAATCGGGAAGTTAGCGAGTGGCTCCAAGGTGATTTTTTTAGGATGATAGTCACGTAAGAAGGCTTTGCAGCCTAGTTTAGGTACGCCATTAACCATCAAGCCACAACTGCCACAAATCGCCATACGACAAGACCAACGAAAGCTAATCGTGCTGTCTAAATGATCCTTGATATATTGCAGCGCTTCTAAAATCGACATATCGGCGTTATAGGGGATCTCAAAGACCTGTGTAAAAGGTTCATCATCTAGCTCTGGTCGATAACGCAGAATATCTATCTCAATAATTTTCTGACTCATGACTTATCCTCCTGAACGGGCTCTTCTTTAACCGTTGCCTCTATGTCTCCGGCTGCACCATAAGCGCGAACTCCGGGCTGACTTTTGGTAATGGTGACATCGCTATAATCTATTTTTGGAGATTTATCGGCCTGATAATAGGCCAGTGAATGCTTCAGATAGTTTTCATCATCACGTAGTTCAAAACCATCAATACGTTGGTGTGAACCACGAGATTCTTTACGTGAAATCGCACTGTGTGCCATCGCTTCAGCAGTATCTAATAAATAACCTAGTTCGATGGCGTATAAGAACTCAGTATTAAATACGCTAGATTTATCTTCTATTTTAATGTCTTTATAACGAATTTTAAGCTCAGCTAATTTATCGATGGTTTTTTGCATAGATTCTTGAGTGCGGTAGATACCGACGCCTTCTTCCATGCTATCACCCATCTCTTGGCGAATGTCTGCCATCTTCTCTGTGCCCTGGCTATGCAAAAGCGTTTCGGTTCTTTTAATAATGGCTTCCGCTTGTTTTTTAAGAGGTGCTATTTTTTCATGTTTGATTGCTTTTGCATGTTCAGCTGCTTGCTGCCCAGCAAGTTGACCAAATACGGCTAATTCAGTTAATGAATTTGACCCTAAACGGTTAGCGCCATGTAAGCCGACTGATGCACATTCACCGATCGCATATAAACCGGCGAGAGAGGTCGCCGTTTTAGCATCGGTTTCGATGCCACCCATTGTATAATGTACCGTTGGGCGAACCGGGATGGGATCGTAGACAGGATCAACACCGACATAGGCTTTGGCTAATTCGCGGATGAAGGGCAGGCGCTCATTGATTTTTGCTTCGCCTAAATGGCGTAAGTCTAAATGGATATAATCGCCACGTTCACCTTCAAAGACATTACCTTTTTGCTGTTCTTGCCAGAAGCATTGGCTGATTTTGTCGCGTGGTCCTAGCTCCATATATTTGTTTTTGGTTTCTCCAACGGGCACTTCAGGTCCTAAACCGTAATCTTGTAAATAACGGTGACCATTTTTATTCACTAAAATACCGCCTTCGCCACGGCAACCTTCAGTCATTAAAATACCACTGCCAGGTAATCCTGTTGGATGATATTGCACAAATTCCATATCACGCAGGGCAACACCATGACGATAGGCGAGTGACATACCATCACCAGTGACAATGCCACCATTGGTGTTATAGCTATAAACACGGCCAGCACCACCGGTTGCCATGATCACTGACTTTGCTTGGATGAGTTTGGCTTCACCTTCGGCAATATCTAAAATAACCACACCCTGAATTTTATTTTCTTTAACAATTAAGTCTAAACAAAAATGTTCGTCAAAACGGGTGATTTTAGGGTGTTGAAGTGAGGTTTGGAAAAGGGTATGTAAAATATGAAAGCCACTTTTATCGGCAGCAAACCAAGTGCGTTCTATTTTCATGCCACCAAACGCGCGTACATTAATAGAGCCATCGGGTTTGCGGCTCCAAGGACATCCCCAATGTTCTAATTGAGTCAGTTGTTTAGCTGCATTTTCAACAAAATATTCAACAACATCCTGCTCACACAACCAATCTCCACCCGATACGGTGTCGTTAAAGTGGTTCTCTAATGAGTCATGATCTTGAGCAACACCAGCCGCGCCTCCTTCTGCCGCAACCGTATGGCTACGCATAGGATAAACTTTAGAGATAAGCGCGATATCAAGTTCGGGATGATTTTCTGCTATCTCTATTGCAGCCCGTAAACCAGAACCACCGGCGCCAATAATGGCCACATCTGTTTTGATTATTTGCACGCTTATTACCTCTTTTTAGTATTGATAAACATCGAGTGTAACAAGGCTTTTTTTAAAATCCGTGAGGATAGTAAGGTTTTTAATAATGAAGAATTTTATTCGAGTTTTCCTTACCCTCAATCAATAATTTGTTAAACTCTGGCGCATAAAAATAGAGGAAAAAGTATGAACTGGTTACCGAATGCTGATCTATCACTGTTAAAAAAACGGGCTGTGATCATACAGACAATAAGATCATTTTTTATCGAGCGGGAGTTATTAGAAGTTGAAACACCGAGCTTGAGCCAAGCAGGTGTAACAGACCAGCACCTATTCTGTTTTAAAACTCACTTTATTGGTCCTGAGATATCAGATGTAAAACCTGATGTTTTAGGTGTGCCGTTATACCTGCAGACTTCCCCTGAATTTCATATGAAACGGTTATTATCAGCGGGCAGTGGTTCTATATTTCAAATATCTAAAGCGTTTAGAAATGAAGAATCAGGGCGATATCATAATCCGGAATTTACGTTATTGGAGTGGTATCAAGTTGGTTTTGATCATTTTCAATTAATGGATGAGATGGAAGAACTGTTGCGTCTTGTACTTAATTGCGGACAAGCCAAGCGTCTTACTTATCAGCAAGCGTTTATGCTGGTCTTAAATGTTGATCCTTTATCTGCCTCCCTTGAGGTGTTAAAAACAGCTGGGAGTCATCTTAACTTGGGTGATGTTTTAGATAATGAAGCGGATTACGATACCGTATTACAGCTTCTTTTCTGTGTGGCGATTGAGCCTGTTATCGCTAATGACTCGCCTTGTTTTGTTTATGACTTCCCCGCTTCACAAGCCGCGCTTGCAAGAATAAGTCCTGTTGATCAACGTGTTGCAGAACGTTTTGAGGTTTATTATAAGGGCATAGAGCTGGCGAATGGGTTTCACGAACTCAGCGACAGTGAAGAGCAGCTTTCGCGTTTCAAAAAAGATAACCGCTTACGCAAAGAAAATGGTTTATTAGAGATGCCAATTGACACTCGTTTTGTTGAATCATTAAAAATCCTACCAGATTGCGCAGGCGTAGCGTTAGGTATTGACCGTTTAATCATGCTAGCAACAGAGCAGGACCATATCGATAATGTGGTTAGTTTTACTATCAAAGGAGCATAACATGACCAAATTATGGTTAACCGATAAAGCCTATTCAATGTGGGCTTATTTGATTCGCATCGGTTACTGGCTGGTGGCTATTTATCTTTCTTCACTTTACCTGCAACATTATGAGCAAGAGAGCTGGTTTAAAATCGGCTTGATGGTTATCAGCTTAATCTTTGTTGTTGGTTTTTTGGGATTAGGGCGCTATTTAGATCACTTTTTCAAAATTAAGAAAAAATAACTAAGCGTTTGCGAGCTACACTTTGAATGTTAATTAATCATTATTATTCGAGGTGTTTATGCCAATTACGAAAGTTAAATCAGAGTTTAAAAAACTCTCCGATATTCTTAATAACGATATTATTGCCGACGAATGTACTGCTGGTGAATTACGTTTAGTCCATGACCAATTACAAGAAGCTATTTTGTCGCGTGATCCTGCGCAATTAATCCGAGATAAAAAATTAACTCAACAATTAATCGTGTTTGAAGAAAGTAATCCGATTGTGGGTAAAGCGATTAAAGATTTTATGAGTGCACTTTCTGGGATGGGAATTTAACTGGAACAGTAGATACAAAAAAACCGACAGAGAGTCGGTTTTTTTCTTATAGCTTATAAAACAATTTTAATACATTTGGCTTACAAGTAAGCCTGTTGAATTAAAGTGCTTTAATTTTAGCAGAAAGACGGCTTTTCTTACGAGCAACCATATTTTTGTTAATTAAGCCTTTAGTAGCGAACTTGTCTAGAGCTGATTGTAATGTAACAAATTCAGCTGCAGCAACTTCTTTATTACCAGCTTCGATAGCAACAACAACTTTCTTGATGAAAGTACGCATCATTGTACGACGGCTAGCGTTATGTTTACGGCGTTTTTCAGATTGAATAGCGCGTTTTTTAGCAGACTTGATATTAGCCAAGACCTTAACTCCTAAATTCTGTGTAACAAGTGATAATCAAAGGTCGTGGAATATGCCTTGTTACATCTACATTGTCAAATGATTTTTACTAACCTCTGAAAGAACTACAATGAGTTCTGCCTGGAGATTAAACTTGCGCGCATTTTATACTCAACGCTCTGTAGATGCAAATTTACCTTGCATTAAATCCTACTCTTTTTTGTTTAATTTCCCGCTCTTATTTATGTTGCCCCTTTTTAGCTATAAACTGGCCTTCAAAATTTAGCTGGGAACTTCGCTTGTGAGCAAAAAATTATTAAAGTCTGGGATGATAGTAAGTGCAATGACACTGATCTCTCGTGTATTAGGATTAGTGCGCGATATTGTGATCGCAAACTTAATGGGGGCGGGTGCTGCGGCGGATCTTTTCTTCTTTGCCAATAAAATTCCTAACTTTCTACGACGCCTGTTTGCCGAAGGTGCTTTTGCACAGGCATTTGTACCGGTGTTAACCGAATACGACCAAACTAAATCGCGTGATGAGGTCAAACAATTGATCGCCGCGGTTTCTGGGACATTAGGCACCATTGTCACGGTGATCACCATTTTGGGCGTATTAGGCTCGGGTGTTATTACCGCCATGTTTGGTTTTGGTTGGTTTTTAGAGTGGTTTAACGGCGGGGCTGAGGCTTATAAATTTGAGCTCGCGTCGGATATGTTAAAAATCACTTTCCCTTATCTTTGGTTTATTACCTTTACCGCACTTTCTGGGGCCATTTTAAATACCCTGGGTAAATTTGCTATCGCGGCTTTTACGCCGGTATTTTTAAATATCGCCATTATTAGTTGTGCACTGTTTTTATCACCGCAATTAGCACAGCCTGAGTTTGGTTTAGCGATTGGTGTTTTGCTAGGTGGCGCGATTCAGTTTTTATTCCAAATTCCATTTATGGCCAAAGAGGGCATGTTGGTTAAACCTAAATGGGATTGGCATCATGAAGGCGTGGTTAAAATTCGCACCTTAATGATTCCAGCACTGTTTGGTGTATCGGTAAGCCAAATTAATTTATTACTCGATACCTTCATTGCCAGTTTTTTACAAACGGGCTCTATTAGCTGGTTGTATTACTCGGATCGATTATTAGAGTTTCCGCTAGGTTTATTTGGCATCGCGATTGCGACCGTTATTCTACCGAGCTTGTCTTCGTCACACGTGACTAAATCAGAAGATCACTTTGCTAAAACCATTGATTGGGGAATACGCATGGTGTGCATGTTAGGTTTTCCTGCCATGTTAGGCTTAATCGTACTGGCAGAACCCATGTTACGTGTGCTGTTTATGCGTGGTGAATTTGATATGCAAGACGTCAGCATGGCCTCGATGAGTTTGTTTGCTTATGGTTCGGGGTTATTAAGTTTTATGATGGTTAAAGTGCTTGCCCCTGGTTATTACGCGCGCCAAGACATTAAAACGCCGGTGAAGTTTGGCATTATTGCCATGGTCAGCAATATGGTGCTTAATATTATTTTTGCTGTTCCTTTTGGTTATGTGGGGCTAGCGATTGCAACGTCAATTTCTGCAACCTTAAATGCCGGTATGCTGTGGTTCGGTTTATATAAACAGGGCGTTTATCAGAAACAAAATGAAACGCTGGGTGTGCTAATACGCATTGTGATCTCAGGATTATTGATGGCTGCAACTATGTTCTATTTAAGTCCTTCACTAGATGAATGGGCTGCATTCTCATTGTTTGAATCGGCTTACAAATTGTTTGCTTTGATTGCTATAGGCATCACCAGTTATTTTGCCTGTGCCGCGATTATTGGCTTACGCGTGCGCCATTTTAAAATTTCCTAGTAAGAGCTGTTTTTCACTTTGCTCAGAGGGCTTCTTTGGGCAATCGCTGATTATCCTCGAAACGAGTAGAGTAATGCTTAAAATCGTAAAAATGAGTGCTGATAAGTTGTGCAGACTGCGTTATAATCGCCCTCTTTTGTTAGAACAATTTAAGTAAACTTCATGGAATTAGTACGTGGCATTCATAATCTTAAGCAACAGCATAAAGGCTGTGTATTAAGTATTGGTAATTTTGATGGCATTCATTTGGGCCACAAAGCAGTATTATCGCGATTATTAGCAGAATCTAAACGCCTTAATGTACCAGCGACAGTGATGACTTTTGAACCTCAGCCAGAAGAGCTTTTTTTAGGCAACAATGCCCCTGCTCGGCTAAGTCGTTTACGTGATAAATTTGTTCAACTTGAAAAATTAACATTAGACCGTTTATTGTGTGTGTCCTTTACGCGACAATTTGCCAACATTAGCGCACAAGCGTTTATTGAAGAGTTACTGATCAATAAACTCAATGTGAAGTATTTAGTGGTCGGTGATGATTTCCATTTTGGTTATCAGCGTAAAGGTGATTTTCAGCTGCTTAAACAAGCGGGTGAAAAGTACGGTTTTGAAGTGATTGATACTCAAAGCCTCGTACAACAAGCACAACGCATTAGTAGTACACGTATTCGTGATGCTTTAGCACAAGGCGAATTGGCTGAAGCAGCTACTATGCTGGGGCGAAAATACAGTATTGCAGGGCGTGTTAGTCATGGTCGAAAGTTAGGCCGAACGATTGGCGTGCCCACTGCAAATCTATTATTAAAACGCCGTGTTTCGCCTGTATCGGGTGTATTTGTTGTTAGCGTGTTAGGCATTAACGATAAAACTTACCAAGGTGTGGCAAATATTGGTACTCGCCCAACGGTTCAAGGCGAAAGACAGCAGCTAGAAGTGCACATTTTTAACTTCGAGGGGGATCTCTACGGGAATCAACTTGAAGTGATATTAGAAAAAAAATTACGCAACGAAGTAAAGTTTGATTCGTTTGTTGAATTAAAAGTACAAATAGAAAAAGATATTCAAGACGCGAAGTCATGGCATGAAAACAATCAGTTATAAATAACGACCTCTAACTAATTATTAATTAAATCGTAAGATGGAATACAAAACCGATGAGTGAATATAAAAGTACATTAAACCTACCTAAAACAGGTTTCCCGATGCGCGCAAATTTAGCAAATCGTGAACCAAACATGTTGAAAAACTGGTACAGCAACGATCTTTACGGAAAGATTCGTGCCGCTAAAAAAGGTAAAAAAACATTTATTTTGCATGATGGCCCTCCTTATGCAAATGGTGATATTCATATCGGTCACTCGGTAAATAAAATCCTTAAAGATATTATTATTAAATCTAAAACGCTTTCTGATTTTGATGCGCCTTATATTCCAGGTTGGGATTGTCATGGTTTACCAATCGAGCTTCAAGTTGAGAAAAAACACGGTAAGCCAGGTAAAAAAATCGATGCAGCTACGTTCCGCGTTAAATGTCGTGAATATGCAGCGCGTCAAGTTGCCGGTCAGTCTAAAGACTTTCAACGTTTAGGTGTGCTTGGCGATTGGGCCAACCCGTACTTAACAATGAATTTTGAAACTGAAGCAAACATCGTACGTGCTTTAGCTAAAATCATTAAAAATGATCACCTACACAAAGGTTCAAAACCTGTTCATTGGTGTACTGATTGTGGTTCTGCACTAGCAGAAGCTGAAGTTGAATATGAAGATAAAATTTCAGCTGCCATTGATGTTGCTTTTGTTGCTGTTGATAGTGATGCTGTTATTGCATGTTTCAACTCTGAGTCTGATGATTTAGGCCACGGTGATGTTTGTACGGTTATCTGGACAACAACACCTTGGACACTACCTGCTAACCGCGCGGTTGCATTAGCTGCTAAAGTTGAATACTCATTAGTGCAAGCGGGCGAACGTCGTCTGATTCTAGCTACTGATTTAGTGGATAGCGCAATGTTACGTTACGGTATCGAAGATGCTAAAACATTAGCGATTTGTACGGGACTTGATTTAGAGAAACAGTTATTTAATCACCCATTCTTAGACTTACAAGTACCAACAATTGTTGCAGATCACGTGACGATTGATGCAGGTACAGGTTGTGTTCATACAGCACCTGGCCACGGTCAAGACGATTACTCTGTGGGTCTTAAATACGATTTAGAAGTAGCAAACCCAGTTGCTGATAACGGTGTATTCCGTGACGATACTGAGTTCTTTGCTGGTTTACATGTATTTAAAGCAAACGATAAAGTACTTGAAGTATTAACTGAGCGTAATGCATTAATTCATCACGTTAATATTAATCACAGCTACCCACATTGCTGGAGACACAAAACACCGATTATCTTCCGTGCTACGCCACAATGGTTTATCTCAATGGATCAAAAAGGTCTACGTGATAGCGCGTTGTCTGAAATCAAAGACGTTAAGTGGATCCCAAGCTGGGGCGAGCAACGTATTGAAAAAATGTTAGATAACCGTCCAGATTGGTGTGTTTCTCGTCAACGTACATGGGGCGTGCCAATTACCCTGTTTGTACATAAAGAAACAGATGAACTTCATCCAAACAGCATTGAAATGATGGAACTGATTGCCCTTAAAATTGAAAAAGAGGGTATTCAAGCTTGGTGGGATTTAGATGCTGAATCACTATTAGGTTTTGAATCTGAAGAATACCGTAAAGTAACTGATACTTTAGATGTTTGGTTTGACTCAGGTACAACTCATGCTGCTGTTGTGGGTGTGCGTGACGAATATAAAGCGGAAGATGGCACGACGGCTGAGATTGATCTTTACCTTGAAGGTTCAGATCAACATCGTGGTTGGTTCCAATCTTCATTAACAACAAGTGTTGCGATTACTGGCAAAGCCCCTTACAAAGAAGTATTAACTCACGGTTTCGTGGTTGATGCACACGGTAAGAAAATGTCTAAATCTGTGGGTAACGTTATGTCACCTCAGAAAGTAATGAACGATTTAGGCGCTGATGTATTACGTCTATGGGTTGCTTCAACAGATTACACTGGCGAAATTACTGTTTCTGATGAAATCTTAAATCGTAGTGCTGATAGTTACCGTCGTATCCGTAATACTGCGCGTTTCTTACTGTCTAACCTAAATGGTTTTGATCCAAAAACTGATATGGTAGCAAGTGATGAAATGGTGGCTTTAGACCGTTGGATTGTTGCAAAAGCGGACGCACTTCAAGCTGAAATTATTACGGCTTACAATGACTATAACTTGCATGCAGTACACCAGAAGCTAACACATTTCTGTTCAATTGAACTAGGTAGCTTCTACTTAGATATCATTAAAGACAGACAGTACACGGCTAAATCAGAGGGTGTTGCACGTCGTAGCTGTCAAACAGCAATGTACCATTTATCTGAAGCTCTAGTACGCTGGATGGCGCCAATCTTAAGCTTCACGGCTGATGAAATTTGGGGACGCCTACCGGGTGAACGTGATGAATTTGTATTTACCGGTGTTTGGTATGATGGTTTGTTTAGCCTAAGCGACAACGAAGCATTATCAAATGACGCATGGGATCAACTGATTGCAGTACGTGCAGAAGTAAATAAAACATTAGAACTAGCACGTAAAGACAGTGTTATTGGTGGTGGTTTAGAAGCTGAAGTGACATTGTATGCTGATGATAACGTTAAAAACCTATTAAATGGTTTAGCGGATGAATTACGTTTTGTATTAATCACGTCTAAAGCAACGGTTAAAGCATTAGCTGAAGCACCAGAAACAGCACACAAAACAGATGTTGCTGGTTTAGTGGTTGCGGTTGAGAAAAGTGTTCATGCGAAGTGTGATCGTTGTTGGCATCATAACGAAACAGTCGGTAGCGATGAAACACACCTTCTACTGTGTATTCGTTGTATTACTAATATTGAAGGTGAAGGCGAGTCTCGCCAGTTTGCTTAAGTTAAGTAAACGCCTGCATTAGTTTGAAAAACGCCTTTATATTAAGGCGTTTTTTTTAGCTTCTAATAAGAGAAATTTAATGACAGAAATAATAGAAAAGTCAGGATTACGTTGGTTATGGTTAACCGTGATCATGCTCGTTCTTGATCAAGCGACAAAGTATTGGACAATACAATCATTAGATTTGTATGAATCTTATGAAGTATTATCGTTTTTCAATTTCACTTATGCACGTAACTACGGTGCTGCTTTTAGTTTCTTAGGTGATGCAGGTGGTTGGCAAAAGTACTTATTCACTGCTATTGCGTTTGCCGTTTCTGCTTATTTACTCTATTCGTTGAAAAAGAATAGTATCCATAAACGCTGGGAAAATATTGCTTTCACATTAGTATTATCAGGCGCTATTGGTAATGTAATGGATCGTTTGATGTTTGGTTACGTGGTAGATTTTTTAGATTTTGATTTAGGCTTTTATCGTTGGCCGACTTTTAATGTGGCTGATATCGCTATTTTTATTGGCGCAGCTATGATTATTTTAGACTCTCTTATTCACCCGGAAAAAGTCCACCCGGAAAAAGCTGACTCTGAAACCAAAAAAACAGAAACCATTGAAAAGGAAGACAGGTAATGACAACTGCTACAAATACAATTAAGAGTGACAGTGAAGTGATGATGCACTTCTCTATTCGTTTAGCTGATGGTTCTGCGGTTGATAGCAGTAAAGTGGATGATAAACCGGCTAAATTTGTAATGGGTGATAATAGCTTAACGCCTAATTTTGAAAAGTGTTTATTAGGCTTAACGGAAGGGCAATCTGAAACCTTCACACTGGCTCCTGAAGATGCATTTGGTCTACCTAATCCTGATAATATTCACCATTTAGAGCTGAGTAAATTCAGTAATGATGTGCCTGCAGAAGTGGGTACTATTATTACTTTTACACAACCAGATGGCAGTGAATTACCGGGCGTTATTCGTGAAGTCATTGCTGACAGTGTGACGGTTGATTTTAATCACCCACTGGCAGGGCAAACATTAACGTTTGATGTTGATGTGCTTGAAGTTCTCTAGGAGTTAATCATGGAAATTATTTTAGCTAATCCACGCGGTTTTTGTGCGGGTGTTCATCGTGCTATCTCAATAGTAGAACGCGCATTAGATCTTTTCCCATCACCTATTTATGTACGTCATGAAGTAGTGCATAACCAATATGTCGTTGATGGTCTAAAAGCACGTGGTGCGGTATTTGTTGAAGAGCTTGATGAAGTGCCAGACGACAACATTGTTATTTTTAGTGCGCATGGTGTTGCACAATCAGTGCGTAATGAAGCAAAGCGTCGTGAATTAAAAGTGTTTGATGCAACGTGTCCGTTAGTCACTAAAGTACATATGGAAGTCACACGTGCGAGTCGCCGTGCTCAAGAATGTATTTTAATTGGTCATGAGGGTCACCCTGAAGTTGTTGGCACAATGGGCCAATATGATAATGAACAAGGTGGCATATATTTAGTTGAATCACCTGAAGATGTACTTACATTACAGGTTAAGAACCCTAAAAACCTTTGTTACAGTTCACAAACTACTTTGTCTGTTGATGATACTTCTAACATTATCAATGCATTACGTGAAAAGTATCCAGAGATTGAAGGGCCTCGTAAAGATGACATTTGTTATGCGACCCAAAATCGTCAGGATTCAGTGAAGGATCTCGCACAAATAACCGATCTTGTTTTAGTCGTGGGTTCGACTAACTCTTCAAACTCAAACCGCCTGCGTGAAAAAGCAAGCTGTGAGGGGGTGAATGCTTATCTTATTGATACTGCTTTAGATATTGATTGCGATTGGTTTAAAGGTGTTAATAAAGTGGGTGTGACTGCCGGGGCTTCTGCGCCAGAAGTATTAGTCAAAGCGGTCATTGATAAGCTAAAAACATTAGGTGGTACGCTGGTTGTTGAAAATCCAGGTGTTGAAGAGAACACGGTTTTTGAAGTACCTGCGGAATTGCGTATAAAAATGGTCGATTAATAGTAACTCATTGAAAAAGCGCCTACTTATTATTTGCATAAGTAGGCGCTTTTTTTTACCTGTTATTTACGCATAGGAGATTAGCTAGTCTTTATGTTAGTTTTGTCTTTTGTTGATTTCTAATATTTAACTCGAACTATACTTATTGGTTGAAAGCCTTTTTTAGCAAGGTAGCAATGGATTGGTATATGCAAAAAAATAGCGTTAATTTCAAATTAAAGCATAGAGGTTTTAGTCTGATCGAAATAATGATCAGCGGCTTCATTCTTGCGCTTGGTCTGCTTGGACTTGCTGGGATGCAGTCAACTGCGGTCAAATCTAGCATCGAAATAGAACAACGAACACTCGCTAATTCCCTTATTGCAGATATAACCGAGCGTATGCAGCTAAACCGTTTATGGTTGCTTGATGCTGATAATAATTATGCAATTGTCAGCCTGACTAATGCAACGCTTTCTGCCCCAAGTTGTATCGATTCTGACGGTACGTTTGATAATTGCAGTGGCGTCGATATCAGAAATAATGACCTCTATGAATGGAAACAAAAATTTTTAGGTGCTGAAATTAATAACAGTACTGCCGGTGAAAATGGACTTATTGAAGCGGATGCTTGTATTGCTGTAAGCCCTATTTCAGGCTCCGATGGTGAATTGGTCGAAATAGTGATTAGTTGGTTTTCTACTGTTAAAAGTAAAGACTCTGCTCATGCTTCAGCTTCCACAGATTTAACGGCCACCTGCGGTGATTCTTCAAGGCACCGTCGTCAATTAAGCATCGAAACCTACATTAGTAAATCATCATGAGCATCTCACGTTTTGCCTCATCCCTCACCAGCCCTAATAAACAAACGGGTTTTTCACTCGTTGAATTGATGATTGCTATCATGCTTTCACTCTTTTTAACGGCAGGTTTATTAGCGGTATTTGTCTCCAGTCAGCGCGCTACAAATCAAGCGTTAGGTAGCGGAGAGCGCCAAGAAAATGCAACCTTTGCTTTGCAACTACTTGCTAAAGACCTCAAGCAAGCTAACTTTTTTGCGCAAGCCACCGGAGAGAATAAAAGTCTCTGGGATTTGAATGGTGCAACCATTGCAAACAGCGATGATTGTTTAGATGACATATCAAGTGGGTCTTTCCCTAGCGCAAATAAATTTCGACCTCTTTGGGCTTCTTCGATTCCAGCCACTGTCGGCAGTTTAAAGATGAAGTGTATTGATGACGGAGACAGTGAAACCAGTTTAATGGTTAACACTGATTATATTTCTATTAAACGAGTACGCGGATTTCAGCAAGAGAGCAACTACAGTGCGAATCGCTTTTATCTAGATATCAATACCAGCGCGCTTACTGTTTATCAAGGCGATGCGGGTGCATTAACCAGTAGTGCAGTGAAGCCTGTTTGGGAATATATACACCATGTTTATTACCTCGATGAATTCGAAGGAGTAAACCGCTTACGCCGATTAACTTTACGTGAAAGTGAGATGGTGCGTGAAGAGGTGTTAGTTGAAGGCGTAGAAAGCATGCAATTTATGTTTGCTTTAGATGCTTTGATTGCCAATGACCGAGACGGCTCTATGCATTCATTAGTGGGTACTTCTCAAGTAACGGCGAATGACTGGGATAGTGGCAGAGTGATCGGCATTAAAATTTTCTTATTAATTAAGTCACTAGAAAAAACAGTGGGTTATACAAACTCCAATACATATCAACTGGGGGATTATTCATTCCCTGTGGCCAACGATAATTATAAAAGAGAGCTGGTTTCAACCGTGCTTCTTTTTCAAAACAGCGTGGTATTAGTAAATGATTAGTTTGCATAAACAAAAGGGCATTGCGCTTTTTATTGCCATGATGATTCTTCCTTTGTTATTAGTCTTAGGGGTATTAGTCATGAGTAATACTTTTCTCGGGTTAAAAATGATCGATGCGCGTGTTATGCAGGGAGAATCAAATATCTTCTTAAATAGCGCCGCTGCAGAAATAATGCATCGCTCAGGCAGTGCTCAGTCATTTGCAAGCGCAACAGATAGCACTGTCTTTAGCTATGGAGAGGTTACAACGAGCTCCATTGATTTAAACGGCGAGATTAATTGTAAGCGTCGTATGCAAGCAAGCAGTAATAATTTTAAGTGTAAATATTTACAGGTTAATTTTGAGCATCGTTTTGGACGGACGCAAACAGGTGGCGCTAAATGGGCACTTAATGCGATGAGTGTTGGCATTGAGCAACCTATTATTGCGGATTAGTTTGTAATCACCTTATTAAAATGAATTTTATTAGCGTATTGCCAGCGTGGCAAATGGAGAAAGTTATGTTTATTAAACGATTATTAGCATCTTTATTATGTGCATATTGTGTTTTGTTAAGTGCAGATGATACTGAGCTTTTTGTTGCAGATTTGAGTGCACAAAATGGTATTCGACCACAGGTGCTTATTATTTTTGATACCTCTGGCAGTATGCGTAGTTCAGAGGAAGTGGTGCTTGAACCTTATGATCCTGCGCGAGATTATGGTGCTGGTAGTGACGCTAATAAAATATATTGGACACGATCAGGTGGTGATACGCCTGATGAAGATAGTGGCAATTATTTTTCTATTAGCAAAAACAATTGTCAGGCTTCAGTCTCGTTACTTAGTTCTACTGGTTTATATAATGGTAACGTTAGACGCTGGGTACCAAACAGATGGAAAAGCTCTCGTTCGCGCTGGAAAACATTGTCTGGGAATAATGGTGATATTTTTGAATGTAAGGAAGACATGTCAAATGCAGATGCAAGTAACCCTGCAACACCAAGTGATCAAGGTTTTCCAAAAGATGGACGTTCGGGTCCTTACATCTCGACGGTAAATAATGTTTTCTCTGGCAGTGATGCTGTGACGCTTTTTTCTGCTAATTATATTTATTGGCATAACACAGTAGGCACGACCAGCAAAAGCCGATTAGTGATCGCTAAAGAAGCGATTGCCAGCTTGATTGAAAGTACCCCTTCTGTTGATTTTGGTTTACAGGTATTTAACCGCAACAGTGGTGACGGATCTAGCGATAAAAATGGCGGGCGCATTGTTGATAAAGTGATGAGCCGTAATTCAACACAGGCACAAGCGTTAATTGCTCAAGTGAATGGTTTAAATGCGGACGGTTGGACGCCACTTTGTGAAAGTATGTATGAGGCGTATCGCTATTATGCAGGCAAGGGCGTTTATTATGGAAATGATGATGGCGACTCTTCACCGGGAAGAGATACCACTGCTGAATTTGAAGGCGTTTACCGCACACCATTTAAAGCCTGTCAGGAACGTGCTTATATTATATTAATGACCGATGGCGCGCCGACGAATGATGGCAATGCTAATTCGATTATCAGTACATTAACAGGCAATGGCAGTATTGAAGGCAGTTATATGCCAACCATTGCAGAATGGATGAACAGTTCTGATATTGATGGTGATGCAACTAATGGTGATCAGCATATTAATACTTACACTATCGGTTTTGGACAAAGTGCTGTTGATGCCGCTGGCCGATTATTAGGTGAAACTGCAATAAGAGGGGGAGGCGAATACTACCCTGCTACCAGCTCTACTGCGTTACAAAAAGCGTTTCAGGCAACTATCTTAGATATTTTAAATAGCTCTTCAAGCCTGTCTTCCCCTGCGATTGCGAACAATAACTTTGATAGAACACGTAGTTTAGATTCTGTTTATTATTCGATGTTTATGCCAAGTAACTTACCCGTATGGCAAGGTAATATAAAAAAATTAACCATGAATGCTGCCGGTATTTTAGTGGACCGATTAGGTGTCTCGGCAATTAATGCCGATGGTAATATTAAGGACTCAGCTTCAACCTATTGGGGAGGTGTTGAAGATGGTAATGCCGTTTCGGAAGGTGGGGTTGCTTCGATGTTAGGTGATGTTACCACACGTAAAGTGCTCAGTAATATTCATGCGACCATACTCAAAGAGCCTAATATTGCTAATCTTAAATCCTTTTACTCGATTGCTTCTGAAGCTGACTTAGAAGCTGAATTAGGTCTAGAAGCCTCTTCATTGAGTGATTCATTAAACTGGCTAAAAGGGTTAGATGTTGATGACCAAAATGGTAATAGTGCAGTAACGGATTATCGCAGTGATATCTTTGGTGATCCGCTACATTCCAAACCGCTTGCGATTACTTACAGTGAAAATGGCAATAATGTGGTCCGCTTGCTAGTCGGAACCAACGCCGGTTTCCTACATATGTTTACAGACAATGGCGATACGGTGACTGAGAATTGGGCATTTATTCCTGAAGAGTTACTTAATTTTGGATTATCTGTACGAGATGCTGAACCATCAAGTAACCACCAATATGGTATCGATTTATCTCCCATTGCAATTAAAGTTATTGAAAGCGATGGAAGCGTGAGCCAAATAATTGCAATTGTTGGCATGCGTCGTGGTGGCGGTAGTTATTACGCGATTGATATTACCGATCCAAATACGCCTAAGTTAGCTTGGAAAATTGACGCGAGCTCTGATGGTTTCTCTGAGTTAGCACAAACATGGTCTATGCCAAGTGTTGGATTATTTTCTTATCAAGCGGGCAGTGTTGAAACGGTAGGCCCTGGCATTGTTTTTGGTGGCGGATACGATACTAATAAAGATACGTGTATTCCCTCTTCTAGTGAAACTTGTAACGATGTTACTGGCAGAGGTGTTTACATTGTTAATGCACTGACTGGCGGTAAAATTTGGTCTACCGATGGTGCTAGTTGTGCTGCTGATGATATCCATTGTATGCGCGACAGTATCCCAAGCCAAGTAGGCTTATTGGATGGTAACAGTGATGGTTATATCGACCGTTTATATACAGGTGATACAGGCGGTAATATTTGGCGAATGGATTTAGCGGGGACAGATACCAGTAAGTGGTCAACGATAAAAGTGGCCGGGTTAGCCAGTGATTCAAATACAGAAGATAGACGTTTTTTTACTACACCCGTTATTGTACGTACCTATAAAAACAATGTAGCAAAAAGCGAGCAAGGTGTGTTCTCCTACGCAAAAATCCCCTATGACGGTATTTTAATTGGCTCCGGTGATCGCGCTCATCCTGCCTCGAGTACCGATGTAAACGATTATTACTTTTCACTGCAGGATTATGCGATTTCCCCTACGTTATTTGGTGCGACAGGCTTTCCGGTTAAACCTACACCAAGCGCCATTACTGACCTTTATAGTATCGAAGGGGATCCCGTTGGTAATTATAGTGGCTCACAAGTGCTGGATGTTTATGCCAATATGAGTGCTTTCAAAGGATGGAAATACGCATTTACAGGGATAGGTGAAAAATCATTGGGGCAAGGTGTTGTCTTAGAAGGTACCGCATACTTTACCTCTTTTGTGCCTAATTCGACGGTTAATATTGGCTGTGGAGTAGGAGACTTAGGTTTAGGTTGGTTATATGCCATCGATTTACATTCGGGAGAAAGTCGCTTCAAAAATGATAATGGAGAAGCGGTTGCTAAAGTCGATATCGGCTCCCGTGTACCAGATTCATTAGTAATTCATGCTGGAGTAGACGATCAAGAAAAAAGCATTATTCGTTTATTAGGCGTCGGCCAAGGTGATAAGCAGGTTATTTACAATGAAGAGACTGAGCAAGAAGAGGTTGTTTATAAAGGCACGGTAGATACTAATACCGACATGATGCCACGCCGAATATACAGCTATTTTAAAGAGAATTAAGTTGCTTGATAAGTGAGGTTTTCACCTCACTTTTTCTGTCTCGGCAGTTTGAACGATGAAAATATATTATAAAAATAAAAAGAGAATAAAAATGAAAAAAAGTGGATTTACCCTAGTGGAGTTACTGGTCACCATAACTATTATTGCAATATTAAGCTCGGTTGCTTATCCAAGTTATGTTAGTTATGTGCAAAAAACACGTCGTACCGAGGCGCAGTCCGCATTAGTTGATCTCGCCAATAAGCAAGAAATGTATTATTTAGATCATCATGTTTATGCTTCAAATTTAGATTCTGATTTAGGTATGGGAGCCAACCCGTTTATTACTGACAATGGCTATTATTCGCTGGCCACAAGTTCAGCTGAATCAACGGCTATTGGCTTTACGCTCACAGCGACTGCCATTTCATCACAACTCGCAGATAGTGACTGTGCCACGTTATCTATTAGCCACGATCATGAAAAAAAAGCAACGAATGCTAACAGCACAAATTGCTGGAAATAAGGAAAGTAAAATGAAAACAATATTATTGTTAATAGCGGGAATTGCATTTTCATCTGGCGCACTTGCTCAGGAAGATAAACGACAACACTTGAAGTGTCATTTACAACTAGAAGATGAAAGTCGTATTGTGCACCATTTTGTTCATACTGAAAAAGAGAGCAAAGAGTTTATAGATACACTTACTGAGCGTTCCGTCTTTATGGCTGATGGTGTTACGAAAAGAAAAATTATCGCGGTTTATGAGTGTGTTGATATTAAAGATCGTTTTAAAAATAAAGACGCGGTAGCGTTAGAAAAAAACACTCCTTTTTAGTTCAATACCCTGAATTCTGGTTAATAAGCGCTTATGCAGAATTCAGGTTCTTTATTTTAGGTTCTTTATTTTAGGTTATTTATAACGTGGGTTGTAATTTAGGGGAAGTCGTTAATTGTTAAGAGCAAGGGATTAGGACTCTACGCGCTTAATTACAATCAGTAAAAGTGCCACCTGCTACTATTTTTGCTCTGCCACTATAAGCGATTGAAACACCAATGCGTTTCGCCCCTGTGCAGTATCTAAATGTCGCTGAACTACCCGTAATATGACCATCTGGTGTGAAAGTGACACTATTAGTAGGGAAAGCCAGCGTATCATTACTATTAAACTTATCACCACTTTTTAATAACACTTCCCCACTGTCATAACTGCCATCTCTATCGCTATCAATAAATACGTCAATCCCCGAAATCCAATTATTAGTACATACATTGCTTTCAAGCGGGCAAACAGTGACATAATTTAAGTAACTAACAGATTGGCTACGTGCAAAGAGTAGGTTATTTTGAATACTGCTTCCTACCGAGGTTAAACGGTTACTTTGTATTAAGGTTTGAAACCCTGGAATACCAATCGTTATTAGTAATGTACTAATAATTAATACAATAATAAGTTCAAGAAGTGTAAAGCCGCGCACAGCGTGCATATCAAAACCCTAATAGCTGAGTGTAATCTATGAGTGTAATCTTGTTTTTAAGTTTCTGCCTGTATATTTGTCGCAATTAGTATTAAAGTAGAAACAATTAATTAATCAAAAGAGAGTGTTATGAAAAAAATTGAAGCGATAATTAAACCCTTTAAAATGGATGATGTCCGTGAAGCGCTCGCTGATATCGATATCAATGGTATGACGGTCTCTGAAGTAAAAGGGTTTGGGCGCCAAAAAGGCCACACAGAACTTTACCGTGGTGCGGAATACATGGTTGATTTCTTGCCTAAAGTAAAAATTGAATTAGTGGTAAAAGATGAAGATGTAGAACGTTGCATTGAAGCGATTATGAGTACGGCGCAAACGGGTAAAATTGGCGATGGTAAAATCTTTGTTATGCCAGTAGAGCGTGTTATTCGTATTCGTACGGGTGAAGAAGATGATGAAGCAGTATAGAAGATAAGCTGTTAGTGGTTAGCTATCAGCTGTCAGTTAAAAGCAGTTTGCTGATAGCTGAAAGCTGAAAGCTCATTAATCCCTACCAATCAAAAAACGTCCAGCGTTCACTACGCTTAACAACTCGACTCTTTGGATAGTTAAGTTTTAATACTGCCAGTGCATTCTCTTTTGGCTCTACTAAACCAAGTTCATCATAAGCTGTAATCATAATGATAAGAGCATCTTCAACAGATTCAGTATCAGGGTAGTTATTAAGTACTAACTTACTACGGTTGATCGCTGCAACATAAGCTTCGCGTTTTATATACCACTTTCCAATAGCGATTTCATAACGCGCTAAACGATCCTTAATAAAGACCATTCTAAGTTGTGCATCAACAGCATATTGGCTCTTTGGATAGAACTTTATAAGATGTTTAAAATCTTTAAATGCTTGCAATGAGTGGCTAGGGTCACGATTATAGCGGTCAATACCAAACATATTTTGGAAAAATTGCTGATCTGTTGCCATGTGGGTTAAACCACGTAAGTAATAAAGATAATCAAGATCCGGATGTGCAGGATTAAGGCGCATAAAGCGATCAATGTTAGCTAATGCTAACGCGGTCTCATCACGCTTATAATAAGCATAAATAAGGTCAACCTGTACTTGGTCTGAATGTGGTCCAAAAGGATAGCGACTATCTAAAGCTTCTAATATTTCAGTCGCTTTTTCGTAGTTTGCTGATTCCAACGCTTGTTGAGCATCGCTGTAAAGTTCAACTGGCGGTTTGTCATCTACTTTCGGTTTTTCATTTTTTTTAGAAGAACAGCCAACAGTAAAAAAAATAATGAAAACAGAGGTGCTTATTAGTCTGAGGATCTTTTTCATAAGTGTTATAATGCCTATAATGCCTAAAATGCCTTTCTGAAAATCGGATTGATAGAAGCACAGTATCTGCTATCAGCTAAAAAAAGAAAAGTTAAAAAAGACAAAATGTGACAAGATTGCACTACAATGCGCAAATCAACGTTTATTAACCGCTATTAGCGCCAGACTTAGTCGTGCTAAAAAGAGAAAGAAGAGAATTAAATATGAGTCAAGAGTTACACTTAACCGCAGAAGTGACCGAAGAACAACTGGGTTTTCGCTTAGATAAAGCATTGGCATCATTATTCCCTGATTATTCTCGTACGCGTATTAAAGAATGGGTTTTAGAGGGAATGGTACAAATTGATGGCGAAGTGGTTAATATCCCTCGCGAAAAAGTTTATACCCATCAAGCTGTCGAAGTGAATGCGTTCTTAGAAGACGAAGTGGTATTTAAAGCACAGAATATTGATCTTGATATTATTTTTGAAGATGAACATATTCTAGTTATTAATAAACCTGCTGGTTTAGTCGTTCATCCTGGTGCTGGTAACCCGGATGGTACGGTATTAAATGCACTTTTATACCGTTACCCTGAAATCGCAGAAGTACCGCGTGCGGGTATCGTGCATCGATTAGATAAAGACACAACCGGTTTAATGGTTATTGCTAAAACTGTTCCTGCTCAAACGCATTTAGTAACAAGCTTACAAGCTCGCGAAATTACACGTGAGTATGATGCAATCGCAATGGGAATTTTCACAGCGGGTGGCCGTGTTGAAGCGCCAATTGGCCGTGATAAAGCAAACCGTATTAAAATGGCTGTGGCAACAGTGGGTGGTAAACATGCTGTTACTCATTACCGCGTTGCAGAGAAATACCGTGCACATACACGTTTACGTTTACGCCTAGAAACAGGTCGTACTCACCAAATTCGTGTTCACATGGCACATCTCGGCCATGTATTAGCAGGTGACCCTGTTTACGGTGGCCGTCCTCGTCCGCCAAAAGGTGCATCTGAAGAGCTAAAAATTGAGCTACGTTCATTTAAACGCCAAGCTCTGCATGCAACTATGTTACGTTTAGATCACCCAATTACTGGTGAACTAATGGAATGGCATGCTCCAGTACCTGCTGATATGCAAAAGCTAGCTGCGTTATTACGTGCTGATGCTATCTTTTACGAGCAGTAAAAATAAGTTAACTTCTGATCTACACTTATGATCTGCACTGCTAATGTGCAGATCATCTTCATACTCCCAGTCCATTCGACCCTCGGGAAAATCAATGCTTGAATTAATCTCACCCAATTGGTCCGCCCCAAGTCATATCAAAGCCTTTTCAACAACACGTATTAATGGTGTAAGCACCAACGTTTATCAAGGTTTAAACCTCGGATTACATGTTGAAGATAAAGAGTCAGTTGTTTTACAAAATCGCGCTCTATTATTAGCAAACCTTTCGTTAGAAACCCCTTTTTGTTGGTTGAATCAAACTCATAGCACTTTGCTGTTAAAAATTAATAAACAAAGTAAACAAGCGACAGAAGCTGATGCCTCGTGGACAGATCTTAAAGATCAAGTTTGTGTTGTGATGACAGCTGATTGTTTACCGCTATTAATTACCGATAAACAGGGAAGCTTTGTAAGTGCGATTCATGCCGGATGGCGCGGTTTGTGTGATGGAATTATTGAAAAAACAATCGCTACTATTTGTAGAGAGTCAAAGGTTTCAAGTTCAGAGTTATTAGTCTGGCTTGGTCCGTGCATTGGTAAAACGGCATTTGAAGTTGGCGCTGAAGTACGTGATGAATTCATTCAACATGATACTAAAGCTGTTGATGCTTTTAGTGTGCACAAAGATCGTTATTTAGCTGACTTACAAGCACTTGCTCGTTTACGTATAGCGCCTTTTAAGGTTGCGGAAATAAGCGCGAGTCCACATTGCACCTTTTCTGAGGCGGATCTTTTTTATTCCTATCGTCGAGATGGAAAGACTGGGCGTATGGCGACACTAATTTATATTAAAGAGCCCAAAATTTAACACCCAACCTTGAAATTTAACCCTTTTTCCCACATCTTTATCCTATCAAGGAGGCGATTATGCGCTTAGATAAACTCACCAGTAAATTCCAATTAGCAATTTCAGATGCGCAGTCTCTCGCGTTAGGCCGTGATCATCAATATATCGAAGCGACACATCTTATGTTGGCCTTGCTCAATCAAGATGGGGGTTCTATCCGTCCTATTTTGGCGGATCTTGAGATCGATATTAATCTGTTACGTTCACAGCTCTCTACTGAATTAGATCGTATTGCACCGGTTTCTGGTATCGGTGGAGATATTCAGCTCTCAGCGCCTGTCGGTATTCTGTTTAATCTCTGCGATAAATTTGCGCAAAAAAATAAAGATAAATTTATCTCTTCAGAGCTGTTTTTACTGGCTGCTTGTGAAGAAAAAGGTGTGTTGGGTGGTATTTTAACGGGTCTGGGTTTAAGCAAAGAAAAAGTAAATAAATCAATTAACAAAATCAGAGATGGGCAAAATGTCGATGACCAAAATAGTGATGGGCAAGAACAAGCGTTAGCCAAGTTTACTATCGATCTGACTGAGCGTGCTGAGCAGGGAAAGCTAGACCCTGTGATTGGTCGTGATGATGAAGTAAGACGCATGATTCAAGTATTACAGCGTCGTACTAAAAATAATCCAGTTATTATTGGTGAACCAGGCGTAGGCAAAACAGCGATTGTTGAGGGCCTTGCGCAGCGTATTATTAATGGTGAAGTCCCTGAAGGTTTAAAAAATAAACGTGTTTTATCACTCGATATGGGGTCACTTATTGCGGGTGCTAAATACCGTGGTGAGTTTGAAGAACGTTTAAAGTCAGTACTTTCTGAACTAGCAAAAGAAGAAGGACAAGTGATTCTCTTTATTGATGAATTGCATACTATGGTTGGCGCGGGTAAAACCGATGGCGCAATGGACGCAAGCAATATGCTCAAACCCGCACTTGCCCGTGGTGAGCTACATTGTGTTGGCGCAACAACGCTTGATGAATATCGCCAATATATTGAAAAAGATGCGGCCCTCGAACGTCGTTTTCAAAAAGTCCAAGTTGATGAACCGAGCGTTGAAGATACCATTGCGATTTTACGCGGCTTAAAAGAACGTTACGAATTACACCATAGAGTCGAAATCACTGATCCAGCTATTGTTGCTGCTGCCACTTTGTCACACCGTTATATCTCCGACCGACAATTACCCGATAAAGCGATCGATTTAATCGATGAAGCCGCTTCAAGCATTCGTTTACAGATGGATTCAAAACCTGAAAGCTTAGACAAACTAGGGCGAAAAATAATTCAACTGACGGTTGAGCAAAAAGCCCTTAAAAATGAAACGGATGACGCCACGGTTAAACGCCTTCAAGATATCGAAAGGGCCTTAAAAACCAAAGGTAAAGAATACAAATTATTAGATGAGATTTGGAAAGCAGAGAAAGCCGCACTTTCTGGCACACAAAACATCAAAAAAGCATTAGAACAAACCCGATTAGATTTGGAAATAGCCAGTCGAGCATCTGATTTAACACGCATGTCTGAGCTGCAATATGGAAAAATTCCAGAGTTGGAAAAACAACTCGACTTAGCTGCACAAGCTGAAATGCAAGAAATGACGTTACTTAAACATTGTGTGACTGAAAATGAAATTGCAGAAATATTAGCGCGCTGGACGGGGATTCCTGTTGATAAAATGCTGCAAAGTGATCGCGACAAATTACTTAAAATGGAAAAGCACCTGCACAGCCGAGTGATTGGTCAACATGAAGCGATCGCCGCTGTCTCTAATGCGATTCGTCGTAGCCGTGCTGGCCTCAGTGACCCTGATAGACCTATTGGTTCATTCTTGTTTTTAGGGCCAACAGGGGTTGGTAAAACAGAATCTTGTAAGGCGTTAGCTAATTTCCTCTTTGATAGTGAAGATAATATGGTACGTATCGACATGTCGGAGTTTATGGAAAAGCATTCTGTTGCGCGTTTAGTAGGGGCGCCACCGGGTTATGTTGGTTATGAAGAGGGTGGTTATTTAACTGAAGCGGTTCGCCGTAAACCTTATTCTGTTATTTTATTAGATGAAATTGAAAAAGCGCATCCTGATGTCTTTAATATTTTATTACAGGTGTTGGATGATGGTCGTTTAACTGATGGGCAAGGGCGTACTGTCGATTTCCGTAATACGGTGATCATTATGACTTCGAATATTGGTTCCGACATTATTCATGAGCAATTTGATACTGCCAGTTATGATGAGATAAAAAGCCAACTGTTTACTTTATTACGTTCACAGTTTAAGCCTGAGTTTTTAAACCGCATCGATGAAACCGTTGTATTTCATCCCTTGGGTCAGAAACATATCAAATCGATTGCGACGATTCAGTTACATAAATTACAAAAGCGCCTTAAAGATCAAGATTACTTGCTGACCTTTAATGACCAATCTATCGAATTGTTAGTGGGAGCGGGTTACGATCCTGCCTACGGAGCAAGACCGCTTAAACGTGCCATTCAGCAGTTATTAGAAAACCAACTTGCTGAGCAAATCATTTCAGAAAAACTGATTAAGGGTAAAAAAATATTAGTTGATGTTGCAGATGGAAAGATACACTTTGTACAATAAAACCTTTTTGCAACTGGATAACTATCTAACGAGTTTACAAGTTTATTGGCAGTTTGAAGCGTTCCATTACAGTGATTATCCCTGGGCTGAAACAAATATTGCCTTGAGTGAATTTTTAGATGCACTTTCAGACCTGCAGCTACAACATTATCAGCAATATCCTGACCTGTTATATGCACACATAAAAGGTTTTATAAATCAGCTACGCCCTTTTGATGATGCGCTTTTTATGATCAAAGCGCTGCCTGCACTGGAATCAGATGCCCCTTTTTGGTTAAAAGCAGGTATTAAAGGGCGAAAGTGGTCACAAATATCAGCCTTTGCGCAACAGGTGAATTCGCCATATCCCATTGTTGAATGGTGCGCGGGAAAAGGGCATTTAGGTCGCCTGATCTGCTGGCAAAAACAGTTAGCAGTGACGTCAGTAGAATGGCAACAAACACTCTGTGATTTGGGCACTGCTGAAGCTAAAAAAATGCAATTGCCACAAACATTTCAACAAACAGATGTGTTAACAGGTGAGGCGGACAATTATATAAACCCTGCATGTCATGCCGTTGCTTTGCATGCCTGCGGGGACCTGCATTTACACCTTATAAAACAAGCTAAAAAAAATAAACCCGCTCAGTTAAGCATTAGTCCCTGTTGTTATCATTTAACCACACAAACGATTTATCAGCCTTGCTCTTTATTAGGTCAAACATCAGCGTTAAAAATTAATAAACAGCTATTGAAACTTGCGGTGAGCAAGCAAGTGGTGTCGGGTAAAAGGCAATCTGATTTAAGCCAGCAAGAAGTCCTGTGGCGCTTAGCGTTTGATGAATTACAAAAACACGCCTTAAAAACGAAAAATTACTGTCCTCTACCCAGCTTTCCTAAAGCACTTTTATCCGGTCAATTTGAAACCTTTGTCTTATGGGCGATGGAAAATAAATCATTAACATTTGTTGTGCCTAACTCACTGGATATTTTTTTACAGCAAGCTAAAAAGCGCCTTAAAAAAGTGCGCTGTATGGAGTTGATAAGCCAATTTTTTGTACGCCCATTAGAGTTGTGGTTAGTTTACGACAGGGCATTAGCGTTACAAGATTCGGGTTATCAGGTTAACATCGCTTCATTTTGTGATGAACAGGTAACGCCACGTAATCTTTTGATACAGGCGCAATTAATAGCGAAAATAGAGGGTAATAACGATGATTGATGCAATCTGTAATATGGAAGATCAGGGCAATAAAGTATTTTCAATCTTTGAATTTAAAGCCTTGCCTGAATCTGAAATAGACCGTTTACGTTATTCGTTATTATGTCCTGTTTGTAAGCAGAAAGCCTACTTTAGAAAAGCCTCTCGAGATGGAAAACAGGCCTGTTTTGGCAGTCGTTATCACGAGTTTGATTGTGAAGAATTTAATCCATCACCACGAAAGTCTGAAGAAGAAAAGCAAATTTCTGAGGTAGAAGCATTAATCATGGAAGCTGATTCTCTGCAAATAGATTTCAGCTCAGCGGTGATCAAGAAGCATCGTAATAAAAGCGCTGAACAAAGTCATGCACATAAGAGCGAAGACAAGAAAAGTACGTCAGTTAACGATGCGCTATTAATTAAAGAAAACGAAATAACTATTAAGAAACAAGGTTTAAAGAAACTATTAGTGAGTTTATTACGTGGTAGTTCGCTTGCTAACTCTGATTTATGGATTTACACCAGTGAAAAGCATAAATGGCGCGCTAAGAACTTATTTGTAAATGTTAATGACGCCAAACCAACAGATAACGGCGCACCAAGAATGTATTGGGGCACGATTGCAGATGCTGATAAAACGCTAAATTGGTTAAACCCTGCAGAAGAAAGAAGTGTTTCGATTCCAATCAGTAAATATCAACAAGATTTTTTAACACGTTTCGATATTAATGAAGCGCGTGATTTAGAAGGGGCTGGTTTTATACTGTTTGCAAAGTGTGTTGAAAGTAAGGATAAAAAACGTAAATTTTTACAGTTATGGGGAAATGATGTTCAGTACTTTTATATCTCAAAAGCGGAGGATTAAGAGAAGCTTTCAGCTTTCAGCTATCAGCTAGTCCCCTGATTCCACGATGCTTAAGGTTTTTTGTTTTGAAGTTACTGAACGCTGACAGCTAAAAGCTGATGGCTTCTTTTCCACCCACAAAAAAGGCGCTAAAAAGCGCCTTAATCACAAAGTAATAATAGAGGTTTAACCCTCGACAACACCTTGGCTTGCTAAGTATTCAGCGTAAGTGCCGCGGAAATCAATAACTTTATCTTCTTTGATTTCAATAACTCGCGTAGCTAGTGATGATACAAATTCACGGTCATGAGAAACAAACAGTAACGTACCTTCGTAATTCTCTAAAGCTAAGTTTAATGACTCAATAGATTCCATATCCAAGTGATTGGTTGGCTCATCCATTAATAGAATATTTGGCGCATCCATCATTAACTTACCAAACAACATACGACCTTGCTCACCACCAGAGATGATTTTTACTGATTTACCAATGTCGTTTGAACCAAACAATAAACGACCTAATGTTCCACGAACAGATTGTTCGTCATCACCCGGTTTCATCCATTGCGCCATCCAATCCATTAGCGTTTGATCTTTCTCAAATGCGTAGGCGTGATCCTGTGCGTAATAACCTAAGTTTGAATTCTCAGACCATTTAAACATACCTGAATCTACTTCAATTTGACCCATTAACGTACGTAATAAAGAGGTTTTACCTACACCATTTTGGCCGATAATCGCAACACGCTCGCCAACTTCAACCATTAGGCTTAAGTCTTTAAACAATGTTTTATCAAAGCTCTTAGTCACATTTTCCATTTCTAGTGCGTTACGGAAAAGTTTCTTCTCTTGCTTGAAGACGATGTAAGGATTAACACGGCTTGATGCTTTAACTTCTGCTAATTCAATTTTATCCATTTGCTTAGCACGAGAGGTTGCTTGTTTTGCTTTCGATGCATTTGCAGAGAAACGACTTACGAAGTCTGCTAGCTCAGATAACTGTGCTTTTTTCTTTGCGTTTTCACTTAATAGACGTTCACGTGTTTGCGTTGCCGCTGTCATGTACTCGTCGTAGTTACCTGGGAAAAGACGAAGCTCGCCGTAATCGATATCAGCCATATGCGAACAAACAGAGTTTAAGAAATGACGGTCATGCGAGATGATAACCATCGTACATTGACGCGCTTTTAACTCTGTTTCTAACCAACGGATAGTATCGATGTCCAAGTTATTGGTTGGCTCATCAAGTAACATGATATCTGGGTTTGAGAAAAGAACCTGTGCAAGTAATACACGTAGTTTCCAACCTGGTGCAACTTCTGACATTAAGCCGTAATGTTGGTCAAGCGGAATACCAACGCTTAGTAAGATTTCTCCGGCGCGAGAATCGGCAGTGTAACCATCCATCTCAGCAAACTCACTTTCAAGATCGCCAACATGCATACCTTCTGCTTCAGTCATTTCTGGTAATGAATAGATGCGGTTACGCTCATTCATTACAGCCCACATCTCTTTGTGGCCCATTAATACTGTATCGAGTACTGTGAACTCTTCAAAAGCAAACTGGTCTTGGTGTAGCTTAGCAATACGTTCGTTAGGATCGCGTGTAACATTACCTGCGCTTGGCTCAAGATCACCGGTTAGGATCTTCATGAACGTTGACTTACCACAACCGTTAGCACCGATTAAACCGTAACGGTTACCAGTACCAAATTTAACAGAGATATTTTCAAAAAGTGGTTTTGCACCAAACTGCATGGTGATGTTATTTGTACTAAGCAAGGCAATCTTCCTAAGATAAGGTGAATAATAAAAGTGGCGCCATTATACCGATCAAATTGATTATTTATAGAGCAATGGTGATTTAAATCACATCTGCCTATAACTTTACTGTAAGCTACGCGATTATTTGATTTACCCCCTATATAAAAGAGATTAATTTATGAGTTTTGACTCCCTTGGTTTACCTGAAGAGCTATTACGTGCGGTTAAAGAACAAGGCTATACAGAACCTTCACCGATACAAGCGCAAGCTATCCCTGTTATTTTAGAAGGGAAAGATATAATGGCGGCTGCCCAAACGGGTACAGGTAAAACAGCGGGTTTCACACTACCTTTATTAGCTAATTTAATGAATGGTGAGCGTGCTAAAGCAAATCAAGTACGTGTATTAATTTTAACGCCAACACGTGAGCTTGCTGCTCAAATACATGAAAGTGTTAAAAACTACGGTAAAAACTTACCACTAAGAAGTGCTGTCGTATTTGGTGGTGTTAAAATTAACCCACAAATGCAACTACTTCGCCAAGGTGTAGATGTGCTTGTTGCAACACCGGGTCGTTTATTAGATTTGTATCAGCAAAATGCAGTACGTTTCAAACAATTAGAAGTATTAGTATTAGATGAAGCTGACAGAATGCTAGATATGGGCTTTATTCACGATATCAAACGTATTATCAAGTTCTTACCGACAGAGCGTCAAAACTTACTTTTCTCTGCTACTTTTTCTCCTGATATTCGTAAATTGGCTAAAGGGTTAGTTAATAATCCAGTTGAAATTTCAGTAAGTCCACGTAATACAACGGCTGAAAGTGTGACTCAGTTTGTTTATGAAGTGGATAAAACTAAAAAATCGCCTTTATTAACCACGTTAATTAAAGAGAATGATTGGAAACAAGTATTAGTTTTCTCGAAAACTAAACACGGTGCTAACCGTTTAACAAAACAGCTTGAAGCTCGTGGCATTCGCGCTGCCGCTATTCATGGTAATAAGAGCCAAGGCGCACGTACTAAAGCGTTAGCTGCCTTTAAAGACGGCCAAGTAAATGTATTGGTTGCAACAGATATCGCTGCACGTGGTATTGATATCGACCAACTACCTCAAGTAGTTAACTTCGATTTACCGCATGTAAGTGAAGATTATGTTCACCGTATCGGTCGTACTGGTCGTGCTGGTAATGTAGGTGAAGCTGTTTCATTAGTTTGTGCAGAAGAGTTTAAACTGCTTAAAGACATTGAGAAGTTAATCAAAAAAGTGATTCCGCGTAAAACCGTTGCTGGTTTTGAACCGGGTACACCATTACCACCTTCTGGTTTAGACGCACCTAGCAAACCTAACAAGCCTAAAAATGCAAGAACAGGACATCGCGATGGCCAACGCTCTGGTGCTGGCACGGGTAGTAGTCAAAAACAGCGTGGTACACGTAATAATTTTGTGAGTGAATAAGTAGCCTTAGCTCACTAATTTGAGAATGAAATCAATTAAGCCCCAAATAATGACCTTATTTGGGGCTTTTTCATTTTTGAATATGGCATCATCTCGACCTCTTAAAAATCGCGAGCCGTAAAAAGTAGACTTCTAAATGAAAAAAATTGCCATATTCGCAGATGTACAAAATATTTATTACACCTCCCGCCAAGCCTATGGCAAACAGTTTAACTATCGTAAAGTATGGCAACTCATCAAAGCACAAGGGCAAATAACCCATGCCTTTGCTTATGCGATCGATAAAGGCGATAGCCAGCAACAAAAATTCCAGGATGTATTGAAACACATCGGCTTTGATGTGAAATTAAAACCTTATATTCAACGCAGTGATGGCAGTGCAAAGGGCGATTGGGATGTGGGGATCACCATAGACATTATGGAAGTTTCCCCGCAGGTCGATATCATCGTTTTATTGTCAGGTGATGGTGACTTTGCTATTTTATTGGATAAAGTAAAAGACTCTTTTTTGGTAGAAACCCAAGCTTATGGCGTGCCTAAGTTGACTGCAAAAGCGTTAATTAATAGTTGTACGACGTTTCATCCTATCGACAGTGAGTTACTACTTTAGTAAAGTAACTTTTTAATCTCATTCATTTAAGGTATTAACTTGAAAATTGTTCTAATTGCACTGTTATTAATCGCGTTATTTTTTATTTTCCAAACCTTTGTGGCTAATAAAAATGCACCACAAAACATCCAGATAGGGACTGATTTTTTAGCTGGGAACGCTTTAAAAGAAGGCATGCAAACAACAGAGTCTGGTTTGCAATACCAAGTATTAACGAAAGGTGAGGGGCAAGTTCACCCTACAGCCAACAGTAAAGTAACCGTGCATTATCACGGCACATTAATTGACGGTACTGTTTTTGACAGTTCTGTTGATCGTAACAAAACGATTTCTTTTAAACTGAACCAAGTGATTTCGGGCTGGACTGAAGGTGTGCAGTTAATGGTTGAAGGGGATAAGTATCGTTTCTACATTCCAAGCAATCTCGCATACGGAAAGCGTAGCGCCGGAAGCATTCCAGCAGGTTCAATGCTTATCTTTGATATTGAGTTATTCGATATTCAATAATTTCATTTTATGCCATTACTCTAATTAGAATCACCCTCTTGCTAATGCTGGAGGGTAGGGAATCCATCTCAAGTTAGCCACTTTATTAGCATGCCCCTTATTTTTGACTCTATCCCCATAATTAGTCTACTTACTTTCCCATATTTCCATCAATGCTTCCATAACTTAATTTAGACACAAAGCAAACAAATAGTTTGTTTTGTGAGCTAAATGTGAATCCGTTGATAATTAGAGTACATTTAACTTTAATTTTACAAAGCGAGCTTTACGTTAAATAATATTACTGTAATCTACCTTTAGAACCAGTTTGCTTTAAAAGGATTTTAGAGTGAACATTGCAAGGAATGCATCTTTTTTTTAATAAAAACTATCACTTATTTTTAGTGACACTGGTTATCTCTTTGACGCGTTTGTATCGTGTCAAAGTATTGTGTCAGCTGAAATTAAGGATGTTATTGTGTTAATCAAAGGAAAACAGCAAGGGTTTGTACTCATATCAGTACTGCTTATCACTTCTATCTCTACTTTTTTTGCTTTTTCTGCCATTGATGAAAACCGATTGCAAGAATGTATTGCCGGCAACCAAATCAAAGAACTTAATGCTCGCTCTGAAGCTGAAAAAGGCATTTTTGCAAGTTATTCATATACCCAAGCAAAACAAGCTTTAACGCCTCCCACACCTATTGCAGATATTATTTTAGCTTTAGACGGGAAAACCGTACCAGGCGAATATACACTAACTGCAAAAGTAGGGGCGACAGCTAATTCCTTGCTTATTACTAGCAAAGGTATTCATCAAGGTGCTGTTGCTTATCTCAAAGCTGAAATAGAAGTCGGTGTTACGAGTAGTGGGGGAGAATACGATGCTGCTATTGTTAGCTGCGAGGGTGTTGTAATGGGGGCTGGTGGTGTGGTCGATAGCTTCGATTCTAGAAAGGGCTCTTATGAGAAGCAGTTTAAGGATAAATATGGGAAAGATTATTCTTTACCAACACAGAATGCCCCGGCAACCCCTGACGAATATGTAAATGCAAATGCAAATGCAAATGTATCAACGACATATGATGCAATTCAAGGGGCTAAAGGTGATATTAGTCAAACGGGTAAAGCGCCCATTTACGGTAATGTTAATGCAACAGGTAACTATACGGGTAATGGATCTAAGGTCGTAGGGGATATTAAAACAAATGGGAACGTAGGTTTTACTACTAAAGAGGCTATCCCTACTGGAAGTGGTTTCCGGTGACATTCACTCTGGAGGAGATTTAAATGCGAATTTTAACCCCGTTAAGCAAAATGCATTTGTTGCTGGAGATGCTTCTAATACGATTAATATTGACGGCAGTGTAAATCATAAAGGTACTATATCAGGCGATTATAACGAAGCATTATCTAAGCATGACCCAACAGTAAAAAGTAATAATGTAAAAACAGAAGCGTGTGATAAGAAAGGCCTTGCCATTGAAAGTCAAAATTATGGTGACTTTGTAAGCAATGGACACTTCAAACCTACTTCTTGGCAAACTCAAGATACTCCTTTTAAATTCACTGCTAATAAAGCGGATTGCTTTAATTCTGGGTATGTAGAAAACGATCCAACTAAGCCTTTAATGAAACAGTATCCTGCTTCTGAAATTGAACTATTAGGCGAAACCCGTTCGGCACATGTATATGATAATTTTCATTTAAATTCTCGAGATATTACTATTTCAGGAGATGTTTTTATTGTTGTTAAAAATAACTTTACAATGGACGGTGGAGGCTCTCAAATTACCATTGAAAATGGGGGAAGTTTAACGATGGTTGTTGCTGGAAAAACCAAAACAATTTCTGACGCAGAGATCATTGAAATTCCTAATTCAAATGGTACGGTTACTTCTACAAATAAATCCCCTATGACCTTAATATCAGCTCAAAAGACGACAGGAAATGACGTTGCAGTTGATCTTCAAGGAAGAAACATGAATATGACCGTTGACGCACCGTTGGGTAAAGTCTCAATGAATGCAGGTGGATCATTCAAAGGAGCGATTCTTGGAAAGTCTGTAGAGGTTTCTGGTTCTGGTAGTATTCATTATGATGAAAAATTAGGCTCTGGGACTCCTGTCTCCGGTAGTGGTAATGAAGGGGTGAAATTCGCTTCGGTTTATTACTATTATCCCTAATTAGAGACAACTGCCTGCTAAGTTAATAGTCAATCTCCTATGCTGACAGGTAAATAATCTATACTGTTTATGGTTATTTACCCGTATTATTGTAAATACTTCTTATTTTATATCTCCCTTCAAAGAACATGACTCTATCATTCGTAATGGAAGTATTGCTTTTAAAGGCTTGATTGTCGCTACCTAGAATAAATATATTTTATTGGAGGTTGTGTGTAAAAGTGCTTTTCTATTATTCTTTTAAATAATAGATGAAATACCATTTTTGAACTTGTATTTGCTGTATTATTGCACTACTAATATTTTATGCTAAGTGAAAATCAAAAGAGATCTATGCTGGCAATGAATAGAAGCTCAGACTGCTGAATAACAAGGGCCTGTAAAAGTTTACTTTTAGAGTTTAAATTAATGGAATAATGGAATAATGGAATAATGGAATTGTTTATATTATGGAAAATAAAGGTTTTACACTTATAGAATTACTGATCGTTATAGCAATCATCGGTATTTTAGTGGCTATCGCATTACCCTCATATCAGGCACATGTGCGCAAAGCTAATCGTATTGATGTGCAGCTTGCCATGACTAAAATGTCACTAGTTGCAGAGCGCCAATATGCCCGTCAAGGTGATTACCCGGCAGATGCCGCCGCGACAGGTGTTGAGCTAGTCGATACTTATAATACGACATTTGTTCCTACTGTCGCCACTAATCTAGCGCCTGCTAGTTTTATTATTACAGCGACTCCTAGCGGGGGCCAAGGTTCTGATATCTGTGGCGTCATGACTCTCATCCAAACAGGAAAAACCACTGCGACTAAAGGCGGTTCTGATGTTTCTGATCAGTGTTGGTAAACGTATGCTAACTTCAGACTTAAAAAAAACAATTAGGTTTTACTCTAATCGAGCTTTTAGTTGTGCTCGCGATTATCGGCATCCTTAGTTCAGTTGGCGTGCCTAGTTATAATAAATTTGTAGAGCAAGGGCGATTTTCTCAAGCGACAAATGATCTTTATAATGCATATCGATTTGCCCGTTCAGAAGCAATAAAAACCTCATCCCCAATGACATTAAAACCAAAAACAGTAAGCGACTGGTCTGACGGTTGGGAGGTTGTAAATAGTGGTAATGATATATTACTAGAAGTAAAAAAACCGCACGCATCGATTGAAGTCAGTGGTGCTGAAATTACTGTATTTGGACGAGGATCTATCAATATAGCAGGATTCACTTTTTTAACTGTTTCTTCAGCATCACGTACATCAAGTATTTGTGTGTTAGAAAGTGGTCAAAGTAAAAAAGGGGCTTGCATATGATCAAGAAAGAACAAGGATTTACTCTTTTTGAAGTACTTATCTCAATGTTCATTGCGGGTGTTGCTGTATTAGGGTTAGTAATGTTAGAACTCAATATTTTACGCTCTTCACAATCCAGTTTTAATTATACGATAGCAACAATAGAAGCCAATACGTTGGTCGATAAAGTATGGCAGAATTTATGTGATATTGATGGAACGGATACACCAACTGCTACTATATATAAAGATGTTTACGATGCTTGGAAAGCTGATTTAACGGCCGGCTTATCCGGAGCAACGAGCACGGGTATTACTACGGACGTTCAATTAGAAGATAAAGTGATTGTCGAGTGGAATGATAAAAACTTCGATACAGACGCTGCAAACGATCAAGTGATTCTAAATGTTACCTATCCCGACTTTGCGGGGAAATGTAAATGAACCCATTAAAACAAGCTGGTTTTTCACTGGTTGAATTAATGATTGCAATGACAATAAGTTTAACGCTTATTCTCGCTTGTACATCGGTATACAGCTCATTACAGAGCAGTATTGATAGGTCTCAGAAGTTATCTAATGCGCAAGAGTCTTTACGGGGCGCGCATTATTTACTTGCCCGCTCAATACGCCAAGGTGAAGGGCTAAGCATTGACGTGATCAGTGGTAAACAACAAATAGTGATTACTTACGGTGCGGAGGCTGACGAGAACCTTTTTTATGGATGCTTAGGTGAACAACAAATGTCGGGAGCCATCAATACTTTTAAGATCTCAAATGACCACCTTTATTGCGAAACAAAAGCAAGTGCGGGTGCGCCGACTACACCGAGTAAGTTAGTCGCATTGGATGTGCTTTCAATTTCTGCTTCATTAGCAACAGGTACTAAAAAAGGCATTGATATCAATTTAAAAGTTGCTGGAATGCCAACAGGGGGTGCCGATACGATGGGTGTCACCGGTTTTACTTTTAGTCTTGCAATGCGTCAACGAATATTAATTGATGCTGGCGTCAGTGGCGGTAGCAACACCAGTTTATAAGGATATAACAGTGAAAAAATCACAAAATGGATTTGTATTAATTTCAGTTTTATTAATTACTACCGTTTCGACTCTTTATACTTTTTCAGAAATAAAAGGTAATCAATTACAAGAGCGTATTGGTGGTAATCAACAGAAAGAGATGAATGCGCGTGCGATGGCTGAAAAAGGAGTGTTTAAAGCATTCGAATATATTGAAACTGAAAATATACCAGGGGCAAGTAGCGCAATACTAACCTCTGCAATAAACAATGGCTTTTTGAACGCTCCCCAAATGACGGTGTATAGCGCCAGTGTGGATACAAACAATATTTTTACTTTTATCAGTAAAGGTGAAAATTACGATTCAGTTGCATATTTCAAAGCAAAAATTCACATGAAAGGCCCGCAGACTATTACTGAGTTTCCTGATGCAATTGTAGGTTGTGAAGGAATAAATATTGAAGGTGCGCTTGTTGATAGTTATAACGGAGTTGGAAACCTTGGACCTTATACTTCAGGAAGTACAGCTAACAATGCAGATATAGCGACGATTTCAGATACAAGTGAAATTAATATTGGCAATGGAACCGTCCAGGGAAGTGTGACCTCAAATGGCTCTGTCGATGCATCTTCTGGCACATCCAATATAACAGGTGATGTATCTGCTCAAACCAATATTAAATTGAAAGATGGTTTCTCTGGTAATACGCATGCTGGTGGCGATACCACTATTGAGAATTTCACTATAAATGGAGGCTTAAATACCTATAATGACCTCAAGTATTATGGAACGCGTGCAATTGACGGGCAAGTTACTCATGGGGGCTTGTTACAAGTGGGTAATGAAAATAACCCTTATCAAGATTCAACGGCTACATTAGGAGCAGGAACCTCTCATGTGAAAAATGGAAAGCCTCAAAAGATGAAAGGAGATTGTGATACAAAAGGTATTGTAAAGGTTATAGATGATATGAAGACTGGTACACCTACTGGTGCAAACATGTCTACAATGGTTAAAGATGATGGGACAGCCTTAAGCACCCTCACTTTTTCTGATGACATTAATGTTGGTACAAATGCTCATTTATCATCGGGTAGCGGAAGCTTTACTGAAGTCCAAACAGTACCCATGGACTTATCTACATTAGGTTTTCGAGATACGCAAACAGCGCAAGCAGTATATGTTTTTGATTCATTAGAGCTGGTCAACCAAGATATTGAAATATCAGGGGATGTCGTTTTTTTAGTTAAAGGTGATATTGAACTAGGCAATGGTGGGACGGGGTTCAAGTTTAAAACAGGGGAAGAAACGACTAGTTCGTTAACAATTATTACCGATAGTAAAATAACAATCGGTGCAGCTGCCGCAGTATTTCCCAATTCAGCAAAACTTAATGATACTGGTAATGCACCATTAAGTGTATATTCATCTTTTCAAAGCGTTGGTTTGGTAGATGATGCATATAACTCAGGTTTCTCTGATGCACGACAAAATGTTGACTCTGCATTTCTTGTGACTGGCGCCGCTAATATGTACGTGAACATCCATGCTCCTTTAGGTTATGTTCAAGCACGGGCATCGGGTGAGATTTATGGTGCAATGCGAGGCAAAGCCGTTGATGTAATTGGTGATATCGGTATTCATTACGATGAAAAATTAGGAAGTGCTAAATCGGAAACTCTGATTGGAACTGAAACTACGTTCATGCTATCTAGTTACTACCACTACCCATTATAAAAATTAAAAGAGAAGTTTAGGCAATATCACTTTACTTCTCTTTTATAGAGACATTATCAAATCAACAATAAATATTCCCTTTCTGCGCAATCAACATCTCCCTGACACTCTGCAGTGCCTTACCTCGATTCACCGTTTTCCAGGCTAAATACAAGGGTACGGGTTGATGCTCTGGAATGAGTTTCAGTTCAATAAATTGACCACTATCAAGATACTTCTGAATGCGTGAGCGGGGTAAAAAACCGCAACCTATGCCCTGTAATTGTGCGCGTAATTTATATTCCACACTGGGTACGTAAAAGTAGTTGTCTTTACTGATCACTGAATGGGTTTGTGTGATCCATTGTTTTGCGGTGTCGTGCGCCACTACAGCGCGGTATTGTTCAATAATGTCATGGGAAATTGGCTGTGCTTTCTTAGCCAATGGGTGTTCAGGAGTGACTGCGAAGACAGGGTCGAAAAAGCAAAGCGGTACTGTTTGTATACCTTTTTGCTTAGGTATATCACCGGAAGCGCCAACAATCATATCCACTCTATCGTCAACTAAGGCTTCCCATGCGCCATTCATTATCTCTTCACTGATATCCATTTCAACCGTGGGGTGTTCATCTAAAAAGGCTTTGAATACTGAAAAAATACTATCGCAGTGTAAAATTGAACTGATCGCAATATTAAGTTTGGGTTCCCAACCATTAGCGATTGTTTGTGTTTTATCAGCAAGGCGCTGTACGGCTTCTAAAATCAAGCGACCTTCAATTAATAGGTTTTTACCCGCTGGAGTTAGCACTGCACGACGACCTTGTTTTTGAAAAATAGTCACTTGTAACTGATCTTCTAATTTTTGCACAATGTAAGAGAGTGCAGAGGGAACTTTGTTAAGTTGCTCAGCGGCGGCGGCGTAACTACCACGTTTATCAATCGCATCTAATACATTGATTGCTTCAAGGGTGATCCCATTGTTTTTCATTATGGCCTTATTATTTTCACTAAAATGAGTAGATTAACTTAATTTAACGGTATAAAAAAATTAAGCAATATGATGTGCTGTTTATCAGAATCGAGAAGATGTTTTTTATTAAGCAGAGGCGCGTTGGGAAAGCTACGCTAATGAAAGTATCATTAGCGTAGTTAGTATTATTAACGAATAAATTATTTTCGTTTTTGCTGTTTTAGTTCAAAATCAAACTCATCTGGGAAGAAGATTAACCCTTCGCTATTTTGATCAGGGAAAATAACTAATGCTAATTCATCATCTTCAAGACCATGTGTCCAACGAGAGTGCCATTTTTCGAGTGAGATAGGTTCTGCTTTACAGTGCGACCATTCCTCGGTTGCCCAAGAGATTGCAAACTCTTCATTTGGCCAAACCGGTACACAATCTTCATCTTCACTATTTAACATGACACAGCCGTGTTCATCGACTAATAACCAAATCTCTTGGTTTTTAACCACCTCTTTAAGTAGGTAGTTATAACGTTTTTGCGCGTCTAAATTTTGAATATCTTTAACTTGTTGCTCAGTAAGTGCTGTACTCATTATCTTTCCTACTTGAAGTTTATAACCACTAGCGTACCGCTCATGGCCGATTAAGGCAATAACTGTGGTTGTGATGTTTCACTCGCAAGCAGGTGATCAAGAATAGGCACCATAATAATGGGCTCATAAGTTCTGTTAATCGCAGTGATCATCTTAATACGTGCTTGCTCATGTTTATCTTGGCAATTCTGCGCATTTTTATAGTGTTCTTCGCTAATCCATTGGCTATAGGAGATCCACTGATTATCGTGGCTTTTATGTAAGCGTGATCCTAATGCACCATATTTTTCAATATTACGGTGAATAATCTCAGACCAGCCCTCTTTAAAAGCTTGCTCACACTGTGGTTTGATATCCCAACGGAAAAGTACTGTGATCATAAATCCTCCTGCTAGCTGTAAATCAGACTTTAAGCTTTAGAGACAATAGCTTATCTGTCAAGGTGAGTTACCTATATATTCGTAAACGTAACATGTTTTATATAAATGATGAGGTGTTTATTCGCTGAGATGGGATCTACTTCAAAAGCGATTTCACAACAAAGACGCGAAGAAAAATAAAGGTGATTCATTATTCTGTTTTCTTCGTGCTCTCTGTGTGATTTAGAGGCTTCTAGTAAGGTATTTAGTTAAACAGGTGAGTAACCTTAAGCGTCTCTTGGTAACCCTTTTTCAATCGCTTTAATCAAACGATTGTTCAATCTATCGGTAACAATAGGGATTTGCATTGTATGTTGTTCTAATGCCCAATCGATATGCTCATTTAATAAATCAGAATCGCTTTCTAATCGTTTGTTGTTAAGTGATTCTACAACAGCTGGGCTTGAAGGTGCGTTACCTAACGCGACCGCAATATTACGCAACCAACGTTCATAACCGATTCGACGAATTGGTGAGCCTTCGGTATTACTTAAAAACTGCGCTTCAGTCCAAGAAAACAGATCCAGTAACGGTTGTTTTTCAAGTTGATGGCGTGCTTGGTAGTCTTGCTCTTGTGTGGTATTTGCAAAGCGATTCCACGGGCAGATAAGTTGGCAATCATCACAACCATAAATTCGATTACCAATCGCTTTACGAAATTCAACCGGAATAGCGCCTTGTAATTCGATGGTTAAATAAGAGATACAGCGTCGACCATCAACCACATAAGGTGCCACAATGGCCTGCGTCGGGCATATCTTGATACAAGCAACACATTGTCCGCATTTTTCTTCAACCGGTTTATCAACGGGTAATGGCAGGTCTATCATTAACTCACCGATAAAAAACCATGAGCCATTTTTAGCATCAATTAATAGTGAGTGCTTACCTGTCCAGCCAAGGCCTGCCTTTTCAGCTAGAGGACGCTCTAAAACAGGAGCGCTATCCACAAAAGGGCGATAACCCAACTTGCCGACTTGCTCCTCAATTTTTTGACCGAGTTGTTTTAAGCGTTTACGTATCACTTTATGGTAATCACGACCCAGTGCATAACGACTAATATACGCGTTGTCTTTATTTTTAAGCGTACGTGCAAATTGGGCGTTGTCTGGCAGGTAATCCATGCGCACTGAAATAACGCGTAATGTGCCTGGATGAAGTTCAGCAGGGCGCGCGCGTTTCATGCCATGCTTTTCCATATAATCCATTTCACCGTGATATTTATTGTCTAACCACTGTTGTAATTTAGCTTCATGTTGCTTGAGATCGATATCTGAGATACCCACTTGCTGAAAACCTAGCGCTTTTCCCCAGAGCTTGATATTTTCAGATAACTGAATTAAATCGATGTCCTGATGATTAAATGTTTCATCGGGCGTAATTTTCTCAACCATTATTTTCTCTTTCTTACAATTATGTGTAATACCAATTGGAGTGCTACTTATTCTTATTGGCATAAATAGGACAAGAATATGTTTTCTGACCAGATAAAAATCAAATGCAGTTTACCACACTCTTTATATCGTGCTCAGCAGATAAAAGACTTTGCAGGGCTAGCGGCTGAACAAGCAAGTACCAGTTTATACGGGTTAATGAACCGTGCCGGTCAAGCCTGTTATGACGTTTTTAAGTCTCATTTTCCTGAGGCTAAAAATGTATTGGTACTAACAGGAGAGGGCAGTAACGGCGGTGATGGTTATATATTTGCCGCCATAGCAAAAGAGTCTGGCTTGCAGGTACAGCTTTGCCAAGTGGGGGATGCGAGTGAATTAACCGGTGATGCCGCTGAAGCGCGTAATGCGTGGCGCGTTGAGCAGGGAATTATCGATGGCATCGAACAAGCTGACTTTGATAAAGCGGATGTTATTGTTGATGCTTTGTTAGGCACTGGATTATTAGGCACGGTACGTGCGGAGTATCAGCGTTTAATTCATAAAATGAATCAAACAGGCAAACCCATATTAAGTGTGGATATTCCATCGGGTTTAAATCCAGATACTGGTGCCATTAAAGAGGTTGCCGTAAACGCACAGGTTACTGTGTGTTTTGTTGGTTTAAAACAAGGTTTGTTTACCGGTCGTTCTGCGGAATATTGTGGTGAAATCTACTTTTCATGCTTAGGTGTCGAAAAGGAATTTAAGGCTTTATGTCAAAGTACGGTATCACGTGTCACGTATTCGGATGTTAGCCATTATTTACAACCTCGTTCGCGTACTAGCCATAAAGGTTTCTTTGGTAAAACATTGGTTATCGGTGGCAATGTTGGTATGCCCGGTGCTGCTCGATTAGCTTCAGAGGCTGCGCTACGTTGTGGTTCTGGTCTAGTGAAAGTATTAACCTTGCCTGAGAACTTATTAACGGTGCTTTCTGGTCGACCTGAGTTAATGGGCGAAGGTGTCGATATTGAACGCTTTGATGGTGGCGCCATTCGTGATTGGGCGACTGTGCTGACTATCGGGCCGGGTCTGGGCACTGACTTATGGGGGAAGACATTGCTTGATTATGTGTTAGCTAGCGAATTACCCACGGTGGTTGACGCCGATGCGTTAAATTTATTAGTGGATAATCCAACATGGAAAGATAATTGGATTTTAACGCCACATCCAGGCGAAGCCGCGACACTATTAGGCTGTTCGATTAATCAAATAGAGAACGATCGTTTCAGTGCAGTGCGTAATCTGCAACGTAGTTTTGGTGGTGTTGTGGTCTTGAAAGGCGCGGGTACGCTGATTTGTGATGGTAAACAGGTCTACGTAAAAAATGTTGGAAACCCCGGAATGGCAAGTGGTGGCATGGGGGATATACTTTCTGGTATCATTGCTGGATTATTAGCACAGGGTTTAGATTCGCTACAAGCCTCTATTTTAGGGGTATCTATCCATGGTTTGGCCGCTGACGCTGCTGCTAAGTCCGATGAGCGAGGCCTACTCGCCAGTGATCTTTTTCCATATATCAGGAAGTTAGTTAACCCATAATGACTAAAACGTTAATAGAAAACTTTACAGAAAAATTAATCGACGCGGATCAAACCGTTGCTTTTGGTGGTCGTTTAAGTGCCGCTTGTGACAAAGCAACGTGTATTTATTTACACGGCAACTTAGGCGCAGGAAAAACCACATTAACACGTGGTTTTATTCAAGGCTTAGGTCATGTGGGTAATGTTAAAAGCCCAACCTATACGCTTGTTGAACCTTATGAATTAGCGACGTGGAATGTTTATCATTTTGATTTATATCGTTTAGGTGATCCCGAAGAACTAGAGTTCATGGGTATTCGTGACTATTTTTCTGACAACAGCCACTGTTTAGTTGAATGGCCTGAACGTGGTGAAGGCGTTTTACCCTTAGCGGATATTGATTTAACCTTACGTTATGATGGCGAAGAGCGTGTCATTGAATTGCAAGCAAACACAGAAACAGGCAAACAAGTTTTACAAAAATTATGAAATTAAGTCGCGATATTTTTATTAACATATTTTTCATCATCACGTTTTGGGTATTAGCGGTTAGCACTGTGCAAGCCAATCAACTCAAAAGTGTGCGTGCGTGGCCTTCTCCTGATAATACCCGCGTTGTATTAGATCTCAGTAGTAAACCTAATTACGAGATCCATTATCTGAAAAAACCGAACCGTCTAGTGATTGATATTAAATCGACTAAGAGTTCGGTTAATTTAAAAAAATTGTCGCATCAAGGCCCATTGGTTAAAAACCTACGCGAAAGTGCGAGTAATAATAAAAGCACTTTCCGCTTAGTAGTCGACTTGAAACAAGCCAGTAAAGCTAAAATATTTACCCTGCCACCAGCAAAACCTTACGGTCATCGTTTGGTGATCGACTTACCCCATAAAGCGCCAGCTAAAAGGCCAAAGAGCAAACAACCTCAAGCCATTGTGCAATCGGGCGTGGCGGGCCGAGATGTCATTATTGCTATCGATGCCGGACATGGTGGTGAAGACCCTGGGGCATTAGGTAAGTTTAGTTACGAAAAAAACATCACCTTACAAATCGCTAAACGCCTACAAAGACGTGTTAATCAACAACCGGGTATGCGTGGTTTTTTAATTCGTACTGGCGATTATTACGTTAATCTCAATAAACGCTCTGAATTAGCCTTCAAAGGAAAAGCAGACTTTTTAGTCTCGATTCACGCCGATGGATTTACCTCAAGCCAACCAAGTGGTGCGTCGGTATGGATACTTTCTGATCGCCGTGCAAACTCTGAAATGGGTCGCCGTATAGAGCGCCACGAAGTGCATTCTGAGTTACTCGGTGGTAAAGGTGAGTCAAGTGATAGCGCAAGCAGTGTGCCATTTTTGAATAAAGTGTTTTTTGATATGTCTAAAGCCAATTCGATGCAAGTAGGCTCGGATGTTGGTAATTTAGTGGTAAAAGAATTAAAACAGATAACCAAATTACATAAAAAGAAACCAGTGGGTGCCAGCTTAGCGGTACTTAAATCACCTTATATCCCTTCAATTTTGGTTGAAGCGGGTTTTATTACCAATCACCGTGAAGAGCGTTTACTCAATCAAGCGGAATATCAGAACAAGGTAGCAACAGCCGTCTTTAAAGGGATTTATAGACACTTTAGAGAATCGCCACCTCATGACTCGTTATTTGCGCAAAAAAAACGTGTTATCAAACATACGGTGCGTAGTGGCGAGTCGTTGTCTATTCTGGCCTCGCGTTATAGCGTCAGTAGCAGTGAGTTAAAATCACATAACCGCTTAAAATCAAAGAATCTGCGTATTGGTCAGGTATTAAAAATCCCGTCTAACTATCTGCTTGTTGTGAAACGAGATGCAAAACCGGTTGTGCCGGTTCAAACATCAGTATTAAGCCAAGCTAAAGTGCACAAAGTGAAAAGTGGAGAGTCGCTTTCAGTTATTGCTAAGCGTTATGGTTCAACAACAACCGCGCTTAAAAAATACAATAATTTACGTTCTACGTCTTTAGCCGTTGGGCAAAAAATAAAAATCCCGCAGCAGGGTGTTAGACAAACCGTTACCACTAAAGCCACTGTGTATAAAGTCCGTGCAGGCGACTCGTTGTCGATGATTGCTAAGCATCACGGAAAAAGTACCAGTGAACTTAAACGTTATAACAAGTTACGTTCAACGTCATTATCGGTTGGCCAGAAAATAAAGATTCCGGGTAGCACTTATCAAGTGACTCAGAGCGCAGTTAAAGCGCCCGCTAAGGTTATTAAACCGACAGTACATAAAGTGAAAAGTGGTGAGTCGTTATCTGTGATTGCTAAGCGTTACGGTAAAACAACCTCTGAGCTAAAAAGTTATAATAAGTTACGTTCAACATCGCTAGCGGTTGGCCAGAAGATAAAGATTCCGGGAAGCGGTTCTCAAGTGGCTCAACGTTCAGTTAAAGCGCCTGCTAAGGTCATCAAACCGACAGTACATAAAGTGAAAAGTGGCGAGTCATTGTCTGTGATTGCTAAGCGTTATGGCAAAACAACCAGTGAGCTAAAACGTTATAACAAATTACGTTCAACATCGTTAGCGGTTGGCCAGAAGATAAAAATTCCGGGTAGCGGTGCTCAAGTGGCGCAGCGTGCAGTTAAAGCGCCTGCTAAGGTCGCCAAAGCAACGACTCATAAAGTGAAAAGTGGCGAGTCATTGTCAGTGATTGCCAAGCGTTATGGCAAAACCACTAATGAGTTAAAAACGTATAACAAGTTACGCTCAACATCACTTTCAATCGGTCAAAAAATTAAAATACCGGGTAGTGGTTATGTGGCTAAAACACAAAACAAATCAAACCGAGCAAGGGTTCATAAAGTGCGTAGTGGCGAGTCACTATCGGTGATTGCTGCACGTTATAACACCAGCTCTTCGGTATTAAAGAAACATAACAACTTACGTTCTACGACACTGTCAGTGGGTCAGAAAATTAAAATCCCCGCTGGAGCGAGTAAATTAACAACGCATAAAGTGCGTAGTGGTGAGTCATTATCTGTGATTGCTAAGCGTTATGGCACTACGGCGTCACAAATTAAATCAATGAATAAACTGCGTTCAAGTTCGCTGGCCATTGGACAGCTACTGACTATCCCTACGACTTAAATTTTCTGGATCCCACACACATGGCTATTCAAATTTTACCCGCTCGTCTTGCTAACCAAATTGCAGCGGGCGAGGTAGTCGAGCGTCCCGCTTCGGTGGTCAAAGAGTTAATCGAAAATAGCTTAGATGCGGGTGCAACACGTATTGAGATTGATATCGAAAAGGGTGGTGCGAAATGTATTCGTATCAAAGATAACGGCTCAGGGGTATGCAAAGACCAATTAACCTTAGCGCTAAGTCGCCATGCCACCAGTAAAATTAGCCATCTTGATGATTTAGAAGCGATTGTCAGCCTAGGGTTTCGTGGTGAAGCGCTGGCTAGTATCAGCTCAGTTTCTCGTTTAACTTTTACTTCCAAACCTAGCGATCAAGAACAAGCTTGGCAAGCGGTTGCCGAAGGGCGAGATATGCAGGTTAATATCCAACCTGCTGCACATCCACAGGGCACGACGGTTGAAGTATTAGACTTGTTTTTTAATACCCCCGCACGACGTCGTTTTTTAAAAACAGAAAAAACAGAATTCCAACATATTGACGAATTGATTCGTCGCATTGCCTTAAGCTCTTTTGAAATCGGTTTTGTGTTAAAACACAATGGTAAAGTGATTCGCCAATATCGAGCAGCACAGACGGCAACACAAATAGATAAACGCTTAGCCGCTATTTGTAGTGAGAGCTTTGTGAAAAGTGCACTTGCCTTTGAAAGCGAAGGTTTTGAAGATGAAAAGTCGCCACTAAAAATATCAGGTTGGATCTCCGACAGGCTTTCACCGCGCCTTTTAGGTGATGTGCAATTTTGTTATATTAATGGGCGCATGATCCGCGATAAATTGGTTAATCATGCCATTAAGCAAGCCTATGCACGATTATTACCTGACGGACAATTCCCCGGTTATGTTATCTATATTAATTGCCCTGCGGATCAGGTTGATGTCAATGTGCATCCATCAAAGCATGAAGTACGTTTTCATCAGGCGCGTTGGGTACATGACTATATCGTGAGTACGTTAGCGACAACGCTCAACAGCGAAAGTGCAAACGAGGCGCATCAACGCGCAGAGCATGGTTATCAACCCGCAATGCTTTCTTTGCCTGAAGCTAATACCAATGCCCATATCCATACGAATACCAACATTCCTATCAATGAAAATAGTCCGACAGACTTTACGCAACCTATCAATACCGTCACTGAGTCTGGGCCTTCTATCAATCAGCACATGGGAAATCATGCTGGGAGTAGTAGCAACAGTGGTACTGGCAGTAATAGTGGGGCTGGTGCGAGTCGACAACCGGCTTATCGACCGAGTTATCAGGCTGCACCATTAGACGATAAACAAGTGAATGCGTATTGTGATTTTGTCAGTGAAGCGCATCAGCCTTTAGCTGCCTCAGCTATAAATACACAACAAGCGCATTTTGAGGTGATTAATTTAATTAAAAATAAATACGCATTAATCAAATTGACCTCGCAAAAAGAGCTGATATTAGTCTCATTAAGTGCCACCTCTCGTTACCTTGAACAACAACAGTTAATGGATGCTTGGCAATATGGCGAAGTAATATCACAGCCTTTATTATTGCCTGTGCGTATTGAGGTTGATGAGTTTACTTTACAGATTAGCGAACGCTTCAGCATGTTATTTACACGTTTTGGTTTTAGCTTTAAAAAGCAGGGCAGCAAGCTCATTATTAGTAAAGTCCCTGCACTGCTTCGTCAGGCGCCTATCGCAAAAGTATTGCCACTTTTGTTTGGTTATCTGCGCGATCTTAATGCCAATAGTAGTACCAGCACAGAGACGGAAATGAGTGAACAACAAGTCAGTCATTTTTGTTCTTTTATGGTGAAACAATTAAATAAAGACAAGCTTTTCGACATAAGCGAAATAAAACCTTTATTAGTCTCATTTTCAGAGGCATCCTTGCTCGCGCAAGAGTCGCTCTATATCAGACCCGACTTATCACTTTTATTACAAGGTTTTTCAGATGAATAATTTCCCAACGGTTCTTTTTTTAATGGGGCCAACGGCATCAGGGAAAACAGATCTGGCTATTCGTTTAGCCACTGAATGCAACTGTGAAATTATCAGTGTGGATTCAGCGCTGATTTATAAACAAATGGATATTGGTACAGCAAAACCAACGATTGAAGAACTGGACAAAGCACCACATGCTTTAGTCAATATTATCGACCCGTTAGCCGCCTATTCAGCCGGTGACTTTCGTGATGATGCCATCCGTTTAATGCATGAAATTATCGGCCGTGGAAAAACGCCCATCTTAGTCGGTGGCACTATGCTTTATTACAAAGCATTAGTGGATGGTTTATCGCCATTACCCAGTGCAAATCCCGCTATTCGCGAAGCCCTTGAAAAAGAGGCATCGGAATTTGGTTGGCAACATATGCACGACCAACTAGCAGAGATAGATCCTGTTTCAGCAAAACGTATTCATGTTAATGACCCACAGCGTTTATCACGTGCGCTTGAGGTTTACCGAATTTCAGGTCAAAGCATGACGCAATTAACTGAGGTGAAAAGTGATCCATTACCTTTTAATTTCAAACAATTTGCCATCGCACCGAGTGACAAAAAGGTGTTACATGAACGTATCGAACGCCGTTTTAACCTGATGTTAGCGGCGGGTTTTGAACAAGAAGTTGAACGTTTACGTGCACGTGGTGACTTACATTTAGATTTACCGTCAATGCGTTGTGTGGGTTATCGACAAATGTGGGAATATCTCGACGGTAAAATGGACCATGAAGAGATGATATTTCGTGGTGTTGTTGCAACAAGGCAACTTGCAAAGCGTCAAATGACTTGGCTTCGTGGCTGGAAAACGGAGATCACTTGGCTTGAAAGTAGCGACGAAAGTAATTTTGATAAATGTAAATCCGAGTTAGGTTAGGTTACCGTCTTTTACTCACTATCTACCGATTGGGTCAGAAAGTGTTACTGATCAAAAATTTAACATTCAAATCGGTTTTTATTTAATCATTGTTTATACTGGTTTCACTAAAAATTAATAATAAAAATAATTAGGGAATGACGATGGCTAAAGGACAATCATTACAAGACCCATTCTTGAATACATTACGTAAAGAGCGTATTCCGGTGGCAATTTATTTAGTAAATGGCATTAAACTTCAGGGACAAATTGAATCATTTGATCAGTTTGTTATTTTACTGAAAAATACAGTCAGTCAGATGGTCTACAAACATGCTATTTCGACGGTTGTGCCTGCGCGTTCAGTGCCAACTATTCCACATGTTGAACAGTAAAATAAATAATTAGATAAACTTCTGGCTTGCCTTCTGATATATATCGGAGCAAGCCATTTTTTTAGCCCAAATTAAATCCTCTATGGTAGGATGATTGCTCACTATTTTTCATTTTTTGGAGCGTTATATAATTGTTTGATCGTTATGAAGCCGGTGAACAGGCTGTTTTAGTTCATATCACTTTTTCTGATGACGAAAAGAAAGAAGACCTCGACGAACTTAAATTATTAGTAAGTTCAGCAGGCGTTGCAACCATCGGTGTTGTAACGGGTCCGCGTAAAGTCCCTAGTGCACGTTATTTTGTAGGATCGGGTAAAGCACAAGAAGTTGCCGATACCGTACAAACATTAGGTGCTAATGTTGTCATCTTTAATCACTCACTCACTCCTGCTCAACAACGTAATTTAGAAGCGCTTTGCCAATGTTTAGTGCTTGATAGAACGGCGCTTATTTTAGATATTTTTGCACAACGCGCACGTACCTACGAAGGTAAATTACAGGTTGAATTGGCACAGTTACGATTCATGTCAACACGCCTTATTCGTGGCTGGACTCATCTTGATAAACAAAAAGGTGGTGTCGGCATGCGTGGTCCTGGTGAAACACAGCTGGAATCCGATAGACGTTTATTAAGCGCAAGAATTACTGCGATTAAAGGACGTTTAGCAAAAGTTGCCAAACAACGTGATCAAGGCCGTCGTGCGCGTCAACGTGCAGAAGTACCAACGGTTTCATTAGTCGGTTATACCAATGCCGGAAAATCAACGATATTCAATCAGATAACCAATGCGGGCGTCTATGCTGCCGATCAGCTTTTTGCCACATTAGACCCCACATTACGCCAGATTGACGTTGAAGATGTGGGTAACTGTATTCTTGCAGATACGGTAGGTTTTGTTCGTCATCTTCCGCATGACTTGGTGGCTGCATTTAAAGCGACATTACAAGAAACACGTGAAGCGACTTTGCTATTACACGTAGTGGATTGCTCAGATGAAAACTACCGTGAAAATATTGATGCCGTGCAAATCGTCTTAACGGATATTGACGCCGGTGATGTGCCCCAGTTAACGATTATGAATAAAATTGATGCACTGGATGATGTGTCTCCACATATTGATTTTGATGAACAGGGAAAACCAACACGTGTTTGGTTGTCTGCGCAAACCGGTGAGGGCGTGCCATTATTGTTTGAAGCATTAACGGCGCATCTCTCTGGTCAAATACGTGCGTTACAGATGGCATTGCCCCCAGCACAAGGGAAATTGCGCGCTGCGTTTTATACATTAAACTGTATTGAAAACGAAAGTTACGCTGAAAATGGAGATTGTTTGTTAGATATTCGCATCAATAATGTCGACTTATCACGCTTACGAAAACAGTTTGACGGTGCGCTTGAAGCCTGTATTGTACAAAATAAATAATAACATAATATGTCATAGTAGCTTTATTCTTGTTAAGATCATTGCTACATTAATATTTCTAATTTAATCACTTAAATATCGAGGGCTAAAATGGCTTGGATGGCTTGGAATGAACCGGGTAAAGATGGTAAAAAAGATCAAGACCCGTGGCAAAATGGCGATAAAAAGAAAAATGAACAGGGACCACCTGATCTAGATGTTGTGTTTCAAAAACTCGCTGACTTGTTCGGTGGATTATTTGGTAAAAAACCTTCATCAGGCAGTGGTAACAATAAGAGCGGTGGCGGTAAATTTGTTGTGATTGCTGTTGTTGCCTTGTTATTTGTCGTTTGGTTTGTCAGTGGCTGGTACACAGTGAAAGAATCAGATCGTGGTGTTGTACTACGTTTTGGCGCTTACCATAGTCAAGTTGAACCTGGATTACATTGGAATCCAAAGTTTATTGATAACATCATTCCGATCAACGTTGAAGCGTTCCGTACTATGCCAACAACGGGTTTCATGCTGACTGAAGATGAAAACATTGTGACCGTAGCAATGGAAGTTCAATACCGTATCGTTGCCCCTGAAAAGTATCTATTTAGCGTAACTAACGCTGACAACAGCTTGTTACAAGCATTAGATAGCTCATTACGTTTTGTTGTTGGTCATTCAAGTATGGATGATGTATTAACAACGGGTCGTGAAGTGGTACGCCAAGATACATGGGAAATGGTTGATAAAATCATTGCTCCTTATGATTTAGGTATTGAAATTGTAGATGTAAATTTACAACAAACACGTCCGCCAGAGCAGGTTAAAGAAGCCTTTGATGATGCAATCGCAGCACAAGAAGATGAAGAACGTTTTGTACGTGAAGCGGAAGCTTATGAACGTGAGAAAGAGCCAATTGCACGTGGTCAGGTAAAACGTATCGAGCAACAAGCACAAGCTTATAGCGAAGGTGTTGTTTTAAAAGCGCAGGGTGAAGTCGCACGTTTCAATAATTTATTACCTGAATATCAAGCATTCCCAGAAGTGACACGCCAACGTATTTATATCGAAACAATGGAGTCGATATTGGTTAATAGCTCTAAAGTGCTAATTGATAATAAAGCAGGTGGTAACTTAACGTTTTTACCACTAGACAAACTAATGAGTAAAGGTACAACACCAAAAGCGGCTTATTCAACTGAAATTGAGACGCGTTCTCGTGCAGATGAGAAAGCAGATAAAGATGAGCGTTCGTCGACGAGTGATAGATTTTCTCGTAGTAGCCGCAGTAGCGGGAGAGAGTAATTATGAATAAATTATTAATTTTACCAGTCTTACTATTTTTAGCGTTTATCAGTAGTGCCTTTGTTGTATCTGAAGGGCAAAGCGGTATCGTGATGCAGTTTAGTAAAGTAAAACGTGATGCAGAAGGTAAACCCGTTGTTTACCCAGCTGGATTACATTTTAAAGTCCCTATGATCGATTCTGTTCGTATCATGGATACACGTATTCAGACACTTGATGATCAAGCAGATCGTTTTGTTACTTCTGAGAAAAAAGATTTAATCATCGATTCTTACGTGAAGTGGCAGATTGAGGATTTAGCGGTTTATTACCTAGCAACAGGTGGTAATAAAATGCAAGCTGAAGCATTACTAAAACGTAAAATAAATAATGGTCTGCGTAACGAAATTGGTTCGCATACGATTAAAGAGATCGTTTCCGGCAAACGTGGTGAAGTGATGGAAACAGCACTTAAACGCATGGCACGTTCATCTGAACTGGGTATCAAAGTGGTTGATGTTCGCATCAAAAAAATCAACTTACCCGATGAAGTCAGTAACAGTGTTTACAAGCGTATGCGTGCTGAACGTCAAGCGGTAGCAAGGGAGCATCGTTCGCAAGGCCAAGAAAAATCTGAAGTGATTCGTGCAAATATAGATCGCAAGGTATCGATTATGCTAGCACAAGCAAATAAAAGCTCTTTAGAGGTCCGTGGTGAAGGAGATGCACAGTCTTCTAAGATATATGCGGACTCATATTCACAAGATACTGACTTTTTTGCCTTCTTACGTAGTATGAAAGCATACGAAAAAAGCTTTTCTGGTAAAGATGATGTAATGGTATTAAGTCCTGACTCTGAGTTCTTTAAGTTTATGAATTCTAAAGGTTAATATTTGTTTTGCGGTGAAAAGGGCGAACTATTCGCCCTTTTTTTTCGCCTGAAATTTAAACTAAAGCTCATTTAATGATTAAAGAGATTGATCAAGGTAATTAATGTTTGCTAAAATCCCCGCTTAATTCGCTAGAGATATGTGATTCTGATGGGAAAAAACGTAGTAATTCTTGGCACTCAATGGGGTGACGAAGGTAAAGGTAAGGTTGTAGACCTACTTACAGACAAAGCGCAATGGGTAGTTCGTTATCAAGGCGGACACAATGCAGGTCATACACTTGTAATTGATGGAGAGAAAACTGTTCTTCACCTAATTCCATCAGGCATCCTACGTGAAAACGTAAAATGTGTTATCGGTAATGGCGTAGTATTAGCACCTGATGCTTTGTTCAAAGAAATGAACATGCTAACTGATAAAGGTATTCCAGCTAAAGAACGTTTGTTCATTAGTGAAGGCTGTCCACTGATTCTGCCTTACCATGTTGCATTAGACATCGCGCGCGAAAAAGCCCGTGGTAATAAAGCAATTGGTACAACAGGTCGTGGTATCGGTCCAGCGTACGAAGATAAAGTTTCTCGCCGTGGTTTACGTATTGATGATTTATTCAATATGGATACATTTGCAGTGAAACTAAAAGAAGTCATGGAATACCATAACTTCCAATTAGTGAACTATTACAAAGTAGACGCAGTAAGTTATGACGATGTGCTTGCACAGATGATCGAAATGGCACCGCTTCTACTGACAATGATCATTGACGTAACTGATGAATTAGATAAAGCCCGCTTACGTGGTGAAAATATCTTGTTTGAAGGCGCTCAAGGTACATTGCTTGATATTGATCACGGTACATACCCTTATGTAACGTCTTCAAATACAACTGCTGGTGGCGTTGCTACGGGTAGTGGTTTTGGTCCTACACACCTTGACTATGTGCTTGGTATTGTAAAAGCTTACACAACACGTGTTGGTTCGGGTCCTTTCCCAACTGAGCTTTATGATGGCGTTGATAAATTAGATCCAGCTGGTCACCATTTAGGGACTGTTGGTCATGAATTTGGTGCAACGACAGGTCGTTTACGCCGTACTGGTTGGTTTGATGCTGTTGCAATTAAACGTGCCGTACAACTAAACAGTATTACTGGTTTTTGCTTAACTAAACTTGACGTTCTTGACGGTTTAGAAGAGATTAAAATCTGTACTGGCTACACTATGCCTAACGGTAAAGTTGTTGACGTACCACCTATGTCTGCAGACGGCTATGAAGTTGCTGTTCCAGTGTATGAAACAATGCCTGGTTGGAGCGAAATCTCATACGGTGTGACATCTTACGATGCATTACCTGAGAATGCTAAAGCTTACATCAAACGTTTAGAAGCGTTAACAGGTATACCAATGGATATTATTTCTACTGGTCCTGATCGTAACGAAACAATGATTCAAGTTAATCCGTTTAACTAATTATTGATTGTTACTAAAAACCGCATCGCCTCGGCCATGCGGTTTTTTTATACCTAAAATTCAGGTGTAAAGAGTCTGATGCTATTTACCTACCCTGATAAATGTAAATTAAGGCGCTTCAGCGAACTTGATTTGTAGTTCATTGGCATGACCCTCCCATTAAGCGCAGTGTAAGGCAGAATAAGGGCTTTGTTATTAACTTTGTGAAAGAGTGGCTTAAGGTGTCTTTTATCTTTACAGGATGCTGAGGTTAGTAATATAGGCGGTGGAAGTGCAAGGAGGGGGATTGTGTTGACTGAAAGCTGACAGCGAAAAACTGACAGCTTTCTTTTAATTTAGTTTTTTCGGTCAGCTGCTAAATGCGCAAGGCTGATCAACGCTTGTTTATATTCGCTCTCTGGTAAAATAGAGATGGCTTCAATCGCTTTGTCTGCTTCTTCAAGCGCACGCTGTTTTGTATATTCTAATGCGTTAGTCTCATGCAGTGCTTGCATGATTTCATCAAAGTGCTCCATGCCGTTGGCTTTTTCAATCGCTTCACGAATAAGCGCAACTTGTTTTTCTGTGCCGTGCTGTATTGCATAGAGTAAAGGTAATGTTGGTTTGCCTTCTGCTAAATCATCGCCGGTATTTTTACCCATTTCAGCAGCATCTGAGCTGTAATCCATCACGTCATCGGTCAGCTGGAAAGCGGTGCCGAGATATTTGCCGTAATCAAGTAATGCCGTTTCGATAGTTTCAGGCTGTTCGCCTAATACTGCAACCAATTGTGTCGCCGCTTCAAATAGCTTCGCTGTTTTAAAGTAGATAACATCCATATAACTTTTTTCAGTGGTATCTGGGTCGTTACAGTTCATTAACTGTAAAACCTCACCTTCTGCGATAATGTTAGTTGCATTAGAAAGGATATTCATCACTTTCAAGTTTTGCAGGTCCGTCATCATTTGGAATGAGCGTGTATATAAAAAGTCGCCGACTAATACACTGGCTGCATTACCAAACAAAGCATTGGCCGTTTTTTCACCGCGACGTAGGTCTGATTCATCAACCACATCATCATGTAATAACGTAGCAGTATGGATAAACTCGATAATAGCAGCCAGTTTGGTGGTTTTTTCATTATGTAAATCAAGCGCTTTAGCGGCTAAAATAGTAATTAATGGGCGAATACGTTTACCACCGCTATTAACAATATAAAAACCTAGTTGATTGACCAGTGCAACATCGGATGTTAATTGAGCTTGGATTAATGCATTAACCTGTGACATTTCACCGTTTGATAATTGCTGAATCTGTTTAATATCCATGAAGTAACTGTTCCGAATTAAGCGCAAAAAAATAGGTGCTTATTATTGCCCTTTATGAGGCTTATCTCAACTCTGTTGTGAGAAAATATAAGAACTAATTTGGTTTCTGTTTTTATTGATAAGATTTGTTGTAACTGACTGAAAGTTAAGTGTATTTTGTGTTTTTGTGTTTTATTGTTTTAAGTGCCAAATAGAAGCTAAAAATATTTGTATTTATTTTGCCATATAACATTGCCAAGTGATATCAATTGCCGTAGACTCCGCAACCATTGTGATTAATAAGTGTGCTCTTGATGCTGGTTCCTAAGATGAACAGCACGAGACGCCTGAACGGAGTAATAAACATGTACGCTGTTATCCAGAGTGGTGGCAAGCAACACCGTGTTGCTGTTGAACAAACTCTTCGTTTGGAAAAACTAGATGTAGAAGCTGGCGCAACTGTTGAATTTGATAAAGTTCTTCTAGTAGCAAACGCAGACGACATCAAAGTTGGTGTTCCATACGTAGACGGAAGTAAAGTAACTGCTGAAGTAGTTGCACACGGCCGTGATAAAAAAGTTAAAATCGTTAAGTTTCGTCGTCGTAAACATTCTCGTACAACAGCTGGTCACCGCCAGTGGTTTACAGAAGTTAAAATCGTTGCGATCAACGCTTAATTAGGAGTTATTAAAAATGGCACATAAAAAAGCTGGTGGTTCTACTAATAACGGACGCGATTCAGAAAGTAAACGCTTAGGTGTTAAACGTTTTGGTGGCGAATCTGTATTAGCTGGTAACATCCTTGTACGTCAACGTGGTACTAAATTCCACGCTGGTACAAATGTTGGTCTTGGTAAAGATCACACTCTTTTTGCGAAACAAACTGGTACAGTTAAATTCGAAAAGAAAGGTAAACCACTACGTTCATTCGTGAGCATCGTTGCTGAATAATTCAGTTTCGGAATAAAATTCTAAAGCCTCGCTTATGCGGGGCTTTTTTTTTACTTATCTATCTCTATTACCCATAAAAATGTGATCTATGTTTAATAGAAATAGGTATAATCAGTGCACAAAAAATGTTGTGCATGTTTTTCTTGGAGATTGTAATGAAGTTTGTTGATGAAGCAAAAATTAAGATTGACGCTGGAGATGGTGGCAATGGCTGTGTCGGCTTTCGTACAGAAAAATACATCCCACGTGGTGGCCCTAATGGCGGCGACGGTGGTGATGGTGGTGATGTTTACCTACAAGCTAATGAAAATTTAAATACGCTTGTTGATTTCCGTTTTGTACGTTTTTATGCGGCAGAGCGTGGTGAAAATGGTCAGACTCGTGACTGTACAGGTTCTCGTGGTGAAGATTTAGTTATTCCAGTACCAGTTGGTACACGTGCTCGTGATGAAGATACGGGTGAAGTGATTGGTGATTTGACTAAAGATGGTCAAAAGTTACTAGTCGCTAAAGGTGGTTTCCACGGTTTAGGTAACGCACGTTTTAAAACAAGTACTAACCGTGCTCCTCGGCAGAAGACTGATGGTACAACGGGTGAAGTTCGTAACTTACAATTAGAGCTATTGTTGTTAGCCGATGTAGGTATGTTAGGGTTACCAAATGCAGGTAAATCTACGTTTATACGCAGTGTTTCTGCCGCTAAACCAAAAGTAGCTGATTATCCATTTACGACACTTATACCAAACTTAGGTGTTGTAAGTATGGGACATGGACGCAGTTTTGTTATTGCTGATATTCCTGGATTAATCGAAGGCGCTTCTGAAGGTGCTGGTTTAGGAACGCGCTTCTTACGTCACTTAGAGCGTTGTCGTGTATTGCTACATATGGTTGATTTATTACCAGCAGACGGTACTGATCCTGCAGATAATGCTGAAATCATCTTAGAAGAGCTAAGAAAACATAGCCCTAAATTAGCAAGTAAACAGCGTTGGTTAATCTTCAATAAAACAGATCTACTGTTACCTGAAGAAGCTGAAGTTGTTATGCAATCAGTTATCGAGCGTCTTGAATGGGACGGTCCTGTTTATAAAGTTGCAGCTATCTCGAAAACAGGTACTCAGCGAGTTTGTCAGAATGTTGCTGATCATCTTGAAGATATGCCAAAAGAATTCACAGCTGAAGAAGAACGTCAGCAAGTTGAATTCCAATGGGATGATTACCATGAGTCTGCTATCGATGAAGTTAACGAAAACTTTGTTGAAGAAGATGAAGAAGATGACGATTGGGATGAAGATGAAGAAACAATGGAAGTGATTTACGTTAGAGATTAAGACGTTAACCACACTATTGTATTCATAAAAAAACCTCGCTTTGATACTATCAAAGCGAGGTTTTTTACTTTTAGGAATAAAAATGATCGGACAAGCTGAATTATATTTACAGCAATTATTAATCGCACTTAATATTGGTAATTGGGTGGGTAACTTTGCCATGGTACTTGCTATCACACTGCTATTGCAGCTGATGTGGCGTGCTTTCACTAAAAAAACACATCGTATTATTGAGCGTACAGTAAACCAATGGGATGACATTGTCTGGTTCGCCGTATGGCGTCCTGTTAATTGGTTGATTGTTTTAATGGGCGGATCAATGGCGTTACGTGTTGTTGCTGCTAGCGAAGACTTACTGATTTCAAATTACCTGCCACTCATTCAGAAAATATCGATATTGTTATTAGTCGGTTGGGCATTTTTACGTTTAGTGAGTAAAGCAGAGTCCACCTTTGTTGCTCATGACGATAAAGACACTACAACGGTGACGGCAATGGCTAAATTAGCCAAGCTATCATTGGTCGTGGTGGTTATCTTATCGGTTGTACAAACCCTAGGGGTGAGTGTTTCAGGTGTGTTAGCGTTTGGTGGTATGGGCGGATTAGTGGTTGGTATGGCAGCCAAAGATCTGTTATCTAACCTGTTTGGTGCATTGATGGTGTACATGGATAAACCCTTTAAAGTAGGGGATTGGATCCGCAGTCCAGATAAGTCAATTGAGGGGACTGTTGAAGATATCGGCTGGCGTGTAACGCGTATTCGCACTTTTGATAAACGCCCAATATATGTGCCTAATAGTCTGTTTACTCAAATTGTCGTGGAAAATCCTTCACGTATGAGCAACCGACGTATTAAAGAAAATTTTGGTTTGCGTTACAGTGATATTCACCAGATTAATAAAATTATTAATGAAGTGCGCGAGATGTTAAGTAATCATCCTGAAATTGATACCAGGCAGACTTTGATTGTTAATTTTGACCTGTTTAATAACTCGTCTTTAGACTTCTTTATTTATACTTTTACTAAAACGACGAACTGGGTTAAATATCATAATATTAAGCAAGATGTGTTACTGAAAGTGGCTGAGATTGTTGCTAAGAATAATGCTGAATTTGCTTTCCCAACCAGACAGTTACATTTTGATGCAACTGCCTTGCAAGGTAGATCAGATAGTTAGCTAAGATACGGTTGCGCATCTTGCTCGACGTTATCAAGCTCATCTAATAGTTCTAATAGCTCAGGCTCTAACAAGTCTGGGCTAATACCTTGTTTTAGTTCTTGTTCAATTACTCCCGCTATTTTCTTCAACTTAGGTACACCACTGTAACTACAGCCTCCATGAAACTTATGAATGATCTGTGCAAAATGCACATTATCAATTTTACCATCAATGGCTTTGTTGGCACTCTCTTTTATCTCTGCAAAATCGTTGATCAGCATAGCCAGCATCTCTTTTGCGAGATCTTCTTTTCCTGCTGATTGTTTTAGTGCTAATTGCCAATCAAAGGAAAGGAGTGTGTTAACCATTGCGACAGTTAATGTGTTTTGCTCATTGCTCTGTTTTTCTAATATCTTAGCGTCAGGTGTCCAGCGGTTAATTATTTGCTGTAGTGCTAACTCATCAATGGGTTTGGCTAAGCAATCGTCCATGCCTTGCTGTAAGAACTGCTCTTTTTCACCGGGTAATACATGGGCTGTGACGGCGATAATCGGTGTTTCATGATTAGTTTTACCGTCTTTAATACGCAGACAAGCACTAATACCATCTAATATTGGCATCTGAATATCCATAAAGATCAGATCAAACTTTTGCAGGGCAGATTGGTCGACGGCTATCTGGCCATTGACGCAGGTTGTAACATGGTTAACCCTGTCTGTTAGCATGGCTTGGATAAGTTTCAAGTTAGCCGGATTGTCATCTACCGCCATCACGTTAATATCTTTACGTACTAAAGAGGGCAGGTTCTTAGGTAAGACAATTTCTTGGCTGGCTAGCTGATCAGCAACGAGTGCGTTTGCTAACTGTTTATGGTTTATCGGCTTACTTAAACAATGTGTTGCACCCATTGTTTGGATCATCTCAAACACACTAGGATCACTTGAGTTGATTAACACCACAATATTATTAGTGAAGCTTTTGGCTTTTTGAATATGACTGAGCAGTGGTTGTAAGTTCTCACATTGACTATGGCCTATTACGATACTGTCATACTGTTTGTTAAGGTTACGCTTTAACTGATGTTCTGTTTCTGCCAAAGTAAGGGTGGTTTGCCACAGGTTAAGTAGCTGTGAACAGGCGCGAGAGGCAAATTCATTACTCTCGTAAACTAAGATGGTTTGCTCTTTTAGCTGTGTGAGCGGCAGTCTTTCTAATGGGCTATGGCTATTCTTTTCAATTTCAATGGTGAACCAGAACGTAGATCCTTGGTTCGGCGCTGAAACAAGATCAATACTACCTTGCATCTCAGTGACTAGTTTTTGAGTAATAACCAACCCTAAACCCGTACCGCCATATTTTCTTGTTACGCTGGTATCTGCTTGACCAAAGGCTTTAAATAGCTGTTTTTGCTGCTTCTCAGAGATACCAATGCCGGTATCAGAAATCATTATTTTAAGCGTGACATTACCATCGACATCATTTTCTTGCTCGATACGCTGAATCTGTACCTCGATGTTGCCCTCTTGAGTAAACTTGATAGCGTTGCCAATCAAGTTAGTCAGAATCTGTTGCAGACGCATGGCATCACCCAACACATCGTAGGGTACTTCAGAGTCAATCATCATGCTTAACTCTAGTTTTTTCTCGTGGGCACTTGGCGCCAATAAATGCATGGTTTCATCAATACATTCGCGCAGGTCAAAGGGGATATGTTCGAGTGTGAGCTTACCGGCTTCTAGTTTTGAAAAGTCCAAAATATCATTGATGATGTTTAATAGGTTACCCGCAGAACGCTCGATGGTTTGCAGGTAATCGACTTGGTTAATGGTCATTTGGGTTTTGAGTAACTGCCTTGCAAAACCAATCACCCCATTTAGTGGCGTACGTAATTCGTGACTCATGTTAGCCAAAAACTCTGATTTTACTGAGGCTGCCTGTTGCGCATCTTTTCGGGTAATATCCAGTTCAATATTTTGTACTTCCATCAGATCCAGTGTTTCACGTAGTTCACTGGTTGCTTGGTCAATATTGTCTTGCATCTCTTCGTGATGGGTCGACATGGCCAGCCCCATCTGGTTAATACCGTCTTGTAATGAGGCTATTTCACCTGTGTATTCGCCTTCAACACGCGAGTTTAGACGCCCCAAACTGATCTTTTCTACCACTGATGCCATTTCTGAAATAGGCGCGGTAATACGTTTTGCTTGCCTTAAGGCAATAAATAAACTGCCCATGATGCCAATTAACACCACAATGATTGAGAAAGCCGCATCACGGAAAAGTAATAAATCTACCTGTGTGCGGGTAACTTCTAAGGAGACATAACCCATTACTTTTCTGGGTTGGTCAAAGGTAAGTTGATATTCTAAAAAATTTGACTCATCAATAATGGGCGTTTGAATAACAATACTGTCAGCATGGTGTATTACTTGGGTTATTTCTGGGATGCTTTGTCCCTGTTCTATTTTTAATAACTTGAAATTACGATGCCAGTTACTGGTGACGAACATTTTGTTTTGCGCATCAAAGACCGCAATACTTTTAATCATTTCACTGTTTTTTCGATGGGTTGCCCCCAAAATACGCCTTAAAATAGTCCGCGTTTCATCCTGCATTCCGTATTCACTGGTAATCGCGAGTGGCTCAGTAATATTGATAGCACGGTTAATGAGGAAGTCATTGGCTTGCATATAACGGTGAATCGTAAAATAAGTCGCCAGTAATCCACCAATTAGTATCGTTGGTAAAATAGTGTAGGTGATGACTTGTGCGCGCAGACCATATTTTGTCATAGTTTATTTTCTAATTTTTAGTCGAGGAAATGAATGCATTTATGCTGATTTGTGTGACAATACAATCAGTAAAGCTATGATGGCATAGCTTCTCTTACCTGTGAATTACTTATGGCTCAGTTCTTTAAAGCATCACCCAAAAATAGTATAAAAAGTCACATTTTAAAAAATGTATTAGTGGAAAAATTAGATCATCAAGGTCGCGGTATTGCTTTTTTCCAAAACAAGCCTCTTTTTGTGGAAGGTGCCTTAATTGGTGAAGAGCTTGATGTGCAGGTGACAGAAAGTAAAAAACGTTATAGCAAAGGTAAAATAACTAAAATAAAACAAGCGAGTGAATATAGAGTTTCACCGAGCTGTCCGCATTATGAACAATGTGGTGGTTGTCATCTTCAGCATACTTCTGCCGATAACCAAGTCACGATTAAAGCCTCTGGTTTGATGGATCTGTTTGCTCGTTTTGCCAAGAAAGTACCGAGCCAGCTTGCGCCAGCGATTACATCAGATGAATGGGGTTATCGACGTAGTGCGCGTTTAGGTGTGCAGTACGATAGAAAAACTAAAAAAGTAGCAATGGGGTTTCGTCGTGCGTTAAGTAATGACCTGATTGAGCAACAGGTGTGCCCTGTTTTAAAAGCGCCATTAGCAGCGCTAATTGTGCCTTTAAAAGCATTATTAAATTCATTAAAGAGTAAAGCTGATTTAGGCCACGTTGAAATGATTTGGGCCGATCAGGGGGCAATCGTATTATTGCGCCACTTAAAAGCATTACCTGCGAGTGATGTGCAATTAATTAAACAGTTTTCTGAAAAGCATACACTTAACTTTTTTAGTCAGCCTTCTAAAACACAGCTTGACTGTTTAAGTGGCGTCAGTGAGTTAACCTATCAGTTACCTGATTGGCAATGTAACCTTAATTTTAGTGCGACTGATTTTTTACAGGTCAACGAAGGTGTTAACCAAAAAATGGTTAAGCAGGCATTGAACTGGTTAGCTTTAACAAAACAAGACAAAGTATTAGATTTGTTTTGTGGATTAGGTAATTTTACCCTGCCGATTGCTAAGCAAGTTGCGTCAGTGGTAGGTGTGGAAGGTGTGCAAAAAATGGTTGATAGAGCGACACAAAACGCACTATCAAATGAGATAACTAATGCCACTTTTTTCCAAGCCGATTTAAGTGCAGAAAACCTGACTAAACAGCCTTGGGCTAATGAGTCTTTTACTAAAGTATTGTTAGACCCTGCACGTGCGGGCGCCTTTGAGTCGATTCCTTTTATTATATCGCTTAAACCGTCACACATTGTCTATGTATCATGTGATCCGGTTACTCTAGCGCGCGATAGTCAGCTATTGTTAGACAAAGGCTATAAATTGGATAAACTAGGTTTATTGGATATGTTTCCACAAACTGGGCATATGGAATCAATGGCACTGTTTATAAAATAAATGTTTAGGCTATCGCTATATAAGTCTATTTCTTAGTTGGAAAGTACACATTTAGAGTAATAAATTGTGCTTTTTTGCCTTGAAGTAAACATAAATGGTTTATCCCTGCGCATTTATTTTTGATATGAAGTATTTTGTTCACTAAGTATTAGTTTTGTAAATATATTTGGGAGTTTTTGATGGTTTCAGTTCGTGATACACATTTTTTTCAAACGGCACAGAAAGATCCAACCAAGTGGGTAACCACCTTGGACTTAAGCAAGAAAGATCAAAAAAGCCTATTAGAAAACTATGAAAAGGTAATCATGCTCTGTGCACAACCAGATCAATTACCATTGTTAGAGCTAGGCACTGAGATGGTCGAAATCTTAGTGACGCTTAATATGGATATGGACACCTTAAACGCGGCACTTATTTTTCCGTTGTTAGACCATCAAATCCTCACTCAAGAACAAGTTGATGAGATGTGGGTTAAACGCATCGCTAAGTTAGTGAAAGGTGCGATGGATATGGAAGGTATTCGCGCATTACAAAATAAAGGCTCGACTAAAATAGCCGCTTCACAGGTTGATAACCTGCGTCATATGTTACTGGCGATGGTTGAAGATGTACGTGCTGTGGTGATTAAACTTGCGGAACGTATCTGTTATCTTCGCCAAGTCAAAGTCGCTGATGAAGAAACCAAAGTATTAGTTGCACGTGAAATCTCCTCTATTTACGCACCGTTAGCCAATCGTTTGGGTATTGGCCAATTAAAATGGGAATTGGAAGATCTCTCTTTTCGTTATCTTGAGCCTGAAATTTATAAAAAATTAGCCAAGCAACTGGCAGAAAAACGTATCGATCGTGAAAACTATATTCAAGACTTTGTGGATAAAGTTCAACATTCATTGGTGGAAATGAATGTAACGGGTAATGCTTACGGGCGACCTAAACACATTTATAGTATCTATCGAAAAATGCAGAAGAAAGAGCTCGAATTTGAGCAACTTTTTGATGTGCGCGCGGTGCGTGTGGTGGTTGAAAAATTGCAAGATTGTTATGCTGCTTTAGGCGCGATTCATACTATGTGGCACCACATTCCTAGTGAATTTGATGACTATATTGCTAATCCTAAACCTAATGGCTATCAGTCTATTCATACGGTTGTATTGGGTGATGAAGGTAAAGCGATTGAAGTACAAATTCGCACACAGCAGATGCATGATGATGCTGAGCTAGGTGTCGCTGCCCATTGGAAATACAAAGAAGGCAGTGCCGGTGGTAAGTCTGCCGGTGGTTACGAAGAAAAAATAGCATGGTTACGTAAATTACTGGCTTGGCAGGAAGATTTAACCGATAGCGAGAATTTAGTTGATGAATTAAGAAGCCAAGTCTTTGATGATAGAGTTTATGTCTTTACGCCTAAAGGTGAGGTCATCGACTTACCGGCTGGCTCCACGCCGTTAGACTTTGCTTATTATATTCATAGCCAAGTAGGGCATCGTTGTATCGGCGCGAAAATCGCTAATCATATTGTGCCATTTACCTATCAGCTAAAAACCGGTGATCAGGTTGAAATCCTCACTCAAAAAGAATCTAACCCAAGCCGTGATTGGTTAAACCCAAGCCTCGGTTACATCAATGCCCCACGTGCGCGTCATAAAGTAGCAACCTGGTTTAGGCTGCAAGATCGCGATAAAAACATTCATGCTGGGCGTGAATTGCTTGAAGTTGAATTACATAAAATAAAACTTAAATTAACCGATGTATCACCGGCTATCAAACGCTTTAATGTGGGTAGTGATGATGATATTTTTGCCGGTGTAGGTAATGGTGATTTACGTTTAAACCAATTGGTGCATTTTTTAGATGCGCATCATCATCAGCAAACCCTTGAAGAGCAAGATTTAGCTGCACTTGAAGCATTAGAAAAGCGTAAACAAAGCTTTATGCCTAAACCAAGTGGTAGCAGCATTATCATCGATGGTGTGGGTAATTTGATGCATAGCGTGGCACGTTGTTGCCAGCCTGTACCTGGTGAGTATATCGAAGGTTATATCACGCAAGGGCGAGGTATTTCTGTTCATCGTAAGCATTGTGAACAATTGGCTGATCTGCGTGATGCACACCCTGAACGTATTATTGAAGCAAGTTGGGGCGAGTCACATTCATCGGGTTATTCATTAACATTACGCCTTGAATCATTGGATCGTAGCGGTTTATTAAAAGATATTACTACTTTGTTATCGAACGAAAAAGTGAATGTACTTGGGGTGAATAGTATGACGAACCTTAAGCATCAATCGGCGATTATTGATATGAGCTTAGAAGTTTATAATAGTGATGATATTGGAAAATTAATTACTAAGTTAAAGCAGTTAAAAGATGTTTCTGGGGTAAGACGTTTATAGTGATGTAGATAAATAGAGGCAGAGTAACAAGCTCCGCCTCTTCGTAAGTCATGTTTACAACCGATGGTTACAACTTCACGTGCCTTAATTTTGTTTCATGAGAGCACCTCGCCTATAAATAGTATTAATAATCTTAAACC
>NZ_PJBZ01000162.1 GCF_002835995.1 Psychromonas sp. Urea-02u-13 | reverse complement strand
ACGGTGCAACGGGCCTCGCACTGAGCTCGGTTGCGGCTGGATTTATGATTGTATTAATTAATGTTTGGTGTATTTCAGTATTTGTAATCTGGGGGAAATCGTCAATCAAAGGCACGTTACAGTTTATAAGGGCGATTATGTTTAACCCGCTGATTATCGGTTGTACTATTGGTTGGTTTTTAAGTTTGAGTGATATAGGAATACCCATTATTGTTGGCGATATTCTTGAAATAGTCGGTCGAGCTGCATTACCTTTTGGCTTACTAGCTGTGGGAGCAGCGCTAAAACCAGAATCCATCAAAGGTCATTTTAGTGCCATTGCTTGGTCATCTCTCATACAGTTCGGACTAAAACCATTAGTGACTATCGCGCTAATAACCTATACCGGTCTGACTGGCATTGCGGCAGCCGTATTGATCATCGCATTTATGGCACCCACAGCGCCTTCTTCCTACATACTTGCCCGCCAATTAGGTGGCGATGTTGAGGCAATGGCCTCCATTATCACCATGCAAACCTTATTAGCATTTCTCATTATGCCTCTATTAGGCATGCTGTTACTTTAAAGGGTTATAGCAATTCCATTAACTAGCGGATCTATTTTACGCGTTAAAACAACTGACTTCTGCGTTGTGATTTTTGTAAAGAGAATCTCTATTAATGAATTAACGTCTTTAATTCGTTGATGCTAGGGTAACGAAGTTAAGCGCTCAAAGGCATCAACTCTAGGCTTGAATATGCATTGTAAAAATTTATTCTATCAAAGTCAGATTTTTCGTCTCACTTAAAATACTACGCACTTAACAGGCTTGGCTTATAATAGTGAAATAGCGTTCTTCGTGTTTTAAACACACCTTCTCACTCTCCTCGCAAAGGATTAAACATTGGCTATTTTCGTACTGGATGACCCGATTGATAATGAGCTGTTCGCAGAGACCTATGAAGAGTTTTTAGAAAAATATAGCATCTGTGAAATTAGCATTGTAAACCTTGAGCAAGCGCCAACAGATAGCGTGTTACTTAACGATTTATTTCGTACTATCCATACCGTAAAAGCCAATGCCAGTGTATTGGGTTTTGTGCCTATGGTGACCATTCTACAAGAATTAGAAAGCGTACTGGATCTCGTGCGTAAGGGCAGTATTCCCTTTTCAGATAGAGTCGGTGATTTGACACTGCTGTTAATGGATAAAGCCCGTGATTTTATGGATCAGTTTCGCAAAGAGCAACAAGTGAAGTACAGCGAACAGCTTTATTCTGAAGTAGAAGAAGGCCTACAAGCGCTTTCTTCTGCTTCTCCTGGAATGATTGCTGCACAGCTCGTCAATCTGATCGCAATCATTGATCCTGATACTTCAATCACAGTGCCGATAGAGAAGCATTGGCTAAAAAGGCTGACAGAGCCCAGTGAAGATTTAACCTTTCTCTATCAAATGGCGAAAACCTGTGAAAGCCGTGTAGGGTATTGGCAAGGCCGGACAGATCGTGTCCTGCAATTGGCATTATCAATGAACCTCTCAGCGGGAAGCCCGATCAACGCGAATATGTTGGCAGCTTCGCTATTTTGTCACGATATTGCAATGGCTTTCTTACCCTCCCCGCTTCTCAACCAGCAGAGCAAGTTAAACCAACGACAGTTACCGTTAGTGCGTCAACACGTAGAAACATCTTCACAACTGATGCGCTCTATTCACGACTCCCAACAAGCGGGTAGCATGCTAATGCAGCATCAAGAATTAATCGATGGTAGTGGCTATCCCAATAATTTAACGACACAAGAAATTAGTGCAGGCGCTAAAATCATTGCCATCGTTCACACCTTTGAAGCCATTACCCATGGGCACACCAGTATCTCATTACACAAGCGACCTTTAATGCGTGCGCTGCTAGAAATCAACAATAAAGCGGGCGTTGAATTCAGTGAGCACTGGGTAGATATTTTCATGAAGGTGGTACGACGCTTCTACTAAAATAGCAGCGCCGCCTGACTAAATGGCGCTTTTTTGTTCCAGTGGCTTAATAATACGCTGCTCTAATACGCGTAATAACAGTCCGTAAGCAGGTAGGAAAAAACCGATGCTGACGACTAATTTGACGCCGTAATCGACTAACGCTATTTCAGGCCAGTGTGTTGCCATAAAGGTATCTGTTGATGCATAAAACGCCAGCGAGAAAAACACTAAGGTATCAACAAAATTCCCAATGACCGTTGATGCTGTAGGGGCAACCCACCACTGCTTTGTTTCACGCAGTTTTGAAAACACTTTAATATCCATTAACTGGCCAATTAAATAAGCGGCAAAACTAGCAAAGGCAATGCGGAAAACAAAACTATTTAGCTCCGCTAACGCAGACAAGCTTTGTAACGAGCCTTGTTGAAACAAAACCCCCATGACATACGAGATGAGTAAGGCAGGTAACATAGCTTTAAAGATAATGCTACGTGCGGCTTGCTGACCAAATATACGAACGGTTAAGTCGGTGGCTAGATAAACAAATGGGAAACTAAAAGCGCCCCACGTGGTATGTAAACCAAAGATGGTAAAGGGCAATTGTACCAAGTAGTTACTGGCACTGATAATCAAGATATGAAACGCAACCAGCACAAAAAGCGCACGGCGAGTTTGCTCGTGAGAGAGTAATAACATAATAAACCTTTTTCTGTGAAATTAACGCGGGGTGAGGGAACCCGCTATATTTTTGTTAAAAGAAGTTAAGCCAATGCTTAAAATGGATGCGTATTATAAAGGTACTTCAAAATGCTGCAACAAAAACGGGACTGAAAAC
>NZ_PJBZ01000161.1 GCF_002835995.1 Psychromonas sp. Urea-02u-13 | reverse complement strand
AGTGCTTAGAAATTAAAGCAAAAAACTGCGAGATGTTACTCAAAAAGATTTGGGTGTCCTGTCTTTTTTTTTTTTTTTGTTAACAGCAAGAAAAAGTAACCAAAAAGTGCCGGTTCAAGTCCGGCCTCGGGCACCATGCTAAATCCTCAATTATTAAGTTAATTGGGGATTGTATTTGAGCTTTGGCCTACGAATAATCATCGGTAAAATCAGTAGGCCAAAAACATCTATTGCTTAATACCATATCTATTTAAAATTTCATTAAACTTACCATTACCTTTAATCGTTATTAAGCCTTTATTAAAGGCTGTGATTAACTCAGCGGACCTCGCATTGGCTTTACCCGACGTAACATGTAATCGATTAATTGAAAGTGCATTATTGGTAAATGAAAAATCATCAATATTCAAACCCTTTGAAGTGATTAGTGATTTAGCAACTAGCTCATCCTCAAGCGTAAGGTGAATTCTCCCTGCTAGTAATTTCTTAAGGTTAGCAACCAAATTACTGGCTTCAGGGCGAGAAAAATTGTCTGCACTTAAAAACTCGTCACCGTAACCATAACCTCTAACAATGCCGATTTTTTTACCACCTAAGCTAGACATGCCATCAAACTCGAAGCTGTCACCTGCTTTTTTAATAAACTTGAGACTGTTTTCAAGATAGCTATCACTGTATGTTAGATAGTTCGTTCTATCTTGAGTAAACCAAGTTGCAGGGAGGATATCAATACGCCCCTCTTTTACCTCATTTAACGCTCTGGACCACGCCATCGCTTTGTATTTTACCTGATAGCCCTGGCTGGCTAGTGCGGCAGTGACGATATCAACTGATATGCCCTGATGATTAACTTCTCCTTTCATAACAAAAGGAGGCCATGGATCTTGCGCCGCCGTAACAGTATTGCCCCAAGCGGCAAAAGAACTTAATAATGCGGTGATAAAAATTAGAACATATCTCATATTAATCTCCTTAATTAAATATTATGTACGGAATTTAGACATTTGTTCGGCTATATTATGGCTTAGTTCTAGTACTTCATCAGTGCGTTGTGCATTTTCAGAGGCTCCATCTGATACCATACTTGATGCCTCTGATGCTTCCACAATTGTTTGACTGATCTCTTCTACAGCCCGTTTTTGCTCCTCAGTCGCTTGAGAAATTTGACTGCTTTTATCTGAAATGTGTTGGATTAACTGACTAACTTCAGTGACAGAATACTGTGATTCACTCACCCGGCCAGCGGTTTTTTCCAGTAGCTTAGTAATACGGGTAAGCTCTGCCTCTACAGACTTAGTCGCGCCATCAAGCGAGGAGATATTCTTTTGGATCTGTTCCGTCGACTCCCCCGTTTTTACCGCTAAATTTCGCACTTCATCGGCAACAACTGCAAACCCTCGTCCTTGTTCACCGGCGCGTGCAGCTTCGATCGCTGCATTTAATGCCAATAAATTGGTTTGACCAGAAATATCATTGATCACATTAAGCACCGTTGATATCTTCTCCCCTTCATTAACTAGCTTGTGCATCTTAGTATTAACCAGTTCCATCTCTTCGCGCATATTGGTAATCTCTTGCGCAGAGTTTTCTATTGCAACATACACTTCGCTAGTCAGAGAGTTTGCTGCTAAAGCCTCATTGGCAGTTTGCCCTGCAGTATCTGTGACCGAACCAACCGAATGATTAAGCTCAGTAGCAGCTGCTGCAACAGTGGTAAGTTGATGCTTCTGCTGACTCAAGCGCTCTGCACTCGCTCGCGCAATTTCACCACTGGCACTGGCTTTATCTTCGAGCTGTCCAGATGAATGAATGACTTCTAATACAATGGTACGTAGTGAAGCGGTAAATTCGTTGATACCTTCAGTAATATCATGAAACTCTTTCAATTTAGCCGCTGGTATTTTATTGGATAAGTCGCCTTCACCTGACGCAAGATTTTGAATTCTTTCTGTCAACTGCGTTAACGGCCTTAATACAACAAATGCTAGCACTGTAATAATAAGCAAAGAGATAATAACGTCTAATATCAGTAGCTCAATAACACTGCGGTACAGAGATGTGCTTAACTTCGCTTCCAACGTAGCAGAATCAAAATATACAACCACTTTTCCGACAATATTTTCTTCACCATCTTCAATAAAAACGAGTGCTTCACTCACCGAGTTTTGCTCAGGAAACAATGACCTATCCACAACATTAATGGCAAGTTCATTCACGTTAGTCTGGTTAGGCATCAGAAACAGCACCTCAGAATTTTGCTTATCTAGGATTTTTATAGCCGTTATCTCAGTAGATTTTAGTTCGGCAGAGATAGCTAAATGGGCAGTATCTAAATCAAAATCCCATACTGCACGAGGAGTGCTAACTGCTAGGCGAGTAGCTGTATTGTTAACATTCACGTCTAAGCTGCTATATAGATCCTGTTTAAAATCATTATATTTTAGATAGGATGAAAGCAATAAAACGAGCGTCACTGCGACAACAACCATAACAACAAAAATAGCTTTAATACTTTTCACAATCATTTCCTTTTGTCATAAGTGCCAAAGGACTAGCGAGTGAATTTAAATGTAGTAATTAATTACACTATTATCAACATTGATGAATCATTAAAGCACAAACGAGCCCATGGCACATTCCAAGTTTAACGTTGGGGTCATATTATTTAATGTGAAGTACGGATGTGTAACCTCTAGACTTCAAAGTATGAAAAAGCCCTAAATCAGTAATGGTTTAGGGATTTTTTGTGTGTTTATATTACTGATGTTTGAAGGTAAAGAGGCCGATCGAGGAAACCCGTATCTTTTTGACCGCACTTCAATAACCCGCTTCTAAATTTAATGTGGATATCATATTGGTTAGTGTTCAGTGAAAATACC
>NZ_PJBZ01000160.1 GCF_002835995.1 Psychromonas sp. Urea-02u-13 | reverse complement strand
TTAAAACAGTTGGTTTTGTTCGTGCCTCACAAATTATAACCAACTGTTTTAATCCGCTTAGTGCGGCGTTAGGTTACAAAGAAGGTTTTATGATCACTGGTAAAGATATTGCTATAGCTGCAAAAAAAGATCTAGAGAGTTTTTTCGAAGATGAAGCAAATTTCACTCTAAATTTAGAGCTCGATTCAAATTCCGTACAACATGCGAGTGTTGTTGGTATTGGTGATAAATTAAGAGTTCGATTATCCAGAGACTTTTGTTCTGCACAAGTTAGTGGAATCGACGATTTGCATTACTTTTTATTTGTAGTTAGCCATGAAATTGCACATTATTTACATTCTCATAATGAGCATAAAGATGAATCTGATTACGATAGTAAGAGCGTAGAGGCTTTTGCTGATTTCTTTGGTGCGAGAGTGATGATGACTCTTTTAACATATGGGCAACGCTTTATTGAATTCTATGAAGAACTCGAGTTCATATTTCATAGTGGGGATGTATTAAATAGTATAGGTTGTGCTATTTCTAGGTTAGCTGAAACTTTATTCAATACTCGTTCTGATCTGTATTCAAATCGTATTACTAGGGTTGGACATTGTTCAGCAGGTATAACTTCATTCTTAGATAAACAATTCAGTAGTATTAATGTTCAACGATCAATGGATGTACTCACTCGTATTTATACCGCAGGTAATCTACCCACTATATTTAAACTTGAAGCTGAGCAGTTTAATATGGATCCTAATCTAATTTTAAGGTCTGATGAAATCCATAAAAACATACAAGGAATAGACCTCGGAATTACTAAAGGGGTAAAACCATTTTTTGCAATTTTTATCGGAACCTCATACTCATCTACAGAAGCTTCAAGGAACATGCAAATGAGTATTCGTCGTAGTCTAGCCCAAAAGCAAGGGTTTGATATCCCTGAATTAACCTAACAAGAGCTTTAAACGGAACTAAAACAGTGGGTTACGTTTCGCTTCGCTACACATTTCAACCCACTATTTTCGTCCGCTTAAGCTGGCGTTATATGCCTAAATTTATCTAACCTTTAAGGAGTTTTAATGAAAATCATTAGTTTAATCACTTTATTTGCCTATTCATCAATAGCAACTGCAGGAGTACATTGTAGTGAAAAAATTAGGGGAGCCATTTTACATAAAAATAGCAATGTATATTTCACAACAGATACAACTTGTGAAAGCTGGTGCCAAATAAAATGGACGGGGGAAGGTGATAAAAATCGAGCTTTAAGTATGTTGATCGCATCAAAAACGACTGACAAATCAATTACTTTTTATTGGGAAAATATCAGTAGTTGTGATGTTAAAAATGTGACATATGAATCCCCTGGCTATATTGTTTACTAATTTAGCCGGCATATAACAAGTTGCTCAAACGGACACGTACAGTTTGCTCGCGCTTCGCGCATTGTAGCAAATTGTACTTAGCCGCTTAGCAAAGCGTTATGCGTAACGTAAATTACAAGGAGTTTCCAAATATGATTACTTGTTATGTTAGATATGTAATCGATCCAAAGAAGGTAAATGAATTCGAAGAGTACGCTAAAATGTGGATTCCTTTGGTTAGAAAATTTGGCGGTTTACATAACGGTTATTTTTTGCCTTCAGAGGGCGCTAATAATATTGCACTAGCACTTTTTTCATTTGAAAGCTTATCTGCTTACGAAGGTTATCGAATTAAATCACAGAGTGATGAGGAGTGCATTAAAGCATTTGAGTTTGCGGATAAAGTTGATTGCATTGTTAGCTATGAACGTAGCTTTTTTAGACCAGTTTTAAATTGAGGGTGTAAACGCATAACAAGCGCTTTAAACGGAACAAAAACAGTTGGTTAGGTTTCGCTTCGCTCCACATTATAACCAACAAATTTTGTCCGCTTAAGCGGGCGTTAGGTTTACTTGAGAATACGCAATTTTGATGGTGGTTTTATCCGTTTAACTGAATGGTTATTTTTCCATCGATTTAAAATGAAGCTTTGTTTGTGAAAATGGTTTACTGAGTTTGATAATCCAATTTCTGCCTTGAATCACAAGTTACGTATAAATCAATTGTATGTTGTAGCTTAGTTCATCGTTTAACTTTAAAGTTCAAAGTATTAGCTAATAATTCATTAACTGATTTGTTCAATTTTAATAGCAAATTCGTCAGTCAGCGGGTTACTAGATTTAACAAAAATTAATAGGTTTACGCCCGCTGTTGTGGGTTTGAACCTAACAAGTTAATTAAACGGAATAAAAACAGTTGGTCATCGCTTCGCGATTTTAACCAACAATTTTTATCCGCTTATTAAGGCGTTATATGGCTAAATGTACGTTAATTGAATTGAGCTTATGAGTATAAAAGAAGACTATAAAAGACCTTTAAATGAATTATATGAAATGCTTACAGGTGATTCTAAGAAGTTATTAGATAATGATGTAAAGAAAGTATGGGGATATTTTGCTAAATGGCTATTTGTTATCCTCTTTTCATTAATCTCTATTGGATATTTAATATTCTTGAATCCATATAATGAAAACTTTGGAACTTGGTTTCAACGATCTGGCTCTCTTATATCTGTAGTGAGTATTTTAGTGGAGGTGTTTTTTATAATAAAATTGAATAAGCTTGTTAGTGTCACTCACCCAGCTCACTTAATAAATGAAATATACTTATTCAGGCGCTTTAAATTTATTCTTAACCTTTCTGTAATTGTAACCGTTTTATTATTGGTTCTAGGTACGATAATTTGGGGATATGGAGATTTATTCTTTGAATGATTTTGCTGTTTCCGCCATATAACAAGCAATTTAAACGGAACTAAAACAGTTTGCCATGTTTCGTTCCTCAACAAGTTTGGCAAACAATTTTAGTCCGCTTAATGTG
>NZ_PJBZ01000159.1 GCF_002835995.1 Psychromonas sp. Urea-02u-13 | reverse complement strand
TATAAATAAATAAGACAAAACAAGCAAAGACGGCCACGGCAAACGCATTATAATTGCTTACTGGCTTACGTTGCCTATTTATTCGCCTAAGTCCTTTTTTCTGTGGCGTAGATTCCTTGATATTGAAAATAACATGACCACGAAGCCACTTCGTTACACAGAGAACACGAAGAAACCAATAGCAAAAATTCAATTTGCTCATTAACCTTCTTTTTCTTCGTGCCTTCGTGGTTAATTGCTTTTGAACTATTGAAGCGCATTAAATCTATCTGGTTATATTTATTATGCACTTACCGTGGAACTTTATTTTAATGTAAAGGTTCAACAATCTAGTTTGACTTTTCTGCTCATGTAAATATGATGTGCTCTCATTCATACTTAAAACTGAGTTACATTTTTGAGATTCTCGCTTTTACAATTCAAGCGTCACACAGTTGCTTCATGGTCACTACTACTTGTAGCGATTGTCATGGCAGTGTGCTTCTCTCAAAACTTAGGCCTCTCAACGTCATGCCCTTCAGCCTCTCGCGTTGATATTACAGAGCAAATAACTTCAGAGTCACAACAAACCGTTTCTGCAGAATGCACTAGCAGTGAGCATCTGGTTAACACTTTTGTGGCTAATCTTGAGTTTGCCATTCCACTGTTTATTTTAGCGCTAGTAATACTCGCAAGCCTAATCAAACAATCGAGTTCAGTGCCGATTGTAAACCAAGCAAGCAATTATCATGGTGTCAGACGACATCTGGCCTTTTGCACCTTTCAAGAATAAATACTCCGTTAGTCCCTCTTTATTTGTCACTATTCAACACGTTTCACGAAACGATTGAGTTGTTCTATGATGTGGGTTTTCAATGGATTTCTATCTTTAATATTCCACTGAAAACACGACTTTCATATCAATTCAGCCCTCTGAAACCACGTCTTTAAGACCGTAAAATATGAATAGTGACTACGTTATTAATATTTCGGAGTACTACTGTGTTTACAATTCAACGATCAATGCCAATATCAATCATGCGTATAAAACTTTTGTTTTTATTCGCTTTAACCTTGCTGTCTTCTTTTTCAGTCTCAGCAAACTCATTTTCAACCGGCTGGTTAACCCACCCTAACCACCCGCCTGCACAAGTGCGTTTTATGCTCACCGGTGAGGTGGATGAAAATAACAATCAGGCGCGAGGTTTATTAGAAGTTAACCTTGAAGGCGAATGGAAGACCTATTGGCGCTCGCCAGGTGAAGGAGGCGTCTCCCCCATTCTCGACTGGAGTCAATCAAGTAATATTAGTGGCCTTGATTGGTACTGGCCTACCCCTGCTTTTTATGAAACATCGGGTGTCATGACCTTAGGTTATAAACATGATGTTGTGTTTCCGATGCTATTAACCTTTGATGATATTAATCAACCGATTACATTTTCAGGTAAGTTAACACTACCAACTTGTACCAATATTTGTGTACTTACAGATTATGATTTGGACCTCGCACCCATTTCGTTAACTGATTTAGAAACTGATATTAACGCACAGCATTTATATCAGCAGGGACTCTCAAAGGTTCCGGCAAAAAGTAAGTTAACCAACATAATCGCCTCATCATTCGATGTTGAATCACAGGTATTACAACTTCAAATTAGCCATCAAGGTGGCTGGGAAAACCCACAAATATTAGTTGATGGTGAGAAAATAACCGATGATTATCTGTCACAAGCAGACATAGCTATCAACGATGACATCGTGACGGCTACCTATCAGGTCACTAATTGGCTAGGTAAAACAGACTTGGTTGGGAAAGAAATCTCTATCACGGTTTCAGATACGCTTTTTGCCCACGAAGTTAGCGCTGTCGTTGATGATAATGCGCTGTTAAAAAATAGCTCAACGAGTATTGTCAGCATGATTATTTTTGCATTATTAGGGGGATTAATACTCAATATAATGCCCTGTGTTTTACCTGTTTTAGGCATGAAGCTCAATAGCATGGTCGCTTCAGCTCATAGCAGTAAACGCACGGTGCGCATACAGTTCTTGGCCTCTGCCGCCGGCATATTAACGTCGTTCTGGTTACTAGCAAGCGGACTATTGTTATTAAAATTTACTGGTAGTGCGATTGGTTGGGGAATTCAATTTCAAAACCCATTCTTTATTGGTTTTATGGTCATTATAACCGCCCTATTCACGGCCAATCTATTAGGCTTTTTTGAGCTAAGACTGCCAAGCCGATTTTCAACCTCTATCGCGTCTAAAGGCAATGATTCAACCCTGGGTCATTTTATACAAGGTATGTTTGCCACCTTATTAGCAACACCTTGTAGCGCGCCATTTTTAGGAACAGCAGTGGCCTTTGCATTAGGGGCAAGTGTCTTTGAAATGTGGATGATATTCACTTTCTTAGGTCTTGGTATGGCGTTACCTTGGTTGTTGTTTTCATTATTTCCAGGGCTAATTTCCTTTATGCCTAAACCGGGCGCATGGATGAATAAAGTGAAAATCCTATTTGGCCTGATGATGCTACTCACTACATTATGGTTATTAAGCTTAATGGCACCTTTTGTCGGTAATTTAGTGACCTTCATGATTGCATTATCACTGCTGGTTTTCTTCTTGTTTTTCATTGCAAAAAAACATGGGCAAAAAACCGTGATCATTATTTTAGCAGCCGTTGTGCTAACCAGTAGCGCCACTTTGATGATTGGTAGCCTGACCGCCAAACACTGGGCAACACCGCTGGAAGATAACCTTAACTGGGTTCCTCTTGATCAACAAAGTATTAATGAGTATGTAAAGCAGGGTAAAACCGTCTTTGTTGATGTCACGGCTGACTGGTGTATCACCTGTAAGGTAAATAAAATTGGCGTTACGTTACAAGACCCCGTGTACTCCGCTTTACAACAAGAGAATGTTATTACCGTCAAAGGTGATTGGACTAAACCTAATGATGTGGTGACTGAC
>NZ_PJBZ01000158.1 GCF_002835995.1 Psychromonas sp. Urea-02u-13 | reverse complement strand
TACCATTATCTTATTCTGGAGTTATCAACTGAAATTTTTCAATAATTATGAATTAGCAACGACAACTTTAATTACTTTAGCTTTTATCATAGGCATGTGCTTCCCATTAATACGAAATAGCCTTGGCTCTGTTATTAAAGCGTTTTTCCAAAGTAAAATAGTATCGTTAGTTACCTTGTTTTTAGCTTATATAGCTACGGTGCTTTACGGTTTGTACTTGATTGAACTTTGGGATTTTGCACAATTTAAAAATTCTATTTTGTGGTTTGTTCTTATTGGTTGTGTCCAACTTTTTGGTCTAACAAAGGTAATAAGTATTAATGAATTTATAAAAACATCCTTGAAAAAGCAAGTGCAATGGATTGTTTTACTTGAACTACTGATCTCATTTCGTCATCTTCCGTATGAAGCAGAAGTTATAATCATATTACTTATCTTCATATTCTCTCTTTTAAAAGTCACCGCTGAGAATAACCCTGAACATTGGCAAGTTGTAAATGTATGTAGTTCTTTTTTAAATACAATAGGGCTAATTATAATCACGAGTGCAGTGTTACATATTATATCTGATACAGATAAGTTCTTGAGTTTCTCGACTGTGCAAGTATTTTTGATACCGATTATTCTGACTATTGTATCGTTACCATATTTCTACTGTGTTCATCGGTATATTACGTATGAGTCAGCTTTTGTTATAACTAAGATTTATACAAATTCATTTAGGTTACGCCAATATGCAAAATATAAATCTTTTATCGCGTTTAAAGGAGATCATACAATAATTAAAGATTGGTTGATGTTCTCCTGTATGAGTGAATTTGAATCAAAAGCTTCAATTTCTGAATCAATTGATACTTACAAAACAGCGATATCAAATTAAAAATGGTATAACAAGCAATTTAAACGGAACATAAACAGTTGGCTATGTTTCGCTTCGCTCCACAATTTTAGCCAACTATTTCTGTCCGCTTAATGTGGGCGTTATGTGCTTGTTCACATTGGAGTAGTTTCGTGAAGATCGAAATAAGAAAATCTCAATCCTGTGAATTTGCATCTGCACTTACGCAAGAAAATATGAAAGCGTATTATGAAATAAGAAGCATTCAATGGAATTCTGAACAGTTTGCTAAGAGTTGGGAAGAATTCGAAAATTTCGATATTTATCTTGAATCTAAACTTATCGGTGTTTTACGTTTTTCATATGGCAATTCAAACTGCTATATCAGAGATTTGCAAATTGAGTCTAATGTACAAGGCAAGGGTATTGGAAAGTACTGTTTAAATTATGCAACTAGATTCGCTAAAGATCGCGGTGATAACTGTATTAAGTTAAGAGTGTTCTCTGAGAATCCTGCTATTAAGTTATATAGTAATCATGGCTTTGAAAAAGTATCTGAATCTAAAGGCTTAATGGTAATGTCGCTAAGTATTTGAAATAGCACATAACAAGGCGTTTAAACGGAACAAAAACAGTGGGTCACGTTTCGCTTCGCTACACATTATAACCCACAATTTTTGTCCGCTTAACGCGGCGTTAGGCTTCTTAGCATGTGGTATTTTAATTAGGCGGTAATAAATGTTATTAGAATTAGACAGGTTTCTAGAAATTATCGAGGAGATAGATTCCTCTTTAGCTGCAGAGCAATTAGATATCGCAGCAAGACCAATGCACGCCACAATTAAAGTTCTCAATCTACTAGGTATTGATGCTCCTTTAGCGGGGCGCTCTGTAGAAACTGCGAGTTTACCTATTACAGTAAATAATATTAGTAGTCATGTAAATTCTTGGTATCAAGGTCTGTATGAAGATACGCTAAAGGTAGATTTCTCGCTGGGAACAATACCTTTTATGGTTCGTGGCGAAGTATTTGATGTTAAAGTCCCTTTAACATACGGTCAGATTTTGGTGGTATCTAGCAAAGAAACAATGACAGGTAACAATATCCTCAATGCAGTTGATATGGTTCAAAACCTACCTACACCGCTTAGAGCTAGATTCACGCCAAAAGAAGAAAATGAACTTCAAGCATATTTTGTTACTGCCCATAAAGTAGTCGCTGAAATGTCACGTTTCAAAGGAAATGACTTTATTGATACAGCGCTAAAAGACTCGTTTGTAAGTTGTGAAAATCTTACGATTCGCCCAAAAAGTCCAGATTTATCTTCTTGGCATTCAGCTCAATTTGCAGAGAAAGTAATGAAGTTTTACATCTCTCATAATTCTGGAAGTGTGAAATTTACTCACAAGTTTAAAGATCTGCTCAAAGAAACGAAAAAACTCGGATATAACCCAGACTCTCGCATTAACTGGCCGCTTTTGTCGTCTGTAACACCTACAGCAAGGTATGAGACAGGTAAAGTAAATGCTTCTACAGCACTAAGTATTAATATTGAGGCTTGGCGAGTTGCTTTTGATATCATGCATCAAATCAAAGCCTAACAAGGCGTTTAAACGGAACAAAAACAGTGGGTTACGTTTCGCTTCGCTACACATTATAACCCACAGTTTTTGTCCGCTTAACGCGGCGTTATAAGGCATGCATGTTTGGAGTTTTAAATGTCAAATATAGGATCAGTTCAATATTCTAAAGGCAATAGTGTTGGTGAGTTAAAAGCTGTCTGGATTCATGCCGATTATGGTCACGGAACAGGTTTGGCTATTGGAAGCCAAAGTACAAAGTTTGAAGGTAAATATGAAATTAAGTATTTTGATAGCAATGGCTCCTTTTTAACTGTTCTTGATTTAGAAATCATTAAGAATGAGCAACGCTATGATTTATCGTGGAGTAAAAATGGTGTAGTCACCAGTATTGGAATCGGAGTAGAAAGCTCTGATATATTATCAGCAGGTTACTATGACGTGTAAAGCCTTATAACAAGGCATTTAAACGGAATTAAAACAGTGGGTTAAGTTTCGTGCCTCAACATTATAACCCACTATTTTAATCCGCTTAATGC
>NZ_PJBZ01000157.1 GCF_002835995.1 Psychromonas sp. Urea-02u-13 | reverse complement strand
GATATATACCCTCCTATCTAATAAAAATAGCTTAGTTTATTTCTCTACTAAGCTAATAAAGCTTCTATTTTTCCATTAATAACTTACAGATAGATCATCATCATCATCACCAATTCCAAATCTTAGTTTAAACTGATGCTCCGTTCCGTAATCATCAATTAAAGTAACCGAGTTACTTAATCGATCTGCATCAGGAGATGAAGATATATTTTTCGTTCCTGAATAATTGATGCAAGGATCTGGCTGTATTGAACTATACTCACAAAAATAATCACCATCCATGTAACTTGCTCTATGAATTTGATGTGACAAATATGTACTTAGTAACGATGGAGACTGGCTGACTGGTGCTATGGAATAGTTTCCAATAGTGTTAGACACCTCATTAATCATTTCTACCGTGGTGACTTCACCTGCGTCATAAGCCCAAACACCAATCCAACTTGATATTGCTTCTAAATATTGAGTATCTTTTAATATAAGGTGAGAAGAATGACCATCTACTCGTATAACCGAATTTGTTTCTGGTATAGCACCTGAACTGTATTTAATTTCCCTAAAATTAGCATTCATATCCTTAGTATGAAGTTCATATACGAAAGCTCTATGATGTTTAGTGTCTCTAAATTCGTTCTTTACTAATTCAAATTCAATCGTTGGGGTACTTAGGGCCGTAATTGGTACACTTGATATATGGTCACCGAGACATGTTGTTTTTGCAATTGTCTCTCCATTACTTTGTCTGCCAGAAACAACGGCGCAAACTTCTATGCTACTCGCTATATTGTTTGCTTTACTTAAATATCTAACTGCATTTTTCGGAGCCCAATTAGAAGGAAAAAATTGGTATTCTTCTGCTTGAGAGCTACTGGTAATAATCTCATGTAGGTAGCCATTAGAGTGTTGACTTACTTCCCATAGCTGCTCTTCTTGAAGAGGTATCATTGTATATGCATCGCATAAAGTAACACTATCAAGTGAAAATCCAACACTCACCTCATAATCTACTTTAACTTGTGCCTGCATAACACTATTTGCATAAATATTACCATTCCCTAACATTGATATTTTTGGTGTATTAAGCTCTTGTATTGGGCCATCGGGAATGATGTCGTAACACTGCTCATTGGCAAATACGCCTCCAGAGGTGAGAATAGATAACGTAATTATAGTTTTTTTCATTATTATACCGTCTTATGTTTAGTATGATATATGGGCATTCGCGTATTAATTCTAATATAAACAATATTTAATAATGTGAATTTCGTTATCTTTATTATTCAATACATCTACCAGAACTAATAAGACCTCAATAGGCTTCTCTATTAAGTACTTTCTTTATCTATTAAACCCTAGTGAGCGATAAACAGAACATCATTATCATCACCAACTCCAAATCTCAGTTTAAACTTATGTATCGTACCGTAGTTATCGATTAGAGTTACTTTAGACGTTAGAATATCTGAATTAGGATAGTTAAATTGGACAGCACCTGAATAGTTAATACAACGGTCCCCATCTAAATGACTTGAAGTGCATAAAAAATCATCATGCATATATTCACCCTTATGAATCTGGTGTAGTAAATATGTACTGACTAAAGAATTTGAAGGGCTTGTTGGCGCGATTGAATAAGAACCAACAGTATGAGAAAACTCATTGATCATTTCAACAGTCGTTGTTTTCTTTACTTCATAAGCCCAAACACCAATCCAAGCTGAAATTTTCTCAGAATGCTGAGTATCACGTAAAATAAGGTAATCAGAATTAGCTTGCACACGTATAATTGAACTATCGGAAGGTACAGTACCCCTTTCGTATTTAATCTCTCTCATATCCACATCGATATTTTTAGTATGAAGCTCATATACGAAAGCTCTATGATATTTAGAGTCTCGAAATTTATTCTTTACTAATTCAAATTCAATCGTTGGAGTATTTAGGGCAGTAATTGGTACACTTGATATATGATCACCGAGACATGTTGTTTTTGCAATTATCTCTCCATTATTTTGTCTGCCAGAAACAACAGCGCAAACTTCTATGCTACTCGCTATATCGTTTGCTTTACTTAAATATCTAACTGCATTTTTCGGAGCCCAATCAGAAGGAAAAATTTGCTCTTCTGGTACTTGAGAGCTATTGGTATGAATCTCATGTAGGTAGCCATTAGAATGCTCACTCACTTCCCACTGCTGCTCTTCTTGAAGAGGTTTCATTGTATATGCATCGCATAGGGTAACACTATCAAATGAAAATCCAGTGCTTGCCTCATAATTAACTTTAACCTGTGCTTGCATAACACCATTCGCATAAATATCGCCATTCCCCAACATTGATATGTTTGGTGCATTAAGTTCTTGCATCGGGCCATCGGGAATAATGTCGTAACACTGCTCATTGGAAAAAGCGCCTCTAGAAATGATAAGAAGACCCAGTGTAATAATATATTTTTTCATTATGATACCTTTCTAATTACAAAAAAAACAGTACGCCGTATTGATCGATATAATATAACATACCATTAGTAGGTGATGAAGGGTATAATTTTAATAACGTGACAATTATGGGTTAATGTAATGAACCATCCCACCCAATAACGCTCCAATCAAGGATTGAAATAAGTGGTATTCTGGGGGCAAAGAAGGGGTTGTTGCAAAAATGTAGTATCGGCTCAAAATTCCTTTTTTTTCCATCTAATTTTTTGACTCAATGACTAACCCAGACTTCAAATGGAAACACTTCGTACCAGAAATTATACTTTGGTGCTTACGCTCATATGGTTCTATACTCACGAGTTACGCAAACCTGTAAAATAGGACATCCCTTTCTCGCAAACCTGTAAAATAGGACATCCCTTTCTTGATTCGGCGACAGTATCCCTGTAGTAAAACAGGACATCCCTTTCTTGATTCGGCGATATTAATCAAAAATAGATTTCTGAAATAGATAACAACAAACGAAATGCCTGTTTATTCTCTAAAAATATTG
>NZ_PJBZ01000156.1 GCF_002835995.1 Psychromonas sp. Urea-02u-13 | reverse complement strand
TGTGTCAGTTTATTTTAAGTAGGTTTCAATAAAATCATAAGAAGGTGTAGTTATGGATAGTTTTAAGTTGCGGAGTTACTCCTATTTTAGTTTTATATTATCTGCTGTTTTTTATAGCAACAGTGCATTTTCACTGTTTTGTTCAGGTTACCTGAACAAAACAGTATCCCCGGTAAGTTTTAGTCAAGCATATAAAATGCTGAAAGTTTTAGAGCCTAAGGGGGAATTTGAAACAAGCGCTGATTATAAAAAAAAGAACAGTGATTCATTTATTCCTAATGAGATTTTGATTTTCAAAAAAGCAGAACGAAATGATGGCGATAATTTTATTTATTACAATGCTGATAGAGAAGAATTAGGCATAAAACAGTTTGCTTTTAATAATATGAATGTTGGAATTTGGTTGGCTAGCCGTAATGCTAATCCAAAGGTTAATATTGACATGATGAGTCAAAATTTTTCTGTAATTGATAGAAAGAAAATTAGCTCTTCTGTTTATAGTGCTTCTAATTCATTTGGCGTTAAAGTTCAAGTTAAAGAAACAAACTATAGTGTAGATGTTTTAGTGGATCCTAGGAAATTACATTTTCTTAAATCTGGGCTATTCCCTAAATACCAAGATAATGAATATTTGGGAGCACTTAATGTGCAGCCAGAGAATGCAAAATTAATCAAGACTTCTGGAAATTTAGCATTTGTTGTAAAGCCAATTTCACCTTATAAAACGACATCTAGCTGGACATTTCCCGAAGCAAAGGTTAATAAGCCATCTCAGGATAATTATGAAGGAAATATACTAGTGGTAAATTTTAAATGTGGTCTTTGGTTGAATAGTCAAAATAAAGTTATTGGCGCATACTCTAGTGAATAATTTTTATTTATAGCTTCTTTATGCCTTTAATTTAAAAACACATAACAAGGCATTTAAACGGAACTAAAACAGTGGGTTACGTTCCGCTTCGCTACACAGTATAACCCACTATTTTAGTCCGCTTAATGCGGCGTTATGTGGCAATTCATATATTTTATTACCCTGGAGTGCATATGAATGAAACTCAAATAAATTTAAAGTACGATGCCATTGTTATTGATACATCAATTTTTGATGGAAATGCCCTAAGACTTGAATCTGGGATGCTTGGCAAGCTCAAGCAATTTAAAGATGGTCCAATTGATTTCATAATGCCTGACATTGTAAAAAATGAAATTCAGTCTCATTTAGAAAAGAAAATCAAAATTGCGAGAAACGCACTGGAAAAATCAATCAATGATGCAAGTGATCATTTGTTTTTCGATGGCAGTGCATTAAATGATGCTAAACAGCATTTAATTAATAGTGATGAAATTGAAAATCTTGCAAAATTAAGATTGGATAATTTTATAGACTCTTCAGGGGCTTGGGTTCTTGAAAGTAACGATTTTATATCTGTTGGAGAGTTAGTTAATAAATATTTTAACAATGAACCTCCATTTTCTGAAACAGGTAAAAAAAAGAATGAATTTCCTGATGCTATAGCATTAATGGCATTAGAGAAATGGGCTGAGCAAAAAAACAAGAAAATTCTCGCTATTGCCAAAGACGGTGACTGGGAGTCATTTTGTAAATTATCTGAGCGTATTGATTGCCAAAGTAACTTAGCGGAGGGCTTGGCTATTTTCAACCAAGCTAATGCTCCGTTTGCATTAAAGAATATGTTAAGTGAAGCCCTCTACGCAGATGAAGCATTCGATTTTTTATCGCAAATTGAAAGTCACCTAGAAGATGAGTTATACGATTTAACTCCTGATCAAGAAGCTGATTCTGTATATTATTGGGTGCCAGAGGGCTCAACAACTAGTTTTGATAGTTTGATTTTAGATCCTGATTTTAAAATAATCGATGTGGCTAAAGAATTGATTGTGCTTGAGGGGCAAGCCTCTATTACAATTAATGCAGAAGGTGAGTTTTCATTATCAGCGGAAGACCCAATCAATTGTGAATATATGTCAATTGGTGGTGTTACTGCTCAAACTAAAGTTGATTTTGAAACTGAGTTGTTAATTACAATTTCAGGGCAACTAGATGGTAATGTAAACGATTTTGAAGTAAAGAGTGTTGAAGTTGTAGACACGCCACACTCTATTAATTACGGTTTAATCGAGCCCGACTTTTAGTCGCCACATAACAAGAGCATTTAAACGGAACTAAAACAGTGGGTTAGGTTACGCTTCGCTACACATTATAACCCACTATTTTAGTCCGCTTAATGCGGCGTTATGAGGCAATCGTAAGTATGTTCTTATATAACAAGTTTTTACTATGCGGTATAATGGAAAGATCAATAATTATTATCAGAGTGAGAGTTTGGTGAAGAAAATATTTCATGCTTTATTATGGATTTCCGCAATCGCTACAATTGTAAGTGCAGGGTTACAGTTGAGGACACCGAATAATGAGATTGAACTGAAGCTTGTCTCTCGCGATCTTTTGACTCGTGCAATTAACGTAGATGGCTTGAAATCTAGTTATATTTATAATGGTGAACCGATCAGTAAATTATGGCAATTACGTTATGTGATTACTAATATTGGTAGTACTTCAATTATAGGGAGCGGTGAAAGGAGTAGCCTTATTAAAGATCATATAACCCTAAAGCTTACTAGCGGTTATAAAATACTAGAATCCTCTTTGAGTTCTGATGAATTTACAATTGAAAATATTTCTGATAATTTAAATTTGAAGTTTTTGCAATGGAAAGCAAATGAAGCAACAGAAATATTATTATATATATCCCAAACAGAGGAAGTCACTGCGCCTGATCTTCAAATTAATGAACGAGAAATTATTGATGGTACAGTAACTCGTTCATCTTTAATTTCTCAAGAAAGCCAAAATATGTATTTATATGAATACCTTCCAGAAATTCCTGCATTATTTTTAAAGTGGGTAATCATTATAACATACGGTGCTATCTTGCTTCTTATGCCTATCGTTATTATTGATACTCTAAATAAAAGCAGAAAATACAAAAATTGGTGTAAAGAATTTATGGGAGAGGTAAATGCTTTAGTACAAAGCCAGCCTGATCTCCCTAAAGATATAAAGAACTGGTCGAATGAACATTGGAAATGTAGTGGTTTAGTGAAACCTAAAATACCAAAGGACAAGTCTAAGGATACTTTGCTAGGTGTTGCTTTAATTTGTTTTTTCTTGGGTGTTCCTTTGTTATTCATGGTTTCTCTGTAAGCCTC
>NZ_PJBZ01000155.1 GCF_002835995.1 Psychromonas sp. Urea-02u-13 | reverse complement strand
CCAGCTGGTTTTGCGCCTTGCAGTGGTAACTGGTTACCTCGTAGGCAGTGGGCTGGTACTTATGACGAAGTTTGGCAAACAACACGTGCACCGTACTTACCTGACGATTTTGATAAACGTTTTTTAAATGCAGCACATTCAGACTTGGTATACCCTGGTTATTTACAAGGTGGTGAGCCTATTTTAATTAAGAATATGCACCCAGCTGGGGATATTCAGCTTACTGTGCCACAAGTAAAAATGTTATGTCAGGCTAATATGGGCAGTAAACAGATACCTCTAAAGCTGAATATCGAAACACTGACGTTAGAGCCAAATAAACAATTGTTATCAATGGTTTGGTTAGCACATTTTGAGTGTGATAAAACCCTATTAAAGATTAAAGAGATTGAAGTCAAATTATCTCGTTAAGGATTGGAGAAAAGAATGGCACAAACAACTTTTACAAATACTCGAGGTATCGCGCATAAAGGCAGTGGTGGTAAAAGTATTGTTTTTCCCGATGTATGCTTAACACAAATTGGCAACGCAGTTGTACCAATCCCTTACCCTAATATTGGTGCATCTGCTGATACAGATAAAGGCCCGAAATCAGTGAAAACTGATGGCCAAATGCCAATGGTAAAAGGCGCTATCTATACAAAAAGTACCGGTGATCAAGCTGGAAATAAAAAAGGGATTATTAGTGGCAAAATTGAAGCTGAGTGCGAGTTTATGATGTACTCCTTTGATGTGAAGTTTGAAGGTAAAAACGTATGTCGAATGGGTGATCCATTATTTCATAATAAAAAAAATATTATGGGCTGAGTATTAGTTGATGCAAGAATTAAGTATTCCAGATTTTTTACATAAACAACCTGCTTATCGAGATATCTATGAGCAGTATTGTACTGACGCGTCTTTTTTATGGTTGTTACGCTCTATCGCAATCGAACAGCCTCATTATAGTAGGGGCGATATCTCAGCGTTAGAAAAGCGCATAGATGCTCAGTTAAATGGTTTAATGAGTACCGTTGACATTGGTTGGTCTGTTTGTGAAGAGGCACTTGACCTTGAAGAGCCTGGAGAAGTATTCACCGCAATGGTCGTTGCCATGAGAAGCCATGAGCCACTGAAAATACAGCGTGCTGTTGAAGTAGGTTTAAAATCACAGAGTAGTACTGCAGGTTTAATTTCTGCATTGGGCTGGCTTCCCAATGAAATTGTTACGCCGTGGATCTCTCGATTCTTGAATGGCAAAAATATGCAGCATAAGTTGCTGGGCATAGCGGCTTGTAGTATTAAACGTCAAGATCCGGGGGCAATATTAAGTCATGTTTTCGAAAGGAAAGAGTGTCTTGAAAATGAACTGCTTTATGGCCGTGCCCTCAGACTAGTAGGGGAGTTGCGACGTCAAGATTGTATGCCTGCTTTAGAACTTGCGATTCAGCATGACAATGAGAATATTCGATTTTGGGGGCTTTGGTCTGCCACTTTACTTGGTAGTACCGATTCGCTCATGCAATTAAAGCCGTTTGTATTTGATACTGCGAGTTGTTATCAAGAGATTGCAGTGCAGCTCGTTTTTAGGAAGTTATCCATTGAACAAGCCCGCTTGTGGATTTCTGAATTGGCTCAAAATGAAGCGCTGAATCGAGTGGTGATAAAAGCGACGGGCGTATTAGGTGATGTACATGCGGTTAATTGGCTTATTAAACAGATGTCAGACCGAAAACTGGCAAAATTAGCTGCTGAGTCTTTTGTATTTATTACTGGGGCTGATTTGCAAAAGCATGATTTAGCAATTGAAGCACCTATTCTACATCCATTGCATCCAAGCGATGAAAATGAAAATGAAGATGACGATATTGGCTTAGATGAGGATGAAAACTTGCCTTATCCTGACCAACAAAAAGTGATTGCTTTGTGGCGAACTCATGGGCAGCGTTTCATGCTTGGCCAAAGGTACCTATTAGGAAAAACTATCTCTGGAGATTGGCTTAAAAGTGTTGTTAATAATGGTACACAACGTCAACGCCATGCGGCTGCATTAGAGTTGGCACTAAATGTACCTAGTATACAATTTCCAAATACTAGAGCGAAGGTACCTGCACTATGAGTATTGATAAAAAGCTGTATATCGCAGGTATTGGGGTGATTTCTCCTGTCGGTTTTAATACTCAAATGACGGTTACAGCAGTTGAAGCGGGGGTGAGCGGATATGTATTGTCTGACTTTGATAGCCATACCGGTGAGCCTTTAAAGCTTGCATTAATTTCAGATGATATTTTCAATAAAATTGAAATAGAAACGGGGCTAGAATTAGATCAAGGTAATCGATTTAATATGCGCCATGATCGCATCACCATTATGGCCACTATCGCGTTACAAGAAGCCTGTTCAAAGCTTAAAAGTGACAAAGCGGTACCGTTTATTATGGCACACAGTGAATATCCCTATGACAAAACCGATTTAAGTTCGTTAACAGATAATCTCGCTGATCATGTGTCACCTTGGATAGACAGTAAACTCACCCGCAGTTTAAGCTCAGGGCGCCCTGCAAGCATTGAAGCTATCGATATGATTTTTAATTACTTATACGATTCTGAACATGATTATTTTATCGTCGGTGGCAGTGATAGTTACATCGATGAAGAGTTAATCCAAAAACTTGATGCAGAAGATCGCCTACTTTATATGAATAATGCTGATGGTTTTGTTGCTGGTGAGGGCGCTGCGTATTTAGTGTTGACTAAGAAACCTGAATTAGCATTAATTAAAAACAATCAGGCTATTTCTATTGCTCCTCCTGGTATATCGGAAGAACAAGGCCACTTAAACAGCCAATTACCTTATAAAGGCGAGGGGTTATATCTCGCTTTTAAAGGCGCCCTTAAATCTCCGATTAAACAAAAAATTTCGACTATATACAGTAGCCTTAATGGCGAACATCATTGGGCAAAAGAGCTTGCCGTGGCACAAATGCGTAATAATCCTTTTTTATCAGAGCAAGTTGAAATCAAGCATCCAGCTGAATGTTATGGCGATATTGGGGCCGCGACAAGCACCATGTTAATTGCGCTCTCTGCTCATGATTTGTGGAATACAAAAACTATCGACACTCACCTGGTATATAGTTCATCCGATGGGCCCAAGCGCGGTGTCTTAATTGTTGAGAAAGTAAATGTTAAATAATCTTAGTAAACGCTATAGGAATAAGGATATTTAAATGACGGAAATGTGTGAAGGTATTGCTATTTGTACTCCGCCTGAAGAAGATAAAGCGCCAGAAGACAAAGAAAAGAGTCCGATAAAAATTCGTATTGCTTTGTTTTTTGATGGTACGTTGAATAATCGTACCAACATTGAAGCAAATGAAAGGCCTGAACATCACAAATATGACACGTTAAAGAGCAGAGCTAGCTTTGAAAACGGCCGCACGAATATCGCGATCATGGAAACACACATGGAGGACAAAATACCTTCAGGTTACCAAGTTTATAAGCACTTATATATTCCTGGACAAGGAACCTTTGATTTAAAAGG
>NZ_PJBZ01000154.1 GCF_002835995.1 Psychromonas sp. Urea-02u-13 | reverse complement strand
TCTATTGCTCTTTTGCTTTTGAAGCTCAGTCAAAAAGATGCGGGTGTCCTCTATTGCTTTGCGTGTCGCGGGATTGTGTCATAAAACCTCCAAGGAAAACCTATGCTGTTTATTTAACCATAGGTTACTCTTGAAGCTCAGTCAAAAAGATGCGGGTGTCCTCTATTGCTATGATAGGTTACTCTTGAAGCTCAGTCAAAAAGATGCGGGTGTCCTCTATTGCTAATCCGGGTGTCCTCTATTGCGAAGCTCAGTCAAAAAGATGCGGGTGTCCTCTATTGCGAAGCTCAGTCAAAAAGATGCGGGTGTCCTCTATTGCGATATCGAAAACAATGCCTCAGCGGATTTACATTAGGTAATCGATGTTACTAAATGCTCATTTCTAGAATATGGTAATAAACATTCAGTACGTTTCATTAAATTTATTTGTGCTACTGATTTATTAAATTTTAAATATTTATATAAGAAATATTTTGCGACATCAGGCTCATGTGTTGAAATTATTAGCTGTAAATCATTAAAATCATTTCGCAGTAACTCTAATAATGAAATCATATTAATTTCATCCATAGATTGAACAGGATCATCAATCAAAAGAGTTTTAACTCCATTTAAATATATTTTATTCAATGATAATAATAGTGCTATTACGATAGCTGATATTTGACCAGAACTCATCATATTCAATACATCATGGTCACTATTCCAATCCGAAACTAATTTTATATTCTTTAATACTTCTCCACCATTTTTATCTTTAATAAATATACCCGCACCTTGCCCCAATTGATGTGATTGAAGAATTTTACCGGAGTAGATATAGAATGGGATTTCAACATCTTTAATTAGTTTTTTTCTATATTTTCCAATTTCAGTAGTGTATAAATTTTTAACTTCTTTTATCGTTTCCAATTTTTTATCAAAAATAGGAATTATCCCCATTAACACCTGAATTTCTAACTGCCGTGCATTTTGAGAAACTTGATAAGAATTTTCTATAAAAATTCTTTTATTATTAACATGGTTAATATCCATAGATAATAGATTAGATTTTGAGTTAGAAAATATTGATAGGTACGTTGACTCAAAAGAATATAATTCATTTGCTTCAATATAAGCAGAGTTTAGAGGGACTCTTTTCGCTAAGATCATTTCTTTAAATTTACTACTATTCTCATGCGTTTGGCTAATTGATAAATCATTCTCAGCGGTAATCAAATCAGTTACCACAACTGAATTATCTTTAAGCCATTGGTTTAAAGTATCCAACCTACTTTTTAAATGAAATGCATTGTCTATAGAGTGAATAAAATCTGGGCTATATATAGTAGTAGGTAGTTTAGAATTAATAAATTCAGATAACGGTGTTAAGTAGTCATTTGTAAATATATCTCGTAATTTTTGGGTTTCACTACCTTCTATTGTTAACAGACTTGTTAACAATTTTTCTTTATCTAAAAAGGCACTTAATAAGTCATCATTTGATTCAAATAAACTACCGCATAATAAACAATTTTTATCTGTAGGATTCACTTTTTTGGCTACTATAACTAATTGTTTTCTATATTTTACAATCTCACCATACAAATCATCAAGAGAGCTATTTTTATTGGACAACAAAATTAACGTATCTAAATGCTTAAACATTTGTCCATTTGAATCTAAACTTAGTAAATTAAGTATATGATCTTGAGTAAATTCAAATTTTATTTTATTCAAATCACCAGTCGCAATAATCATTAAAGAGTGGTTTAATTGTTTGCTTAAATTAACTGATTCTTTGATTTTTTTATAGTTACTTAAGTGATTATAGTGTTGTAAATATGAAAGAAGAATAGGCCCCTCTTCACTTATTTTTTCATATAATCTATTTTGTAAGAATACTTCACGATGTCTAACTAATTTACCTATTGCATATACCGCAGTTAAAAATTGTTTTTTTTCACTTTCAGTAATTGACGATAAATTACTGCGATCCCATGCGTAAGAAGTATTGTTCCAATGAATTAGATGTCGATATTTTATTTCATTAATACTAGCTTTCTTTGCTTCTGTAGCACTATCTTCTGGTTTCAACTTTGCTAGACGATCTGCATAGCTTTTTTTTATTCTTTTAAGACGACTTTCAAATTTAGTTAACTTAACAAATTCTCTATCAAGTTTAGAAGTATCCCCTAATAAGTGTGATAAAGCTTTTGCACGTTCAGTTTCATTCTTGGATTTCAAAAAGTGAAAAGTATCTTCTTGCTCTACATAGTGAAATAAAGAGTAATTATGGAAAAGGTTTGGAGCATTAAGATACTTTTCCAAATTTATTTGAGAAATTTCTTTTGTTACTTCACTAACAGTAATAAATGTATTCCACAACTGCATGAAATTACTGATTTTACTAGCTTGTGCAGGAGGAATTTCTTTCAATACTCTTGATACTATTATTATTTCTCCAGTTGTTTCATTTCGTAATTTACAGCTGGCAGTAACATCTTTTGAGTTATTATAGGCAACAACAATATCAGTAGGCACTTGCCGACTATCAACACTAACAAGACGACGAATATTCCCAGTAAGGACTAGTTCAATAGCATCAAAGATTGAGGTTTTCCCATAACCATTTGGCCCATCAAAAACTATAAGTTCAGAGTCTAAATTAACAGTAAATTCATCCTGGTCAAAAAGCTTAAAGTTTTTAACTTTAACTTCAATTAATTTATAACTCATTCTATTTCTCCCAATCTAAAATTATTTTAACTAATTCATCGTCGTTTAAATCATCAAGACTTAATGACAAACAATTTTCTTTGACTGGTAGCTGAGAGCTATTCAAATTTGCATTTATTACGCTTTCAACATCATATAACTCAGCAGCGTTGTTACTATATTTTAAAAAAGGCAATTTAATCATTAACATCATGATTAAATTATAGTAATCATGATTGTTAATTTTCCCCTCTTTAAAAGAATCGAATTTTTTTCCGTTAGAAGCCGAAAGCATTAAGCCTATAAATGAATCGCTAAACCTCTCTTCTCCAACAATCTCAATTAAGTTACTTAATTGAGATTGTGTATAAGTAATAACATTTTTTTTAAATGAAAAAGGGTCTTCTTCGAACATCAAAACTTTTGAAATATCCAAACTATTAGCTTCAGCACACAATATCAATGTACAGTTTTTAATCGCACCAGCTTTAATTGGTTTTATTTTTGACTCAAACTCTTCTATTTTTTTTTCCAATAATAACTTTATGCAATCATCTAAAATACCTTTCGACTGAACAAGCAAATAATACTCTTCTTTATTTACACTTATATTTCCTTCGATAAAGGTAATATCAAAATATTCATCAGTAATATGTTGATTCGAAATAATATAGTCACGCTCTAAAAACACTTTTTTTAAAAAATTAATCATTAATTTCACCAAGAATATTATGAATAGATTTCAACTGTAATTTTTCATTAATTGCTACAATACGAGATTTCTTTTGAAGCCCTACCTCATTGAGGTAAACATCTATATTGACATCTCTACACCTACTATAAGACGCAATAAAATCTTCAATTTCAGGAGATTTACTCCCACCTAAAAGCGTTGATATTTCATAAGTATTTACAATAAAGCCAGGGTTATTTAAAATCTGTTTGGCCACGCTCGATGGATTACCCGAATTAATAGTGGTTGGCAATAAATGCTGATCATTTTTAAAATATGTTAATCGACACCTTTCAAAATTATTATGAAGAAAACGCGAAGGAACTAAGCTTAATATATAAAATAATGATCCCGTAA
>NZ_PJBZ01000153.1 GCF_002835995.1 Psychromonas sp. Urea-02u-13 | reverse complement strand
AGGCGTTAGGTTTACTTGAGAATCCGAAATTTTAATGGTGGTTTTGTTATTAAATTGAATAGTAATTTTTCCATCGCATTTAAAGAGAAGCTTTGTTTGTGAAACTGGTTTACTGAGTTTGATAATCCAATTTCTGCATTGAATCACAAGTTACGTCTAAATCAATTTTATGTTGTAGCTTAGTTCAGCGTTTAATTTTAAAATTCAAAGTATTAGCTAGTTACTCATTAACTTATTTGTTCAGTTTTTATAACAAATTCGTCAGTCAGCGGGTTACTAGAATTAACAATAATTAATAGGTTTACGCCCGCTGTTGTGGGCTTAAACCTAACAAGCAATTTAAACGGAACTAAAACAGTTGGCTCAGTTTCGCTTCGCTACACATTTTAGCCAACAATTTTAGTCCGCTTAATGTGGGCGTTATGAGTATTTGTAGTTGTATAGTCATTTATCAAGTGGAGTGTATTAATATGAGTTTTTTACTGATGGATTCTTTCTCTCCCCCTTATCAGGAATGGAATGAGAGAAACCCTACACAAGAAGAAATGCTTGAGGAAATAACATTAGGTAATCCTCCACCTCGTTCGGTTAAATTATCTTTAAAATCTGAGCTGTCTAACTATCGCGCGGCAGCGGTGTATATGATCAATGAGGTTAGCAACAATCGACTTGAATTTCATATTGACCGATACCTAAGGAACTCTCAACATTTTCAAATAAATTTGTCAGCTATGCCGACGGAAGATCCTGAATTTATATCCGCTTATAAACACCTCTATCCATCTTGTGATTTTGATCTTGTGTCTAATGATATTGCTACATATGGCAGGTTATTACCTAATGGACAATACCTTTATCATGGAGGTTATATCCCAAACAATGTTGGTGATACATTCAAGACTTGTCGACCTCTTTCAACTAGCTTATGCCCACAAGTCGCAATTCGAAACGCTGATTGGCGTGGTAAAGCATTTGATCGAGGAGAAATTCATCTCGCTGTTATAAAAATAACAAATCCTAAAACCAAAGCCTATATTTTTTCGTTGGATGGAGAGCTGGGAAATGAAAAAGAATTACTGATTGCTTCAGGTCTTAAGCTGAGAGTGGTAAATAAGACTCTGATTCGTCATGATTTTCCGACATCTAAGGCAAATGGGGTAGAGCCATTAAAGAAAATTGTTCCGGCATACTTAATAGAGCTTGATGCAGAATAATATACTCATAACAAGGCACTTAAACGGAATTAAAACAGTTGGTTTCGTTCGTGCCTCTCAAATTATAACCAACTGTTTTAATCCGCTTAGTGCGGCGTTAGGCAACAGAGGTAAATATGCAAGATTCATTATCTAAATATGGACAGAGCGCTATTTCGTTTTTTCTTGTTCTTACGTTACTTGTTAATTGGCAAATATTATCGATGATAGGTTCGTTTGGATTAACTCTAGCTAATAATTTACTAATAATTTACTAATAATCGTATGGGTAATATTGTTATTTATATCTGCGGTAGGATTATTTAAAAAGCAAAATTGGGGATTCTTTTTCTTATATCCTTCGATTATATTAACAACAATTGGGTTTTCAATATCTATTATTCCTTTTGTAACTAGTATTTTCCCTATGGAATTAAGACCCTGGATAATGATAGCTAATAACTCAATGTTACTAATAATTTCCATCTGGATACACTGGATAAAATCAAAGTCTCCTATGAGTGAAATTGCCTAACAAGAAATTTAAACGGAACAAAAACAGTTTGCCATGTTTCGTTCCTCAACAAGTTTGGCAAACAATTTTTGTCCGCTTAATTAGGCGTTAGGTTTACTTGAGAATCTGAAATTTTAATGTTGCTTACATCGTTTAATTACAGAGTGATTTTTCCATCGTGTTAGATTGGCACTCTGTTTGTGAAAATGGATTTATGAGTTTTCTATCCCAATTTCTGCATTGATTCACAAGTTACGTTTAAATCAATTTTATGTTGTAGCTTAGTTCAGCGTTTAACTTTAAAATTCAAAGTATTAGCTAGTTACTCATTAACTGATTTGTTCAGTTTTTATAGCAAATTCGTCAGTCAGCGGGTTACTAGAATTAACAAAATTTAATAGGTTTACGCCCGCTGTTGTGGGCTTAAACCTAACAAGTTAATTAAACGGAATAAAACAGTTGGTCATCGCTTCGCGATTTTAACCAACCATTTTTATCCGCTTATTAAGGCGTTAGCTGTCAGTGTGATTTTCAGGAGTTACTGTTTTGAACGAAATTGCCAAAAATTTTCCAGAGATAATCTTAGGTATCATATGCATATCTGCAGTTATAGGGGCACTTAGGTTTTTATTCTCTCAACACTTTGAGAGAAAAAAGATCGGTCTTCAAAAAATTGAACTAATTAATAATATTCTTAAATATAATCTAAATAAACCTAATGCTCGGCAAAAATTTTCAACTGAGCAAGCATTTTCTGCTGTATTTGGGAAAGTGTTTACGTTTGATGAAATCAAAGCCATTTTACAGTACAAGTCTCCTTCTAAAGTACTTGCTTTATATCTGGAAGGGAGACGTTTTTTAAAAGTATCAAATAGTGGGAAAACGTTTTTATTAAAAGAACAATATGGAAAAGAAAAGGTGTTTGGTATTAATATTTACTTTCAAGATATTAAGTTTGCTTTCTTATATCTGTTATTTTCTATGTTAACTATTTTTCCAATAACCATCATCCATACCACCTATACAAATAGTAGTTGGTTTGAAAGTAGTTTGGGGTTAGCAAATATGTTTTGGGTGTTGATGTCTGGACTTTTAACTTTTGCACTTGCTGTATTCGCAGTGGTAAGCATGTTTCAATTAGGAAAAATAGACGATGCATTTAAACTAGCTAAGTTAAACAGCTAACAAGCAATTTAAACGGAACTAAAACAGTTTGCCATGTTTCGTTCCTCACAAGTTTGGCAAACAATTTTAGTCCGCTTAATGTGGGCGTTATGTGTCATTGGAGCTTTCGTAAATATGTCATTGGAAGAGTTACTCAAACAAATAATTTCTGAGCTAAAAGCATCTAATCAATTACGTGCTTATGACGAAATTGAACAACAATATAATAGTTATCTCTGTGGAACTTTGGTTGAAAAAGTTAGCTCTCTAGAGGCTTTGGCTACTTGGTGTCATCCGAAGGCTTTAGGTGACTTGAAGGTATCAAATTACTCCAACGATGAGTGGTTTTCTTTATTATCTAAGCTTTGCTGTAAGTGCAAAAAGAAACGTCAGCAACTACAGTTGGCATAAACACATAACAAGGCATTTAAACGGAACTAAAACAGTGGGTTACGTTTCGCTTCGCTACACATTATAACCCACTATTTTAGTCCGCTTAATGCGGCGTTAGTTGGTTTTTAAAATTGAGGTTGGTAATTCTTTCTGCGTAGCATTACTGGTAATTTTTTGAGCTTTGTAATCATCAAAGCCGTTGCCTTGTGGCTTCAGTTTGTAGAGCGTTCATTCCGCCAAAATATGTTGTCGCTAATAGTCGTCTGATGCAAAGTTTAACTCGTTAGTTAACCAGAACTCTCAGCTCCATTAGCTCCGCTTATTTTATAATGGCGTCATTCTAGTTTCTAGTTTTCAAATGTAATCACGAGTGTGTTGTTTAGTTGAATTATGTCTTAGTTTTTCAAGAGGTTACTAGATAGTTTTTCTAATATTAGTTATCGTGTTTCATTAGGTAATTATTACCGCCAAACTCAACTAACAAGCACTTTAAACGGAACAAAAACAGTTGGCTATTGTTCGTTCCTCACAAAATTATAGCCAACAATTTTTGTCCGCTTAA